>CBJNAE010000358.1:0-4275 GCA_966433995.1 uncultured Ideonella sp. | reverse complement strand
GCGCGCTTGCTGGACGAATCGCTGGCCGCGCGCAGTGTCGTGGATTCAGCCCGAGGCGCGCGCCCGCCTTGGTCGCCACAGCCACCGCCGCGGCCGCGGTGACGCCGACGTTTGATCCAACGCAAGCCGACAAGGGTCGAGCCGCCTTTCAATCGGAACGCGGGAACTCGCGCCGATTCAATGCCATGACTGTCGTTTTCGATTGGTTGGAAAGCCTGCAGGCGGCTGGCGACGTTGCCAGGGCCAGCCATGCAAGCCCCGCGAGCCTGCAGGCCCGCCGCAGCGCGCGGCTGCGCCGGCTGCTCGAAACGGCCGCCAACGATTCGCCGCTCTACCGGCGCTTGATGGGCCGCCATGGCGCGCAGGCGCCGTTCGAGGAATGGCCTGCGGCGCGCAAGGCGGAGCTGATGGCTGAATTCGACCATTGGGTGACGGACTCCCGCGTCCGTCTGGCGGATTTGCGCCGCTTCGTGGCCGACCCGGCGCGAATCGCCGACCCTTACCTGGGCCGCTACACCGTGTGGGAAAGCTCGGGCAGCCACGGCGAGCCGGCCGTTTTCATCCAGGACGCCGCGGCCCTGGCGGTCTATGACGCGATCGAGGCGATGCGCCATGCCAATCCCAGGCCCATGCACCGTTGGCTGGATCCTTGGTTCGGCACGGAAAGCGTGGCATTCATCGGTGCCACGGCCGGCCATTTCGCCAGCACCGTGAACGCCGAGCGGTGGCGCCGGCTCAATCCGGCGCTGCGGCAGGTGATCCACCAGGTTTCCTTCATGCAGCCCCACAAGGAACTTTCGCGCGAACTGGAGCGCATCGCACCCACCATCGTCGGCACCTATCCCAGCGTAGCCGTGCTGTTGGCCGAAGAGAAGCATTCCGGCCGGCTGGACATCCGGCCGCGCGAGATCTGGACCGGGGGCGAAACATTGACGCCCACCATGCGCCGCTTCGTGGGGGAGACCTTCGATTGCGCGGTGGTCGACAGCTACGGTGCGTCGGAGTTCTTCACCATCGCCTGCGAATGCGCGCATGGACGGCTCCACCTCAACAGCGACTGGCTCATCCTGGAACCGGTGGACGGGGCCGGCCGCCCCGTCGAACCCGGCGTAGCGGGCGCTTCGGTGCTGCTCACCAACCTGGCCAACCTCGTTCAACCCTTGATCGCTACGACCTGGGCGACAGCGTCGCTCTGGAGGCCCGGCCGTGCGCTTGCGGCTCGCCGCTGCCGGTTCTCCGGGTGCAGGGCCGGACCGACGACACACTGCGCCTGGGGACTTCCCGCAGCGGTGGCGTGCCTGTCCTCCCCTTGGCGCTTTCCACTGTGTTGGAAGAGGGCGCCGGGCTGTTCGACTTTCAACTCCGACAGACCGGGATTTGCCGGCTGTCGCTGACCACGCCATTGCGGGGCGCCGTCGCCGAGGCGGCCATGCAACGCGCTCGCGCCGTGCTGGGCGAATTCCTCGAACGCCAGGGCTCGGGGCCTGTGGACATCCAGATCGCCACCGGCCGGGCCCATCTGGCCGGGCCGGGCGGGAAGGTGCAGAGGGTCGTCGCGTTCCGCCCCGGAGAAGGGCCGAAACCCCGCAAGCGCGGCGCGCGCGCATGCTAGTCCAGTGAAACAGAGAAATCGGATGTGCGATTTCAGTGTTACGGCCCACTAGGCCGAAGCGAACCCGATGGTGCCGAGGTCAACGGCGCCTTGATGACCGGCGCGCGCGCGCCAGCCGCCACAGGGCCGCCACCGCCAGGCCAACCGTGAGGCCCAGCGCCAACGCCAATGGCTCGCCCGCCAGGACCGGCAGACCGAACAGGCGCGCCGTCGCGGGCACAGCCAGCAAGACCGACCAGCCCCCCGCCACGCCGAGCACCAGGCCGTCGAAAACCCTGTTCGCGTGGTCGTGGTCCGGGCGCAGGCCACGGAACCAGGCCAGCATCGCCAGGTTGGCCGCGACGATGCTGGAAAGGCTGAGCAATCGCAGCAGGCCGTCCGAGGCGCCTTGCCGGTGGGCCAGCCACTGCACGGCCAGCGTCGCGCACAGCGCGATCAGGCCCACGCCGAGCGCTTTCGCCGCCGCCTGTGGCGAGAACAGCTTCGTGGAGGCCGCGCGTGGCGGCGTGCGCATGCAGTCGTCGGGCTCGGGCTCGGCTTCGAAAACCAGGGAGCAGGCGGGGTCGATGATGAGTTCCAGCAGGACGACGTGCAAGGGCAGCAGCAGAACCGGCCCGCCCAGCAGCACCGGCATCAGCGAGATGCCGACGATGGGCACATGAACGGCGAAGAGGTAGCCCAGCGCCTTCTGCAGGTTGACGAAGATGCGCCGGCCGCCGCGCACGGCATCCACCAGCGACGCAAAGTTGTCGTCCAGAAGCACCAGCGCGGCCGCCTCGCGGGCGACGTCGGTTCCGCGGCGTCCCATGGCCACGCCGATGTGCGCGGCGCGAAGCGCCGGCGCGTCGTTGACGCCGTCTCCCGTCATCGCGACCACTTCACCGGAGTGCTGCAGGGCTTGCACGACGCGGAGCTTCTGCGCCGGGTCCATGCGCGCGAAAACGGCGGCGTTCCCGACCGCCTGCCGAAGTTGCAGATCAGAGAGGCCGGCCAACTGGGCGCCGGTGAAGATCTCCTGTTTTTCGTCGACAGGCAGGCCGGCCTGCCGTGCGATCGCCAACGCGGTCACGGGCGAATCGCCCGTGATCATCAGCACGCGCACACCCGCCTCGTGGCACTGCCTCACGGCCCGGGGCACTTCGTCCCGCAGCGGGTCCATGAACCCCAGCAGGCCTGCTGCCGTCAGCCGCGCATCCGGCGCCAGGCCGCCGTCGGGGCCGGGATGCGGAGCGCCGCCTTGCGCGACCGCCAGCACGCGCATCCCCTCCGCGCTCCATTGAAGGGCGAGTTCCTTCATGCGGTCGACGCGTCCACCGTCGGGCTCGCATTGCGCCAGCACCGATTCGGCCGCGCCCTTGACAAATACCCGCCAGCCTTCCTCGCCGTCCTCCCACCAGTGGCTGACCCAGGGCCTGCCTGCGCGCACCCCCAGGCGCGGGCCGGGTTTCAACGCCCTCTCTTCGGGCGTGGACGGCGCCGCCTGGAAGATGGCCCGGTCCATCGGTTCCGCGCCGGCGGGAACGCTCGCCAGCCGGGCGGCGCTCAGCAAGGGCGAGCCGGACCCGGCAGACAGGGCGACCTGCCCCGCACCGTCGTGCGCCCGCGCCAGCGTCATGCGGTTGTGCGTCAGGGTGCCGGTCTTGTCCACGCACAGCACGGTGACGGTCCCCAGCGATTCGATCGCCTGCGGTTGGCGGGTCAACACCTGGTGCTGCGACAGCCGCCACGCGCCGAGCGCGAGCATCACGCTCCACACGACGGCGAATTCCTCGGGGATGAGGGCCATCGCCAGCGTCAGGCCGACCAGCAGGCCGGCTGTCCAGGAGCCTTCGCGCAGCGCATACAGCGTGGCCGCGGCCAGGCAGGTGATCAGCGCCAGCACCGCCACGGCCTGGACCAGCCGCCTGAGTTCCGATTGCAGCCGGCTTTCGATCGGCTGGATTCGCGACAGCGAGCCGCCGATGCGCCCCAGCGCGGTCTTCGCACCGGTGGCCGTGACCACGGCCAGGCCGTCCCCCTGCACCGCCAGGCTGCCGGCATGGAGCTGCGCTTGTGCCTCGTCCCCGTCGCCTGCCGCGCGCCGGGCGGACTTCAACACAGGATGCGCCTCGCCGGTCAGCAATGACTCGTCGACGCTCAGTCCGTTGCATTCGACGAGGAGCGCGTCGGCGGCCAGGCGGTCCCCTTCGTTGACAACCAGCAAGTCCCCGCAGACCAATTCCTGGCTGGGCACCCGGATGCTGCGTCCGTCCCGCATCACCGAGCATCTCGGGCTCGACAGGTCTTTCAGGGCGTTCAAGACGCGCGTGGTGCGTTGCTCCTGGTAGAAGGAAAGCCCGCCCACGGCCAGCACCGACAAGCCCAGCGTGGCGGCGTCCAGACCATCGCCGAGCGCGGCGTACACCGCTGCGGTGAAGAGGAGCAGCAGGAACATCGGCTGCGTCGCCACCGACCACGCGATGCGCCATGGGCTCTTCAAATCGAGTGCCGGCAAACGATTGGGACCGTCGCGGGCGAGGCGGCGAGAAGCTTCCTCGGAAGTCAGGCCCGATGGCTGTCCGTCCTGGTTGAAAGCTTCCTTCATCGATGGACTCATGCCCATTCGGCTCTAGTCCAGTGAAACGGAGAAATCGCACTTCCGATTTCTCCGTTTCACTGGACTA
>CBJNAE010000357.1:0-4295 GCA_966433995.1 uncultured Ideonella sp. | reverse complement strand
CCGATGGTGCTCATGATCCACGCCATGCCGGACACGCCGAAGAAGGGCCGCACCGCCGCGAAGTACAGCAGCGCGCCCAGGCAGCCCAGCACCGTCAGCGAGGCCAGCAGCGCCAGGCCGTAGCGCGGCAGCGTGACGTCGGCCGCAGCCAGGACGGAGGTAGGGCCCTTGCCGGCCAGCAGCAGCAGTGCCGCCACCGCGACGAACGAACCCGCGACCAGGAACTCGCCCTGGCCGAAGTTCAGCGTCTTCGTCGTGGTGTGGGTGATGCTGAAGCCCAGGGCCACCAGGGCGTAGATGCCGCCCAGGGCCAGGCCGCTCAGCATCGCTTGAAGCACATTGCTCGTCATCGCTCGTCTCCGGGCGGCCCACGTGGGCGCGGGCTCTTTCTTCGGGTTTACTTCTTGAAGTCGGCCGGCGTGAAGGCCTTGGTGATCGCGTCGTTGTAGGCGGTCACCTTGCCGTCGCGCCACCGGGCCAGGTGGAAGTCGCTGACCGACAGGCCTTCGTGGTCGTCCTTGGCGAAGGGCTTCTGGTAGAGCTTCACGATGCCCTGGGTGTCGGGCATGTCGGTCTCCAGCGTCGCCGCCACCTTCTCGCCGTCGGTGGTGCCCGCTTTCTTGATCGAGGCGGCCAGCAGCATCACCGAGTCGTACGACTGCGCCGCGGCGACGAAGGTGGGCATCGACGGGAAGCGCTCGCGCACCCGGGCCGCCAGGGCCGCGGCGCGCGGGTTGCTGTCCTCGGCGGTGGAGGTGGCGAAGACGATGTGCTCGGCCAGCTTCTTGCCCGCGATGTTCAGCAGCGGCGTGCTCATGTTGCCCCACGTACCCAGCAGCGTGGGCATGAAGTTGATCTTCTCCATGCTGCGCAGCAGGTGGGCGTTGGCGTCGGCCAGGCCGTAGACCACCACGGTGTCGGCGCCGGCGTCGCGGATCTTGCCGAGCTGCGCGGTCATGTCGGTGTCCTTCGGGCCGAACTTCTCCACCGCGACCGGCTTGTGCCCGTGGGCGGCCAGCACCTCGGTCAGGTCCTTCATGCCCTGCTGGCCGAAGCCGGTGGTGTCGGCGATGAAGGCGATCTTCTGGTTCTTGGTGGCCTTGACCGCGTAGGCGACCAGCAGCGCCACCTGCTCGCGGTCGACCATGGAGATGCGGTAGATGTAGTTCTGCGGCTCCTTGGCGTAGCGCCTGGTGATGTCGGTGGCGGTGGCCACCGGCACGATCACCGGCACCTTCTTCTGCTGCGGCAGGTGCAGCCAGGCCAGCGCGTTGCCGGAGTTGGTGGGGCCGATGACGGCGACGACCTTCTCGCTGTCCAGCAGCTCGGTCATGTTCTGGATCGACTTCGGCGGCTGGCCGTTGTCGTCGCGCACCACGCCGACGACCTTCTTGCCGAGCAGGCCGCCGGCCTTGTTGATGTCCTCGATCGCCAGGTCGAAGCCGTGGCGCGCGGCCACGCCGAGTTCGGCCACGCCGGTGCCGGACTGGTCTGCGTTGAAGCCGAGCTTGATGTCCTGGGCAGGCGCGGCCATGGCCGCGCACAGTGCCGCGCCGGCGATGGCGGCGCGCGCCGCCAGGCGCCGCCTCGGCCCACGGGCGGGGGAGGGGTTCTTCCGATCGGTCGTGGTCGTCATGTTTGTCTCCGTCTGCTTTGTGTTGGTGAACAAATGGGCGCCGTCAGGCGCCGCGCATCTCCTTGAGCAATTCGAGGGCACGGTCGGCCCGCACGTCGCGCTCGTCGGCCATGCGCCGGGCAACCCGGTCGACTTCCTCGCCGGCGGCGCCGGCGATCAGCGCGATGTTCCTGGCGTGCAGCGCCATGTGCCCGCGCTGGATGCCTTCGGTGGCCAACGCGCGCAGTGCGCCGAGGTTCTGCGCCAGGCCGACGGCCACCGCGATTTCGCCAAGCTCCTGCGCCGAGGCGACGCCCAGGATCTTCAGCGCCAGCCGGGCCAGCGGATGCGTCTTGGTCGCCCCGCCCACCAGGCCCACCGGCATCGGCATCTCGATGGTGCCGACGAGCGCGCCGGCCTTGTCCTTCTCCCAGTGCGTCAGCGAGCCGTAGCGGCCGCCGCGGCAGGCGTAGGCGTGGGCGCCTGCCTCCACCGCGCGCCAGTCGTTGCCGGTGGCGACGATCACCGGGTCGATGCCGTTCATCACCCCTTTGTTGTGCGTGGCCGCGCGGTAGGGGTCGATGGCGGCGAAGGCGTGGGCGTCCAGGACGCCTTCGATGATCTGCTCGCCGCTGCGCTGCCCGGTGGCCAGCGACTCGGGCGTGAGCCGCACCGCCGCGCGCGACAGCCGCAGGTCGGCGAGGTTGGACAGGATGCGCAGGCGCACCGAGCCGCCCGTGAGCTTCTCCACCAGCGGCGACACCGCCTCGGCCATCGTGTTCACAGTGTTGGCGCCCATCGCGTCGCGCACGTCGACGATCAGGTGCATCACGACCATCGCGCCGCGCGGCGTGTCGGCGAAGACGTGCACTTCGATGTCGCGGCAGCCGCCGCCCAGGCCGATCAGCACCTTGTCGCGGCTGTTGGCCACGGCCATGATCTCGTCGCGGCCCTTCAGCAGTGCCTGGCGCGCTCCGTGGGGGTCGGTGATGCCCAGCACCTGCACCTGCGCGCGCATCAACGGGCCGGTGCTGGAGGTGCTGAAGCCGCCGCAGCCGCGCGCGATCTTGGCCATGTACGAGGCGGCGGCGACCACCGAGGGCTCCTCCACCACCATTGGCACCAGCACGTCGCGGCCGTTCACCTGGAAGTAGCCGGCCACGCCGAAGGGCAGTTCGAAGGTGCCGATGACGTTCTCGATCATGCCGTCGGCGCGGTCGACGCCGAGGGCACCGGCCTGCGCCATCAGGGCGGCCTCGTCCGCCGTGAGGCCGGTGGCGCGGGCCACGTGCTGGAAGCGCTGCGCCGGGCTCAGGGCGCGGAATTCGGGGAGGCGTGAGTCGACGGCCATCGGTGTCTCCGGGGGTGTCTGGCTTGGATTGCGATGAGACACTTTAGGCCGGCTGTACCAGTGTCGACTGGTACAGTTGGCCGGGACACCGGCGCCCGGCGATCCGGACTGCGGCCCTTCGTGCCACAGTCCATGCGCCGCCAATTCGAAGAAGGGACGGGGTCACGACATGACGCCGGCGCGTACGGGAAAACCCACCTCCATCGCCCTCACGCTCGCGCTCGCGATCGAGCGCCAGATCCGGGAGGGTGCCTACCAGGCCGGCGACAAGCTGCCCTCGCTGCGCGAGCTGGCGCAGTTGCACGGCTATGCGAAGAACACCGTCGTGGCCTCGTTCGAACAACTGGTCTCGCGCGGCCTGGTCGAGCCGCGCCGGGGATCCGGCTATTTCGTGCGCAAGCTGGCCCGGCCCAAGGCGCCGGAGGAAGAGGCCGGTTCGCTCGGCCGCGCACTGGACATCGTCTGGATGATGCGCGAGCAGTTGAAGTCCGAACCCGGCGCGCTGGCGGTGGGCGACGGCTTCCCGCCGGTGGCCTGGCTGTCCGGGGCGCGGCTGGACAAACACCACCACAAGGTGGTGCGCACCGGCCTGGGCACGCTGTTCCGCTATGGCGGCCGCTTCGGCTACGAGCCGCTGCGGCTGCACCTGGTGCGCCGGCTGGCCGGCTTCGGCATCGGCGCCGAGCCGCGCCAGCTCGTGCTCACCCACGGCGCCAACGAGGCGATGGACATCGTCATCCGCTATTTCGTCCCGCCCGGCGGCACGGTGCTGGTCGACGAGCCCGGCTACTACCCCTTGTTCGGCAAACTCAAGCTCGCCGGCGCGCGCATCGTCGGCGTGCCGCGGCTGGCCGACGGGCCCGACCTGGAAGCGCTCGCACGCCTGCTCGCCGCGCTGCGGCCGCGCTTGTTCTTCACGCAGTCCGTGGCCCACAACCCGACCGGGTCGGACCTGACCGCGGCCAAGGCCTTCCGCGTGCTGCAGCTGGCCGAGAAGCACAACCTGATGATCGTGGAGAACGATCCGCTGGCCGATTTCAAGCCGACGTCGGCGCCGCGCGTCTCGGCGCTCGACCAGCTGGAGCGCACCATCTACATCGGCAGCTTCTCCAAGTCTCTGTCGGCGGCGCTGCGGGTGGGTTTCATCGCCTGCGGTGCCGGCCTGGCCAGCGACCTGGCCGACCTGAAGACACTGATCCACGTCAGCAGCTCGGAGTATTGCGAGCGCACGGTGGACGTGATCCTGAGCGAGGGCCACTACCAGCGCCACCTGATCCGCCTGCGCGACCAGATCGGCCGCGCCACGCTGGCGGCGCACCGGCTCTTCGA
>CBJNAE010000356.1:0-4297 GCA_966433995.1 uncultured Ideonella sp. | reverse complement strand
GCGCCGGCGGCCGCGGCCTCGCGGGCCAGCACGCCGGGCGCGGTGGCGTTGATCGCCCGGGCCAGTTCGGGCTCGCTTTCGGCCTTGTCGACCGCTGTGTGGGCCGCGGCGTTCACGATGACCTGCGGCGCCACCAGGCGCACGGTGCGGGCCAGGGACTCGGGCCGGGAGAAGTCGGCCTGCAGGTCGCCCGGGCTGTCGAGGTCGAGAGCGACGACGTCGCCCAGCGGCGCCAGCGCGCGCTGCAGTTCCCAGCCGACCTGGCCGTTCTTGCCGAGCAGCAGGATCTTCATGGCCGGGGTGCCGCGTAGTGCTCGACCGGCTCGGCGCTGGGCTTGGCGCCGCTGTATTGCGTGGCCAGCCAGTCCTTGTAGGCGCCGCTTTGCACGCGGGCCACCCAGTCGGCGTTGGCCAGGTACCACTCGACGGTCTTGCGGATGCCCGTCTCGAAAGTCTCCGCCGGCTTCCAGCCCAGGTCGCGTTCGAGCTTGCGGGCGTCGATCGCGTAGCGGCGGTCGTGGCCGGGGCGGTCCTTCACGTGCGTGATGAGCCGCTTGCGGGGGCCGGCCGGGTCGGGGCGCAACTCGTCGAGCAGGGCGCAGACGGTCTCCACGATCTCGATGTTGGGCTTCTCGTTCCAGCCGCCGATGTTGTAGGTTTCGCCGACTTTGCCGCGTGCCAGCACTTCGCGGATGGCGGCGCAGTGGTCCTTCACGTAGAGCCAGTCGCGGATCTGCCGGCCGTCGCCGTAGACCGGCAACGGCTTGCCGGCCAGGGCGTTGACGATCATCAGCGGGATCAGCTTCTCGGGGAAGTGGAAGGGCCCGTAGTTGTTGCTGCAGTGCGTGGTGAGCACCGGCAGGCCGTAGGTGTGGTACCAGGCCCGCACGAGGTGGTCGCTGGCGGCCTTGCTGGCGGAATAGGGGCTGTTGGGCTCGTAAGGATGCGATTCGGTGAAGGGCGCGGCGCCCGGGCCGAGCGAACCGAACACTTCGTCGGTGGAGACGTGCAGGTAGCGAAAGGCCTGCTTGCCGGCTTCGTCCAGTGAAAGCCAGTGCTGCCGGGTGGCCTCCAGCAGCACGAAGGTGCCTTCCACGTTGGTCTTGATGAAAGCGCCGGGGCCGTGGATGCTGCGGTCCACGTGGCTCTCGGCGGCGAAATGGACGACGGCGCGCGGCCGGTGCTGAAGGAAAATTTGGGAAAGCACCGCCGCGTCGTTGATGTCGCCGTGCACGAAGACGTGCCGCGGGTCGTCTTTCAGCGACGCCAGGTTCTCCATGTTGCCCGCGTAGGTGAGGGCATCCAGGTTGATCACGGGTTCGTCGGACTGCGCAAGCCAGTCGAGCACGAAGTTGGCGCCGATGAAGCCGGCGCCTCCAGTCACGAGAATCATGGGGGAAGGGGGCCGGCGACGGCTTCCCGAAGTGGCGAAGTGGGGCGATTCTAGTGGTGCGGTGCCGCCGGGCGGGCCCTGCGGATACGGGGGGCGGGACGTGCCGGAGGCGGCCGGGCGGGACGGTTCCCGCCGGCAGGGGATAATCCCGGGATGACAGACATTACCTCGGCCGAAGGCGTGCGCGACGCCGCCCCAGAGACGGCGCCGGCCGCCCCCCCCCCTCGCTTCGACTCCCTGCCGCTGGATCCCAAGCTGCTGCGCGCTGTGCTCGATTCCGGCTACACCGGCATGACGCCGATCCAGGCAAAGGCGATCCCGGTCGTCCTGCAGGGCCGCGACGTGATGGGCGCGGCGCAGACGGGCACCGGCAAGACCGCGGCGTTCTCCATCCCCTTGCTGCAGAAGATGCTCAAGCACGAGAACCCCAGCATGTCGCCGGCCCGGCACCCGGTGCGCGCCCTGGTCATCGCGCCGACCCGCGAACTGGCCGACCAGGTGGCCAACAACGTCAAGACCTACGCCAAGCACACCAAGCTGCGCGCCGCGGTGGTCTTCGGCGGCGTCGACATGAAGCCGCAGACGCTGGAACTCAAGGCCGGCGTCGAAGTGCTGATCGCCACGCCGGGCCGGCTGCTGGACCACATCGAGGCGAAGAACTGCGTGCTCAACCAGGTGGAATACGTGGTGCTGGACGAAGCCGACCGCATGCTCGACATCGGTTTCCTGCCGGACCTGCAGCGCATCCTGAGCTACCTGCCCAAGCAGCGCCAGACGCTGCTGTTCTCGGCCACCTTCTCCCCAGAGATCAAGCGGTTGGCCGAAAGCTACCTGCAGAACCCCATCCTGGTCGAGGTGGCCCGTCCCAACGCCACCGCGTCCACCGTCGAGCAGCGCTTCTACAGCGTCGACGCCGACGACAAGCGCGCGGCTGTCCTGCAGGTCATCAAGGAGCGCTCGCTCTCGCAATCGATCGTCTTCGTGAACTCCAAGCTCGGCTGCGCCCGGCTCGCGCGCTCCTTCGAGCGCGACGGCCTGCGCACCAACGCCCTGCACGGCGACAAGTCGCAGGACGAGCGGCTGAAGGCGCTGGAAGCCTTCAAGCGCGGCGAGGTCGACGTGCTGGTGGCCACCGACGTGGCAGCGCGTGGCCTGGACATCGCCGACCTGCCGGCGGTCTTCAACTTCGATGTGCCCTTCAATGCCGAGGACTAAGTCCACCGCATCGGCCGCACCGGCCGCGCGGGCGCGTCGGGCGTGGCGGTGACCCTGGTCGCGCGCGAAGACGCCAGGCTGGTCGCCGACATCGAGAAGCTCATCAAGAAAAAGATCGAACTGGAGCCGCTGGAGCTGGACAGCGAGCGCCCCAGACGCGAGCCGCGCGAGCGCTCTTCCGAGTCGCGCGGCGCCTATGCGGGCCGTCGCGAAGAGGCGTCCCCCCGTCCTAGTGCGCCGCCGCGCCGCGCCCCGCCCGCGGCGCCGCGCGACCCGTTCTTCGACAAGCCCTACGAACCCAGCGGCAACACGGCCGCCGCCGAGACCGAGCCCGCTGCGCTGGCGGTGAGCGCCGGGCGAAGCCTGTCACCCAACATCAAACCCAAGAAGAAGGTCGCCGCGCTGTTCGGCGCCAAGCGGAACGGCGAAAACCAGCCTTCATGACCGATGGGCTCGGCGGTCAATCCCCGCCGGCGAGGAAGCTGAAAACCGCGGGCGTGTCGGTGGGCAACTGCAGCGGCGGTTCCTGCCGCTTCCACTGGGCCACTGTCCTGGTCATCGAGAAACCCTGGGGCAGGGTGAGGCCGCAACTCACCGACAGGCGGGTTTCGCCGTGAAGGTGCTGCAGCAGCGCCGACCAGACCGCCGGGTTGCGGTAGGGCGTCTCTATCAACAACTGGGTCTGCCGGTGGCGCTTGGACATGCCCTCCATCTCGCGCAGCCGCGCCGCCCGCTGGCCGGCGTCCACCGGCAGGTAGCCCACGAAGGCGAAGCATTGGCCCTGCAAGCCGCTGGCCGCCAGGGCCAGCATCAGGGCGCTGGGGCCGCTCAGCGGCTGCACCCGGATCCCGGCCGCATGCGCCGCCTGGACCAGGTTCGACCCCGGGTCGGCCACCCCGGGCAGGCCCGCTTCCGAGATCAACCCGATGTCGTGGCCGTCGAGCGCCGGCTTCAACAGGGCGGCCAAGTCCTGGGGCGCGGGGCCCTGGGCGCCCTTGGGCGGGCGGGGCAGCTCCAGGATCGACAGGCTTTGCAGCGGCTGGCTCAGCGGCTGCACCGCATCCACGCGTTTGAGGAAGGCCCGCGTCGACTTCGCGTTCTCGGCCACCCAGTGGGTCAGGCGCGCCGCCTGCTGGATCACCACCCGGGGCAGGGCGGTCTCGATGTCCGGGCAATCGGAGGCACCGCAGCCCAAGTCCAGGGTGTTGGGCATGAGGAAAAGGCTTCCCGGCGCTTTGCCCGCGCCGTCATCGCGGACGCTCATGGCTCGCTCCTCGTCGGCTCGTCCAAGGGATCGATGCCCACCTGCCGCAGCAGGGCGCAGGTCTGGATCAGCGGCAGCCCGATCAAGGCGGTGGGGTCGTCGGATTCCACGGAGGCCAGCAAGGCGATGCCCAGGCCTTCTACTTTGGCGCTGCCCGCGCAGTCATAGGACTTTTCGATTCGCAGATAGCGCTCGATCTCCGCCTCGGAGAGCCCGCGGAAACGCACGCGCACCGACACCACCGCGACCGACTCGAACCGCCGCGCGGCGCAGGCCACCGCCACCGCGGTGTGGAACACCACCTCGCGGCCGCTCATCGCCCGCAACTGCGCCACCGCGTTGGTGTGGTTGCCGGGCTTGCCCAGGGCCGCGCCCGCCAGATCGGCGACCTGGTCCGACCCGATGACGGCGGCTTCCGCACGGCC
>CBJNAE010000355.1:0-4312 GCA_966433995.1 uncultured Ideonella sp. | reverse complement strand
TAGTGGCCGTAGCGCAGCGTCTCGGCGCGGAAGGGGCGGATCATCTGCGAGTGGCAGTTGTAGCAACCCTCGCGCACGTAGACGTCGCGGCCGGCCACCTGCAGCGCGGTGTAGGGCTTGAGCCCGGGAACGGGCTGGGTGGTGCTCTTCTGGAAGAACAGCGGCACGATCTCGACCAGGCCGCCCACCGCCACAACGAGCAGGATGAGCGCGATCATCAGGAAGTTGCTGGTCTCGATCTTCTCGTGCGAGAAGCCGGCCGCCGAAGGGTGGTTGTTCGCCATTTTGTGTCTCTCGGTCGATGGTTCAGGCGTGCGCCGGCGTTCCGGCCATGGGGATGCGCACCGGTCGGAGCAAGGCGCCGCGCGCCGTCATCGCGACGTTCCAGGCCATCACCCCCATGCCGCCGAGGTACAGCACCCCGCCCATCAACCGCACCACATAGAACGGGAAGGACGCCTTGACGCTCTCGGCGAAGCTGTAGACCAGCGTGCCGTCGGGGTTCACGGCTCGCCACATCAGGCCTTGCATCACGCCGGAGATCCACATCGCGGCGATGTAGAGCACGATGCCCAAGGTGGCCATCCAGAAGTGCAGTTCGATGGCCGCCTTGCTGTGCATCTGCGCCTTGCCGAACATGCGCGGCACCAGGTAGTAGAGGGTGCCCATCGAGACCAGGCCCACCCAGCCGAGCGCGCCGCTGTGCACGTGGCCCACCGTCCAGTCGGTGTAGTGGCTCAGCGCGTTGACGGTCTTGATCGACATCATCGGCCCCTCGAAGGTGCTCATGCCGTAGAACGACAGCGAGACGATGAGGAACTTCAGGATCGGGTCGTCGCGCAGCTTGTGCCAGGCGCCCGAGAGGGTCATGATCCCGTTGATCATGCCGCCCCAACTCGGCGCCAGCAGCACCAGCGAGAACACCATGCCGATGCTCTGCGCCCAGTCCGGCAGCGCCGTGTAGTGCAGGTGGTGGGGGCCGGCCCACATGTAGGTGAAGATCAGCGCCCAGAAGTGCACGATCGACAGGCGGTAGCTGTAGACCGGCCGCTCGGCCTGCTTCGGGATGAAGTAATACATCATCCCCAGGAAGCCCGCCGTCAGGAAGAAGCCCACCGCGTTGTGGCCGTACCACCACTGCACCATCGCGTCCTGCACGCCGGCGTAGGCCGAGTAGCTCTTGGTCAGGCTCACGGGGATGGCGGCGCTGTTGACCAGGTGCAGCAGCGCCACCGTGAGGATGAAGGCGCCGAAGAACCAGTTGGCCACGTAGATGTGCCGCACCTTGCGGGTACCGATGGTGCCGAAGAAGACGATGGCGTAGCAAACCCAGACCAGCGTGATCAGGATGTCGATCGGCCACTCCAGCTCGGCGTACTCCTTGCCGCTGGTGTAGCCCAGGGGCAGCGAGACCGCGGCCAGCACGATCACCGCCTGCCAGCCCCAGAAGGTGAAGGCCGCCAGCCCGCCGCCGAAGAGCCTGACCTGGCAGGTGCGCTGCACCACGTAGTAGCTGCTGGCGAACAGCGCGCAGCCGCCGAAGGCGAAGATCACCGCGTTGGTGTGCAGCGGCCGCAGGCGGCCGAAGCTGAGCCAGGGCACGCCGAAGTTCAGCTCCGGCCAGGCCATCTGCGCGGCGATCAGCACGCCCACCGCCATGCCGACCAGGCCCCAAAGCACCGCCGCCAGCGTGAACTGGCGCACGACGGCGTCGTTGAAGTAGCCGGGGCCTGTGCGGTCCGCGGGGTTCGCCGCGGCCGGGGCCGCCGATGCGGGGGTTGCCATTCATCGCTCCTTGTTGACGGCCCTCGCGGGCCCGCGCGGCGGGTCGCCGGCGTCAGGATTCATTCTTCAGAAGGAGGCCGGCGCGCGCCTTGATCCTGGTCAACCGGGGCCGAATCGGCGGAAGAAAAAATGCGCTCGCCTTCGCGTTCCAGGTCGTCGAACTGGCCCGACTGCAAGGCCCAGGCGAACAAACCCATGACGAGGAAGACCAGCACCACCGACATCGGGACGAGCAGGTACAGGACGTCCATCGCGCATTCCTTTTTCATGGATTCTTCAGGCGGCCCACCGCGGCGCCTGGACCGGGGAGCGGGGCCGCGCGGCCGGCGCGGCCTTGGCGCCGCCGACCTCGCACGCGGGCCAACGCGACAGGCGCAGCGCGTTGAGCACCACCGCGAGCGACGAGCCCGCCATGCCCAGCCCCGCCGCCCACGGCGGCAGCCAGCCCGCCAGCGCCAGCGGCACGCAGCACAGGTTGTAGGCGGCGGCCCAGGCCAGGTTCTGGCGCATCACACGGAGCGTGCGCCGCGCCAGCCGGCGTGCCCGCCAGACATCCAGCAGGCGGTCGGACAGAAGCACCGCGTCGGCGTTCGATTGAGACAGCCCGGCGCCATGCGACAGGGCGAACGACACCTGGGCCTGGGCCAGGACCGGTGCGTCGTTCAGGCCGTCGCCCACCATCGCGACACGCCGGCCCGCGGCCTGCGCGCGGCGCACGATGGCGAGCTTGTCCGCCGGCGTGGCGGCGCCGTGGGCCGCGTCGAGCCCCAGCCGCCGAGCCATCGCCTGGACGCGGTGGTCCAGGTCGCCCGACAGCAACTCGACGCGCACGCCGTCGCCGCGCAGCCTGCGGATCGCCTCTTCGGCGTCGGGACGCAACCGTTCGCGCAAATGGAAGCGGGCCCAGGAGCGGCCCTCGGCACCGAACCAAAGCATCAGGCCGCCGTCGTCTCGCCCGTCTTGCCGGGCAGCGCGACCGCCTTCCACCCACGCTTGGCCGCCCAGCCGCCACAAGCGGCCGTCCGCCGCCCTGCCCTGCAGGCCGCGGCCCGGGACTTCCCGGACGTCGGTCCAGCCTGCCGCGGGCTCCGCCTGCGCGCCGGCTTCGGCCAGCGCGCGCGACAGCGGGTGCGACGACCAGGCGGCCAGGCCGGCGGCCATCGGCAGCCAGTCCCGCCGGGCATCGGGGCCGCCGGCCGGCTCCAGCGGTTCCACGGACTCCAGCGCGACGCGGTCTTCGGTCAAGGTGCCCGTCTTGTCGACGAACAGCAGGTCGACCTCGGCCAGCGCTTCCAGGGCGTCGATCCGGCGCAGCACCACGCCACGGCGGGCGAGCGCGCCGGTCGCGGCCAGCAGCGCGGAAGGCGCCGCCAGCGACAGTGCGCACGGGCAGGTGACGATGAGCACCGCCACCGCGACGGCAACCGCTTTGGACGGATCGACCGTCGACCAGGCCGCGCCCGCCGCGGCGGCCAGCAGCAGCACGGCCCAGAGAAAAGGCGCGGAGCAACGCTGCGCCAGCCCGGCCCAGCCCGGCTTTTGCGAGGCCGCGTCGCGCACCAGGGCCTGGATGCCGCCCAGCCGCGTGTCGGCGCCAAGGCGATCCACGCGCACCAGCACCGGCTGGCCGCAGTTGACGCTGCCCGCCACCACCGGGTCGCCGGGAACTTTGGCCACCGGCAGCGACTCGCCGGTGAGCAGGGCTTCGTCCACTTCGGTGCGGCCGTGGGCCAGGGTTCCGTCGGCCGCGAAGCGCTGGCCGGCCTGCACGCGCAGCACGTCGCCGCGGCGCAGTTGGCGTGGGTTGACCCAATGGGCCCGCCCGTCCGCGCCGATGCGCTCCACCGCCTCGGGCAGCGCGCACAGCAGGTCTTCCAGGCGCGACGCCGCCCGGTGGCGGGCGCGCATCTCGAGCCATCGCCCGCCGAGCAGGAAGAAGACAAACATGGAGAGGGAATCGAAATACACCTCGCCGCCGAGTGGCCCGGCGGGGTCGAAAGTGGCCGCGGTGCTGGCGGCGAAGGTGGCGGCGATGCCCAGCGCCACCGGCACGTCCATGCCGATGCGCCGGTTGCGCAGGCTGCGCGCCAGGCCGCCGAAGAAGGGCCGCGAGGAAAAAAGCACCACCGGGATGCACAGCAGCCAGGAGGCCCACTGCAGCAGCCTGGACTGGTCGGGGGCGATTCCGCCGGGACCGGCCAGGTAGGCGGGCGAGGCGTACATCATCACTTGCATCATGCAAAAGCCGGCCACGAAGAGCTGCCACAGCAGCGCGCGGCTTTCGCTGGCCCGTACAGCGCGCTCGGAGGCGGCGGTGTCGGGCAGCGCGCCGTAGCCGGCGCGCCGCACCGCCTCCAGCAGCGCCGACAAACGGGCTTGGCCCGGCGCCCACACCACTTCGGCGCGCGCGCTGGCGGCCTGCACCCGCGCCTGCCTCACGCCCGGCGTGCGCAGCAGCGCGTCTTCCACCGTGCCGGCGCAGGCGGCGCAGAACATGCCGGAAATGCGCAGCGCCGAGACCGCCTCG
>CBJNAE010000354.1:0-4332 GCA_966433995.1 uncultured Ideonella sp. | reverse complement strand
GGAACGCGACGAAGGCAAGACCCGCCGGGTGCTGCAGCAACAGGTCGCCGCGGTCCTGAAGCGCGGCAAACGGGACTGCCAGCGCGTGAGCATGGTCTACGAGCCGATCTGGGCCCATGAAGTCGGCGACAGCGCGACACCCGGCGCGGTGGAGGAGGCCCACCGGATGATCCGGCACCTCATCGAGATGAACCCCCATGGCGGCAATGCGCTCAGCACGGTCATACCGATACTTGGCGGCATGGCCCCCCATGTCCGGACCGCCCAGGCTTTGCTGACGACGCGCTATGTGGATGGAGCGCTGGTGAGCGGGGCCGAATTGGACCTCCCCGCTTTCGCGGCATTCCTGGAGATGGCGGCGGCCTTGTGACGGGCGCGCACCGGCCGGCATTCATCGTCGGCCCGGATCCTCGATGTCGGCCGATGCGCTCCAGCGGTTCCAGTCGGCCAGCTTGCGCCGGTCGCGTTTGGTGGGCCGGCCTTGTTCGAGCGCCTGCGCCGGCTCTGGCGCGAGCCGGCGCTGCTGGGCGGCGAGTTCGCGCCTGGCGATGCTGTCCGGGGTTTCTTCGAACATGCCCTGGGCGATGGTGGCCGAGCCGCGCTGGGCGCTCAATGTGCGGACCACGACGGCGCGGGCCACCTGGTTCTGGCGCAGCTCGACCGTGTCGCCGACTTTCAGCTCGCGTGAAGCCTTGGCGACCAGGCCATTGACTTGCACCCGGTTCTTGTCGATCTCCTCGGCGGCCAGGCTGCGCGTCTTGAAGAAGCGCGCGGCCCAGAGCCATTTGTCCAGGCGCACGCCGCCGTTGCCGTGGTTGTCCGCGGCCGCGCCCTGGGGCCGCCGCTGCGGTGATTGGTGGTTCTTGGTCGTCATGTTTCGGGAGGCGCCGCGCGGCGGGCCGCCGGGGCAGGGATGCGGTCGCGAGATTGTCCGCCAAGCGATGCCCGCGCAGCGGCCGCTTCAACAGGCTTTGAGCGTGACCGTGGCGTCCAGGCCTGCAACCTCGCCGCCTTCTTCACGATTGCTCAGCGATATCCGGCCGCCCAGGCTCTGCACGATCTCGCCGCAGATGGCCAGGCCGAGCCCCGACCCGCGCCGGGTGCCGCTGCCGCCGGTGGCGAAAGGCTGGAAGAGCCGCTGCCGCAGTTCGGCGCCGATGCCGGGGCCGCTGTCGGCGATCAGCAACCGCGCCTGGCCGCCCTCGGCCGCCACCCGCACGCTGAGTCGGCCCAGCGCCGGCGTGTGGGCGATGGCGTTGTGCAGCAGGTTGCGCGTCAGCTCGCGCAGCGCCCATTCGTGGGCGCGCACCGGGCTCGGCGAGGTTTCGATGTCGAAGTCCAACTGCTGCTCGGCGATCAGCGCGGACAGGTCCAGTGCCACCGCCCGCGCCACCTCGGCCCAGTCGAGCACCGGCGCGTCGTCCTGCTGGCGCAGTTGTTCCACCTTGGCCAGCGCGAGCATCTGGTTGGCCAGCTGGGTGGCGCGGTCGACGGTGAGCTTGATCTCCTGCAGCGCCTGGTGCGGGCCGACGTCGCCGCGCAGCGCCGACTGCACCTGGGTCTTGAGCACGGCCAGCGGCGTGCGCAGCTGGTGGGAAGCGTCGCGCACGAAGCGCTTCTGGTGGTTGAGCAGGTGCTGCAGGCGGTCCATCACCTGGTTGGTGGCGGCCAGCAGCGGCCACAGCTCGCGGGGGCTGTCGTGGCTGCCTATGGGCGACAGGTCGGAGGCCGCGCGCCGGCTCATCTGTTCGCTGAGCAGCCGCACCGGCCTTGTCGCCAACTGAACCGCGACCAGCACCACCAGCACGATCACCGCGATCAGCGCGGCCTGGCGCCACACCGTGTCGAGCAGGATCTGGCGCGCCAGGGTGCGCCGCAGTTCGAGCGTCTCGGCTACCTGGATGGTCGCCATGCCCGCACCGGCGGTGCCCGACACCGGCTGCAGCAGCACCGCCATGCGCACCGGCTCGCCGCGGTAGCTGTCTTCATAGAAGTCGACGAGGGCGGCGTAGGGCCCTCGCTCGGTCCGCGCCTTGCCGCGGCGCGGCGGCATATCGGCGAAGCCCGAGACGGTCTCGCCGTGGAAGCCCGACACCTTGTAGAAGATGCGGCTGCGGTTGTCGGCCTCGAAGGCTTCGAGCGCCGAGTAGGGCACGGTCGCGTTGAGCGCCAGGCCCTCGGCGGTCTCGGCCACCTCCAGCTGCTCGCCGATGGTCTTGGCCGAGGCGAGCAGGGTGCGGTCGTAGGCCGTGTCGGCGGCGAGCAGGGCTTGCCGGTACAGGCTGAACGCGTTGACCGCCACCAGCAGCGTCACCGGCAGCAGGATGCCCAGCAGCAGCTGCGTGCGCAGGGAGCGGGGCGCCTTCATGCCTCGGTAGGCTGCTGCTTGAGCAGGTAGCCCAGGCCGCGCAGCGTGACGATCTGGGCATGGGTGCCCTGCAGCTTCTTGCGCAGCCGGTACACCACGACTTCGATGGCGTCGAACTGCACCTCGGCCTGGTCGGGGAACACCCATTCGAACAGCCGTTCCTTGGCGATGGCGGTGCCCGGCTTGGCCAGCAGGGCGCGCAGCAGGGCGTTCTCGCGCGGCGTCAGGTCGAGGATCTCGTCGTTCAGGTAGACGGCGTGGCTGTTGGGGTCCAGGCGCAGCCCGCAGAAGGGCCGGTAGGCCGCGCCGGGCTGCGCCCCGCCGGACGGGGTGCTGCTGAGCGTGGCTTCCTGTCGCCGGGCCAGCGCGCGCACGCGGGCCTCCAGCTCGTCCAGGTCGAAGGGCTTGGGCAGGTAGTCATCGGCACCGGTGTTCAGGCCGAGGATCTTGTCGCCCACGGTGCCGCGCGCCGTCAGGATCAGCACCGGGGTCTTCAGGCCGCGTTCGCGCGCCTGGCCCAGCACGAGCAGCCCGTCCAGGCCGGGCAGGCTCAAGTCCAGCACCACCACGTCCGGGTTGGTGGCGGTCCAGCGCTCCAGCGCGCGCGCGCCGTCGCCGCAGGTGGCGGTCTTGATGCCGCGTCTTTCGAAAGCGCGCTGCAGGGTGGTCTGCATCGCGGTGTCGTCTTCGATCAAGAGCAGTTGCATGTTGTCTCAACTCGGGGGGCTATTGGGCAGACCCTAGGTGTTTGTCGGCTTGAACACCCCTAGCGTTTCCCCTAGGGTCTGGGACAGGCAATTGACAGGTCCGAGGCGGATCATTTGCCCTGTCCGATAACAAAAGGAGACAACATGCGCCGTGACACATTCATCAAGTCGATGCTGGCCGCCGCGGCGGCCCATGCCCTGCCTTCCACCGCCTGGGCCTCCGCCAATGTGAAGATGATGATCCCCGCCAACCCCGGTGGCGGCTGGGACGGCACCGGCCGCGCCCTCGGCGCCGCGTTGCAGGACGCGGGCGTGGCCAGCTCGGTCACCTACGAGAACAAGGGCGGCGCGGCCGGCGTCATCGGCCTGGCCCAGTTCTACAACGCCAGCAAGGGCGACCCGAACGCGCTGATGGTCATGGGCGCGGTGATGCTCGGCGGCATGATCACCAGCAAGCCACCGGTGGCGCTGTCGCAGGTGACGCGGATCGCGCGGCTGACCACCGAGTACGGCGTCTTCGTGCTGCCGGAGAACTCGCCCTTCAAGACCATGAAGGACGTGGTCGAGCAGATGAAGAAGGACCCCGGCAGCGTCAAGTGGGGCGGCGGCTCGCGCGGTTCCACCGAGCACATCGCCGCGGCGATGATCGCCCGCGAGGTCGGCGTCGACCCGGCGCGCATCAACTACGTGCCTTTCCGCGGCGGCGGCGAGGCGGTGGCGGCCATCCTGGGCGGCAACGTCACGGTGGGCGGCAGCGGCTACAGCGAGTTCGCGCAGTACATCCAGGCCGGCAAGATGCGCGCCATCGGCATCACGGCGCCCTCGCGCGTCAAGGGCCTGGACGTGGCCACGCTGAAGGAGCAGGGCATCAACGTCGAGCTGGGCAACTGGCGCGGCGTCTACGGCGCGGCCGGCATCACGCTGGAGCAGCGCAAGACGTTGACCGACATGGTCGTCAAGGCCACCAAGTCCAAGTCATGGCAGGAGGCGCTGGCCAAGAACGACTGGACGCCGGCATTGCTGGCGGGGCCGGAGTTCGAAACCTTCGTCGACGACTCCTTCGCCTCGCTGCGCGCGACGATGGTCAAGGCCGGAATGGTCTGACGTCCGGCGGCGGGCGCGGGCCCGCCGACCACTGGCGGCGCATCCTTCCACGCAAGGGCGCCGTCCTCCGAATCAAGGCAACCCGGAGTCCCTCATGACGAACCCGTTGAAACACCAAGGATTGATCGGCCTGGGCGTGATCGCCCTGGCCGC
>CBJNAE010000353.1:0-4338 GCA_966433995.1 uncultured Ideonella sp. | reverse complement strand
TGGTCGGCCAGGCCTTTGACATCGGCCTCGCGCTGGCGGGCCAGCGGGATCGTCGCTTCGAGCTTGGCGATGCTGGCGTTGACGGTGGCCGCCTCGGCCTGGCGGCGGGCGTGCTCGGCGGCGAGCTTGGCCAGCTTGGCGGTGATGTCCTGCCATTCGGCCTGGAGTTGGGATTGCAATGGGGATGGGGACATGGCCCCCGCCTGGAATGGGCCCGTCCCCTTCCCTTCTTGGTCCGTTCGGGCTGAGCCTGTCGAAGCCTTTCCGCGCGCGGCCACCGGCCCTTCGACAAGCTCAGGGTTCAAAGGCTTGCTCTTCGTGCCGTAGGGGGTTCTTGCGGGGGCTTCGACAGGCTCAGCCCGAACGGAAAAAGGAGGCTCAGCCCAAACGGAAAAGGGAGGCTCAGCCCGAACGGATAAAGGAGGCTCAATTCGAACGGAGGGAGGGAGCAACACCGGCGCCCTGCCAGCCTTCAGAGCGTCGATCAATGCCGTGGTGCGCAGCAATTCGGACTCGGCCGCGGCGAGTTGCTCCTGCACGCTAGCGCTGTCGGCGCTGGCGTTGGTCGGGTCGAGTTCGACCAGCACCTGGCCGGCCTGCACCAGGTCGCCGTCTTTCACCAGGACCTGCTTGACGATGCTGGCCTCCAGCGGCTGCACGGTCTTGCTGCGTTCGCTGACGATGATGCGGCCGTGGGCGACGGCGACGATGTCGATTTGGCCGACGATGGACCACAGCATCGCGATGAGGAAGAGCGCGCACAGAGCCAGGGCGACGCGGCGCGGCGCGGGGTGCACCGGCGTGTCTTGCAGGCTGAGCGCGGCCGGCAGGAAGGCGGCTTCGTCGGCCAGGCGCTTCGGGCCGGCCAGCTCGTGGCGGACGGCCCAGGCAGCTTTCCAGACGGCGCGGTAGCGGGCGAGCAAGGCGCGGGCCGGGTGGCGGGTGGGCGGGGGTACCTGGAGGGCGGGAGAGGGGTTCATTGCATCACTCGGGAATCTGCAGGGCGGCGGTCATCGACTTGGGCTGGGACGTGGCGCTTCGACGGGCATCGGCGGCAAGGGCCCTTCGACAGGCTCAGGGCGAACGGGAATTCAGAGGTCCGCGAAGGATCCGACAGCCTCGAAGGCCGGGGCGGCACCGGCCACCTCGCCGGCGGCGGCAACGATGAAGCGGACGCCGCCGGCCTCACACCGCCCCCTCCACCTGCCCGCCCGCCTGGGCCGCCCAGAGCCTCGCGTAGACGCCGCCCGGCCGCTGGATGAGTTCGTCGTGGCGACCGTCTTCGACGATGCGGCCCTTGTCCATCGCGATGATGCGGTGGGCGCCGCGCACGCTGCTCAGGCGGTGGGCGATGATCAGCACGGTGCGGCCCTTGCAGATGGCGGCCATGTTGCGCTGGAGGATGGCTTCGCTCTCGTAGTCGAGCGCGCTGGTGGCTTCGTCGAGGATGAGGATGCGCGGGTTGGTGAACAAGGCCCGCGCGATGGCGATGCGCTGGCGCTGGCCGCCGGACAGGCCGCCGCCTTGCTCGCCAACGACGGTGTCGTAGCCCTGCGGCAGCTCGCTGATGAAGTCGTGCGCGCCGGCCAGGCGGGCGGCCCTCACCACGTCTTCGATCGGCGCGGCCGGGTCGGCGATGGCGATGTTCTCGCGCACGCTGCGGTTGAACAGCAGGTTCTCCTGCAGCACCACACCAATCTGCTTGCGCAGCTGGGCGGCGTCGACCAGGGCGATGTCGGTGCCGTCGACCAGCACCCGGCCCTGCTCGGGCGAATAAAGGCGTTGCACCAGCTTGGTCAGCGTGCTTTTGCCGCAGCCGCTGCGGCCGACGATGCCGATGACCTGGCCGGCGGCGATGTCCAGGCTGAGTTGGTGGAGCACCGGCGGCGCGTCGGCCTTGTAGCGGAAGGCCACGCTGTCGAACTGAATGCGGCCTTTGATGGGCGGCATCTGGGCGGCGCTTTCGGGCGGCGCTTCGGTGCGGGTGTTGAGGATGTCGCCCAGCCGGGCCATCGAGATGCCGGTCTGCTGGAAGTCGGTCCAGAGCTGGGCCAGGCGCATGATGGGCTGGGCCACGCGCTGGGCGAACATGTTGAAGGCGATGAACTGGCCGACGCTGAGCTGCTGGTCGATGACGAGCCGGGCGCCCCACCACAGCGTGGCCGCGCCGACGAGCTTGCCGATCAGGTTGATGCCTTCATGGCCCCAGCTCGCCAGTGTCTGGGTCTTGAAGCTGGCCGAGACATAAGCGGCGAGCTGGTTGTCCCAGCGCTGGGCCACGGCCGGCTCCAGCGCGCTGGCCTTGACGGTCTGGATGCCGCTGACGGTTTCCACGAGCAGGGCCTGGTTCTCGGCGCCGCGGGCGAATTTATCGTTCAGGCGGGCACGCAGCACCGGCATCACCAGCAGGCTCAAAGCCGCGTAGAGCGGCAGGCTGACGAGCACGATCAAGGTCAGCGGCACGCTGTAGGCGAACATCACCGCGATGAAGATGGCGGAGAAGGCGACATCGAGCACCAGCGTGACGGCGTTGCCGGTCAGGAAGCTGCGGATGTTCTCCAGCTCTCGCACGCGGGCCACCGAGTCGCCGATGCGGCGGGCGCCGAAGTAGGCCAGCGGCAGGCTGAGCAGGTGGCGGAACAGGCGCGAGCCCAGCTCGACGTCGATGCGGCTGGTGGTGTGGCTGAAGATGTAGCCGCGCAACACCGTCAGCACGCTTTCGAAGACCACCACCACCAAGAGGCCGAGCACCAGCACGTCGAGCGTGGTGAGGCCCTGGTGCACCAGCACCTTGTCCATCACCGCCTGGAAGAACAGTGGGCTGACCAGGGCGAAGAGCTGCAGGAAGGTGGACACCAGCAGCACTTCGCCCAGCAGCCGGCGGTGCTTGACGATGCTGGGGATGAACCAGCTGAAGTCGAAGCGCGCCATGTCGCTGGCCGCGCTGGCGCGGCTGGCGGCCAGCATCAGCTTGCCGCTCCATTGCCGGGCGAAGCCGGCCACGGGTTCGATGGTGGGCTGGGGCGCCGCGGGGCTTTCGCCGCTGCCGCCGTCCATGAAAAGCGCGCGCTGGCCGTCGCACTGGGCCAGCAGCACCACGCGGCCGTCGTTCATGAAGGCCAGCGCCGGCAGGGGCACGTGGGGCAACCGGTCGACGGTGGTGCGGACGGTCTTGGCCTTCAGGCCGATGGCGCGGGCGCCTTGCAGCAGCAGCGTGCTGGTAGCCGGGTCGCGCGGGTGGGCGCCGAGTTGGTGGAGCAGTGCTTCCGGCGTCGCGGCCAACTGGTGCAGGCGAGCCAGCATGCACAAGGCCCGGAAGGTGACGCCGCAAGTCGGACGCGACGGCGGCATGGGGGTGCCGCTGGATGGAGGCCCGGAGGGCATGGAGGCAGGAAGGTCGGGGGAAAAAGGCGGCGAAGCCTCACCACGCCAGGCCGCGGCCTTGGACGCCACGGCCGGATCGGCTGCTGTCATGAAATTCCTCCATCCCTTCTGGGCCGGGCGACTGTCTGGCGCCCGGCAATCGCTGTTGCCGCTTCGAATATTTCTTACGCTTTCATCGAAACAAAGCGTTGAAGCGTGGAAATTTAGCGTTCAAATTTCACGAAAGCGACGGCGCTTCGCCCCCCATTCGGGTGTTCTTTGTAAGTAGTTGTTTTGCCCGGTGATTTGAACGAAACCCGGTGCAAGACGGACTCATCAAGAGTCAACGACCGGGGGCTCAATGAATCAAAGACTTACAAGCATCTTCTCTAGAATTCCGCCCCGGACCCATCCGGTCCTCAGGGAGAAGATCTTGCCGAACAGAAGAAGAATCGCCGCAGCCCATCGGATCGCGTCCGGCGCATGGGCGGTCTGCATGGCAGGGCTGCTGGCCGCTTGCGGCGGCGGTGGCACGACGGACAGCGGGCTGAAGACGCCGCAGGCCGTCGCCGTGCCTGTCCTGGCCGTGGCGGAAGAAGCGCAAACGCTGCCGCGCCTGGAAGGGCGCACCGTCCCGGCGGATCTCGCCGCGCAAGGACTGGCCGCCGGCCAGGTGGACACGGGCACGCCAGCCGCCGCACCGCGCGCCACGCGCAAGCCGCGCTCGGTGGTCCTGCCGTCGCCCAGTGCCAAAGAGATGCAGTCGTTCAAACGGGCGGCCGCCGCGGCGAGCGAGAACAGCGGGTTGGAGACCGGCCGCCGGCAGACCGGTATCGGTCGGCGCGTCGACGCCACTTCGCCCGCATCGAAAATGGCCGGCCTGCTCGACTGGGAACCGCTGGCGGACGGCGGCAGCGTCGCCGCGGAGAAGCTGTCCTCCCCGGGTGCGCTGGGGATCCGCCTGGGCGTGACGGG
>CBJNAE010000352.1:0-4421 GCA_966433995.1 uncultured Ideonella sp. | reverse complement strand
CCCCGGTCGACGCCAGCTACCTGGCCGACACCGTGCTGATGTTCCGCATGTTCGAACTGGCCGGCGCGGTGAAGAAGGCGATCTCGGTGCTCAAGAAGCGCAGTGGCCGACATGAGGAATCGATCCGCGAGATCTATTTCGGCCCCGAAGGCATCCACCTCACCGAACCGCTGATGCACCTGCGCGGGGTGCTGACCGGGGTGCCCGTTGGGGCCGGCAACAGCTGATCCGGTGGCGAATCCGGCCCGGCGGCCCCGTCGCCGCGGGAACGCGGATTGCTCATCAGCCTGCCAGCCCAGCCCCAGGTCCGGCCGGATGCCGGCCCGGGGCCGGGGCGTTTCACCCCGCCCATGCCCATGAACCACGACGCCAGCTCGGGCGACGAGCGCATCCTGATCGTGCCGCCCACCCGGCGGGACGGCGAGGTCACGCGGCTGCTGCTCGGCCGCGCCGGCTTCGCCTGCAAGGTGTGCGCCGACCTGAAGGACCTGGCGGCCGAACTCGCCGCCGGCGTCGGCGTGGTCATGCTCACCGACAAATCGCTCTTCGACCCAGGCATGGCGGCCGTGCTGGCCGCGCTGTCGGAACAGCCGGCGTGGTCCGACGTGCCGGTGGTGGCGCTGCTCAACCGCGACTTGCAGCACGGCGACGTCGACATCGCCGTGCTGGGCCGGCTCACCAATGTCACCACCCTGGACCGGCCGGTCTCCACCCGCTCGATGATGAGCGCCCTGTCGGCCGCGCTGCGCGGCCGGCGCCGGCAGTACCAGCTGCGCGACCACCTGGCCGCGGTGGCCCGCGCCGAGCAGGCGCTGCGTGACGCCGACCGGCAGAAAGACAAGTTCATCGCCACGCTGGCCCATGAGTTGCGCAACCCGCTGGCGCCGCTGCGCAACGGCTTGCAGCTGCTGTCCGCCCCGATGCCGCCGGAAAAGGCCCGGCACGTGCGCGGAATGATGGAGCGCCAGCTCACGCTGCTCATCAAGCTGATCGACGACCTGCTCGACGTGTCGCGCATCTCCACCGGCAAGGTCGTGCTGCGCACCGCGCGCATGGACCTGCGCGGGGCCATCGAAGCCGCGCTGGAAGGCAGCCAGCTGTGGGTCACGGCGGCGGGGCACGCGTTGCAGGTCGACCTGCCCGACAGGCCGGTGTGGGTGATGGGCGACCCGACCCGCCTCGAACAAGTGATCGCCAACCTGGTGAACAACGCCGCGAAGTACACCCCCAGCGGCGGTTCGATCCGCGTCTCGCTGGTGGAGGACAAGGAACAGGGCGAGGCGGTGCTGCGTGTCGAGGACAACGGCATCGGCATACCGCCCGACATGCTGTCCAGCGTGTTCGGCCTGTTCACGCAGGTCAGCCGCCACCTGGAACGGGCGCAGGGCGGGCTGGGCATCGGGCTGTCGCTGGTGCGCCAGCTGGTGGACCTGCACGGCGGCAGCGTCGTCGCCGCCAGCCCCGGGCCGGGCCTGGGCAGCGTGTTCACGGTGCGGCTGAAGAGCTTGGCCGAAAGCGACGGTCGCCGGAATGGCCCTTCCCCCGCGGCCGCGCATGCGCCCATGCCCTGGCCGATGGCCGACGGGTTCGACCGGGAGCCGGGCAAGGGCTCCCGCGGGGCACCGCACTGAGGCTTTCCGTCAGAACGGTTGCCGCCACCGCGCGCCGATCAGCCAGGCGCGGCCCGCGGCCGGCTCGAAATAGCGGCCATTGCCCTCGTTGACGATGACGCTGCCGACGTAGCGCCGGTCGGCCAGGTTGTCCACCCGGGCCAGCAGCTGCAGGCGGCCTGGGGCGAAATCGAAGGACTGGACGAGGCGCAGCGCCCAGACGCCAGCGCCGGGCGCGAAATCGCTGTTGAGGTCGTTGACCGGCACGCGGCCCTGCGCCCGCAACTCCACCGCCGCCTCCAGGGCAGGCCGAGGCAGCCAGGCCACGGCGGCGAACAGGCTCTTTTCGGCGGTGCCCGCGATGCGCCCGCCCGCGGCCACCCGGCCGCCCGGCGAGTCGAAGCCGTCGCGGTAGGTGGCGTCGAGCCAGGTCACCGCCCATTCGGCGCGCCATGCCTGCCCGCGCCTTGGCGCCGGGTGCCATTCGCCGCCCAGCTCGGCGCCGCGCCGCGTGGTGCGGCCGACGTTCTGGTAGGTGGACCGGCCGGCGTTGTTGCCCAGCACGCCGATCTCGTCGCGGGTGGCGATGTGGAAGAGTGCGAAGTCCATCGACAACCCTTCTCCTTGGGCCTTGCTGCCGCCTTCGCGCCATTTCGCGCCGACCTCGAACTGCCGGCTTCGCTGCGGCCGCAGGCCGCGGTTGAACCCGGGCTGCGGTCCATAGGCCAGCTCCGCCAGCGTCGGCGACTCGAAGCCCCGGCCGGCACCGGCGTACAGGTTCAACGACGGCGACGCCCGCCACTGCAGCGTGGCCACCGGCGTGGTGTAGTCGAAAGCGAGGCGGCCGGAGTCGTCGCCGTTGGTGCCGGCTGTGTAGAAGTCGCGGCTGCGCATCGTCAACCGGCCGGTACGGGCGCCGAGTGTGGCGCTGACGTCGGCGCGCAGGTCCCACTCGGCTTGAAGATAGGCGTCCGTGGCGCGCGCGGTGTTGCGCTCGTCCCGGCGCAGTGCGCCGGTCACGCCCAGTCGCGGCGCTGCTGCGTTCGATGCGCCGGGGCCGGGCGGCAGGAAGTTTTCGAAGCCGCGGCGGTCTTCGTCCTGTTCCTCCACCGCCACGCCGGCGACGAGGCGGGCGATGCGCTCGGCGTCGAGCGCCCACCGCCAGGCCAGGCGCGCGTCGACGCCGCCGTAGCCGCGGTCGAAATCCACCACGCCGCCGGGGTGGGTCGGCGAGGCCTGCTGCGCCGCCACCGGGATCGCCTGCCACTGCGTGACCGAGCGCCGGCCGGCATAGGCCGTCAGCTGCAGCCGGTCGAGGGCACCGGCGCCTTCGAAGCGGTGTTTCCAGGCGCCGCCGAGCTGGGTCTGGCGCGACTGCTTGCGGGTGTCGAACTGCAGCGCCTGCGGCGTGGTGGCGCCCGGGCCGCCTTCAGCCCATTGCCGCCGGCTCAGGCCGAGCGGGTCCTGGGCCGGCTGGTCGACCGAGTTCAGCAGCAGGGTCACGGTGTCCGAGGCGCCGCGCCAGCCCACCCGCAGGTTGAGCAGGTCGCGGCGGGCCTGGCTGTGCGGCCGCGGGCCGTCGGTCTCGAAGCGGCTGCCTTGCAGGCGCAGGTCCCAACCGCCGCCCAGCGGCGCCTCGGCGCCGAGCCGCCATTGGCGCAAACCGTCGCTGCCCGCGTCGGCGTCGGCGCGCCAGGCGCGCCCCGAAGGCGCGGCGCTGGTCAGCAGGATCACGCCGCCCGAGCTGCTGCCGTGCAGGGCCGAGAACGGCCCGCGCAGCACCTCGATGCGCTCGGCGCCGGCGAGGTCGAAGTGGTTCACCTGGCCCTGGCCGTCGGGCATGGAGGCGGGGATACCGTCGGTGTGGAGCCGCAGGCCGCGCACGCCGAAGGGCGTGCGGGCGCCGAAGCCGCGTGAGTTGATTTGCAGGTCCTGCGCATGGTTCTGGCGCTGGTGGATGCTCAGGCCCGGCACCCGCGCGAGGGCTTCCGACAGGTTGACCATCGGGCCGGCCCGCCGGATCGCCTCGGCGTCGACCACGGTCAGCGCGAACGGCGCGTCGGCGCCGCGGCGGTCGCTCAGGCCGGCGCTGACGGCGACCGGCGGCAGCGTGGCGGCGCCGGCCTCGTCCGGCTGCGCCGCGGCGGCCTGTGCCAGCAGGCAGAAGGTGACCGGCCACAGGCGGGCCGTGGTCGGGATCGGGCAGGGGCGTTTTTCCATCGGGGCGTCTCGGTGCCGGCCGATTCTCGAGGCGCCCGGCGGGCCGCCTTGTCGGACAACGCCGCGACGCCGCTCGTCCCACCGGGATGCGGCCGCCTTGCCCGGGAGGCGGACAATCCCGGGTTCGCCGGCCCCACGGCCGGCGCGCCCTTTCATGATGGACACGCCCATGGCTTCGCTTGATTTCGAACACGAGAAAACCGCCTTCCTGGCCACCTACGACCAGGAGCTGCCGCTGCTGGAAGACGCCCGCGCGTCGTTCACCGCGCTGCTCACGGCGCTGGTGGGCCACACCGGCGACATCCAGGTGGCCAAGATCGACAGCCGCATCAAGGACCGCGAGGAGTGCGTGCGCAAGTTCTCGCGCAAGTACCGCGCGGCGCTGGAGGAGGCGGGCGCGCCCTACGAGATCCGGCCCTACATCACCGACCTGATCGGCATCCGCATCGTCTGCCTCTACGAGGACGAACTGGAGCGGGTGGCCCAGGTGGTGCGCTCGCACTTCGAGGTGGTCGAGTTCACCGACCGGGTGGCGGCGGTGGAAGGCACCGAGAGCGCCTTCGGCTACAAGGGCCTGCACATGGACCTGCG
>CBJNAE010000351.1:0-4455 GCA_966433995.1 uncultured Ideonella sp. | reverse complement strand
GGCGGCCGGCCGCTTTCCGGGCGGCTCGTCCCGTCGGCCAACAAGAACGCGGTGCTGCCCATCCTGTGCGCCAGCCTGTTGTCCCGCGAGCCGGTGAGGCTGTTCGGCGTGCCCGACATCACCGACGTGCGCAAGCTGCTGGCGCTGTTCGTGCAACTCGGCAGCGAGGTGGAGGCCGACCTGGCCCGCGGCGAAGTGCGCCTGAACCACCAGACCGCCCTGTTCGACCCGCAGCGGCACCGCCTGCCGCAGGAGATGCGCTCGTCGATCATGCTGGTGCCGCCGCTGCTGGCGCGCTTCGGCGCGGCGCGCATCGAGAACGACGTCAAAGGTTGCACATTGGGCGTGCGCGAGATCGACCCGCACATCGAGGTGTTCGAACGCTTCGGCGCGCGCGTCGAACGCGGCGGCGACGCCTGGCTCGTGCGCAGCGACGTGCCGCTCACCGCGAACGACCACTGGCTCGACTACGCCTCGGTGACGACCACCGAGAACTTCGTGCTGTGCGCCGCCCTGGCCGGCGGCGTGTCCACGCTGACCAACGCCGCCTGCGAGCCCCATGTGCAGGAGTTCTGCGCCTTCATGCGGCGCATGGGCGTGCGCATCGACGGCGTGGGCACCTCGCGCCTGACCGTTCACGGCGTGGACGGCGCGGGCAGGCTGGGCGCGGTCGACCACACCTTCGCCGACGATTTCCACGAGGTGGTCACCTTCCTGGCGCTGGGCGCCATCACCGGCGGCGAGGTGGAAGTGCGCAACTCCGCGCCGGAGCACTTCCCGCTGATCGACCGCTGCTTCGCCAAGCTCGGCGTCCGGGTGGAACACCGCGGCGGCTGGTCGCGCGCGGCCGCGCCTCACGGCCTGCGGGTCGGCGAGCCCTTCACCGCCAACCTGCTGCAGAAGATCGAAGCGGCGCCCTGGCCCTACCTGCCGGTGGACCTGCTGCCGATCTTCATCGCGCTGGGCGCCAGGGCCGAGGGCAGCCTGATGTTCTGGAACAAGGTGTACGACGGCGCGCTCGGCTGGACTTCGGAACTCTCCAAGTTCGGGGCGCACGCCTTCCAGTCCGACCCGCACCGCGTGGTCACCTTCGGCGGCAAGCCGCTGGTGCCCGCCGAGGTGGAAAGCCCCTACATCATCCGGGTGGCGATCGCCATGCTCATGCTGGCCGCCAGCATCCCGGGGCGCTCCGCGATCCGCAACGCGCTGCCGATCCGCCGTGCGCACCCGCGCTTCGTGGAGAACCTGTGCGCGCTGGGGGCGCGGATCGAATGGGCCTAGGGCGAAGGCTATGCCTGGCGGCCGGGCCGCGACGATTCGAACAGTTCGATCAGGCGCGAGGCCGCCGGCGACAGGTAGCTGTTCTCCCTGTAGGTGACCACCAGGCGGCGGCGCATCACCGCCTCCTTGACGGGCACTTCCTTCAAGACGGCCTGCCGCCCGGCCAGGTGGTGCCGCGAGATGAAGCTCAACAAGCCGGTGCGCGCGATCAATGACGGCAGCATCAGCAGCATGGTGGATTCGACCTGGACCCGCGGCCGGGGCAGGCGCTTGCGGTCGAAAGCGTGGTCCAGCCAATCGCGCGTGGGCGCCCCCGGGGGCTGCAGCGCCCAGCGGTAGCGCGTCAGGTCCTTCAAAGTGGGCTTGCCGCGGAACAGTTCGTGGTCGGCGCTCGCCGCCACGACGATCGCGTCCTCGGCCAGTGCCTTCGAGGCGAAGCCCGCTTCCGCCGGGCCCTCGGTGCCCACCATCAGGTCGATCTCGCCGGCCGCCAGCCTGGGTTTCAAGGTGTCGATCAGCCCGATGACGGTGGTGAGCGTGACATCGGGCGCTTCCTGCAGGAGCTGGCGCGCGACCGCGGGCAGGAGGAACTGCGCCGCGGTCGGCACGATGCCGATGCGCACCTGCCCGCCCAGGCCCCGGCCGATGGCGGAAAGCTCGCGCCTGGCGTCCTCGACGTCCAGCCGCATCTGCCTGGCCCACTTCAGCATCACCTTCCCCGCCGCCGTAAGGCGGATGCCCCGGCCGGCCTTCTCGAACAGCGCGGCGCCGCAGGCCTCCTCCAGCCGGCGCACGCTGCTGGTCAGCGCGGGCTGCGTGCGGTGCAGCTCGGCCGACGCCCGGCCGACGTGCTGAAGCTCGGCGATGGTCTCGAAATAGCGCAGGTCCCGCAAGTCCATTGCAAAAGTCCCATGGATGGTTTTAAAGAAACTATCGATTGGACTTTAATTGAACGGCTGCCAATACTGAAGCCACCAAGACGCCCCTTCCACTGCGAGGCGCCGCCTTCAAACGGAGACATTCGATGCAAGCTTCCCGCCGTTTCTTGCTGGCGCTCGCCGCCAGCGCCTTCGCCGCCGGCGCATCCGCGCAAGCCTGGCCCGCCAAACCGATCCGCATCGTCGTGCCCTTCCCCCCGGGCGGCGGCACCGACACCATCGCCCGGGAGACCAGCCAGAAGGTCGCGGCCGCGACCGGCTGGACCTTCATCATCGACAACAAGCCGGGCGTCGGCGGCAACCTGGGCGTGGACGCAGTGGCCAAATCGCCGGCCGACGGCTACACCCTCGTGCTCGGGCAGACCAGCAACCTCGCCATCAGCCCGACGCTCTACGCGAAGGTGCCCTACGACCCGCAGAAGGACCTGGCGCCGGTGCTGTTGGTCGCCAACGCGCCGCTGGTCATGGTGGCGGGCGTGGGCACGCCGTACAAAACGCTGGCGGAGGTGGTGAATGCCGCCAAGGCCAGGCCGGGCGCGATCAACTTCGCTTCGCCCGGCAACGGCACCGTGGCCCACCTGACGAGCGAGATGTTCCAGAAGGCCGCCGGCATCAAGACCCAGCACGTGCCGTACAAGGGCGCCGCCGCGGCGATGACCGACCTGATCAGCGGCAACGTGGACCTGTACATGTCCTCGGTTCCGACGCTGATCGGCCAGATCAAGCAAGGCAAGCTGCGCCCGCTGGCCGTCACCTCGGCCAAGCGCAGCGACGACCTGCCCGACGTGCCCACCATCAACGAGTCGGGCTACAAGGGATTCGACGCGGTCAGCTGGTTCGGCCTGCTGGCGCCGGCGGGCACGCCCAAGGACGTCGTCGCCAGGCTCAACGCCGAGTTCAACAAAGCGCTCCAGAGCCCGGAACTGCGCAAGAAGCTCGGCGACGAAGGCGCGGACGTGGCCGGCGGCACGCCCGAGCAGTTCGCCGCGCTGATCAAAGACGAGATCCCGCGCTGGGGCAAGGTCGTCAAGGAATCCGGGGCGAGGGTCGACTGACTTTCACCGCGCCCCCGGGCCCCGCCTTCGCCCACCCAACCATCCATCTGGAATCCACATGAATCAAGCCTCCCACCCGCCCGACATCGTCCGGGACTTCGAACGCGTCGACCCAGAAACCGCCCAGGAAGCCGCGCGCTTCCCGTCTTCCATCCTGGCCGACGTGGCCGGCCGGCGCGGCGCGTTGAACGGCCGCATCGGGCCGCTGGCGCCGACGATGGGCTTCGCCGGCCCGGCGTTGACCGTCGAAGTCCGGCCCGGCGACAACCTGATGATCCACGCGGCCCTGGCCGTCGCCAAGCCCGGCGACGTGATCGTGGTTGACGGCAAGGGCGACCTGTCGAACGCACTGATGGGCGAGATCATGTGCCGGCAGGCGGCCGCGCTCGGCGTCGCCGCCGTCGTGATCGACGGCGCGGTGCGCGACAGCGTCGCCATCCGCGAACTCGGCCTGCCGGTGTACGCCGCCGGCCTGAACCCCAACGGCCCGACCAAGGTCGCGCCGGGCCGGCTGAACCACCCGGTGTCGGTCGGCGGCGTCACCGTGCGGCCGGGCGACCTCGTCGTGGGCGATGCCGACGGCGTGACGGTGGTCGAGCGGGAGAAGGCGGCCGCGATGCTGCCGCTGGCCGCCCGGAAACTGGCGGACGAAACCCAGCGCATCGCCGACATCCAGAGCCGCCGCGCGCTGCGCCCCGCCTGGCTCGACGGCGCGCTGCGCGCCGCCGGCGTGGTCGGCGAAGGGCAGACGCTGTGAGCGCAGCCAAGCCCGCCATCCTCGTCACCGGCGCCGACCTGGCGGACGACGCCCTCGCGCTGCTCGACGGTTACGAAGTGCTCTTCGCCGGCAAGGCGCCGACCGAAGACGACATCGTGGCCCTGTGCCGGCGGCACGACCCGGTGGCGATCATCGTGCGCTACGGCAAGGTGGGCGCCGCGGCGATCGAGGCGGCGCCGGGGCTGAAGGTCATCTCCAAGCACGGCAGCGGCATCGACACGATCGACACGTCCGCCGCCAGGGCGCGGGGCGTCCAGGTCGTGGCCGCGGCCGGCGCCAACGCCGCGGCGGTGGCCGAGCACGCGCTGGCCCTGCTGCTGGCCTGCGCCAAGTCGGTGACCACGCTGAACGAGCGCATGCGCGCCGGCCACTGGGACAAGGCCACCCACAAGAGCGTGGAACT
>CBJNAE010000350.1:0-4470 GCA_966433995.1 uncultured Ideonella sp. | reverse complement strand
TGAAGAAGTACACCCTGGACCTCACCGAACGCGCCCGCGCCGGCAAGCTCGACCCGGTGATCGGCCGCGATGACGAGATCCGCCGCGCCATCCAGGTGCTGCAGCGGCGCACCAAGAACAATCCGGTGCTGATCGGCGAGCCGGGCGTGGGCAAGACCGCCATCGTCGAGGGCCTGGCCCAGCGCATCGTCGCCGGCGAGGTGCCCGAGTCGCTGAAGAACAAGCGCGTGCTCGTGCTCGACATGGCGCTGCTGCTGGCGGGCACCAAGTTCCGCGGCGAATTCGAGGAGCGGCTGAAGTCCGTGCTGAAGGAAGTGGCGCAGGACGAGGGCCAGACCATCGTCTTCATCGACGAGATCCACACCATGGTGGGTGCCGGCAAGACCGAGGGTTCGATGGACGCGGGCAACATGCTCAAGCCGGCGCTGGCGCGCGGCGAGCTGCACTGCATCGGCGCGACCACGCTCGACGAATACCGCAAGTACGTCGAGAAGGACGCCGCGCTGGAGCGCCGCTTCCAGAAGGTGCTGGTGGGCGAGCCGTCGGTCGAGGCCACCATCGCCATCCTGCGCGGCCTGCAGGAGAAGTACGAGGTGCACCACGGCGTCGAGATCACCGACCCGGCCATCGTCGCCGCGGCCGAGCTGAGCCACCGCTACATCACCGACCGCTTCCTGCCCGACAAGGCCATCGATTTGATCGACGAGGCCGCGGCCAAGGTGAAGATCGAGATCGACTCCAAGCCCGAGGTGATGGACCGGCTCGACCGCCGCCTCATCCAGCTGAAGATCGAGCGCGAGGCGGTGCGCCGCGAGAAGGACGAAGGCTCGCAGCGGCGCTTCGTGCTGATCGAGGAGGAGATCGCCAAGCTGGAGCGCGAGGCCGCCGACCTGGACGACCTGTGGAAGGCCGAGAAGGCCACCGCCCAGGGCTCGGCCCAGGTGAAGGAGCAGATCGACCGCATCCGCACCCAGATCGAGGAATACAAGCGCAAGGGCGACTTCAACAAGCTCGCCGAACTGCAGTACGGCAAGCTGCCCGAACTGGAGAAGACGCTCAAGGAGGCGCAGGCCAAGGAGCAGAACAAGTCCCACGCCGGCGGCGGCAAACCGCAGCTGCTGCGCACGCTCGTCGGCGCCGAGGAGATCGCCGAGGTGGTGGCGCGCGCCACCGGCATCCCGGTGTCCAAGCTGATGCAGGGCGAGCGCGAGAAGCTGCTGCACATGGAGGCCAGGCTGCACGAGCGCGTCGTCGGCCAGGACGAGGCCATCACCGCGGTGTCCAACGCCATCCGCCGTTCGCGCTCGGGGTTGTCCGACCCGAACCGGCCCACAGGTTCTTTCCTGTTCCTCGGCCCCACCGGCGTCGGCAAGACCGAGCTGTGCAAGGCCCTGGCAGGTTTCCTGTTCGACAGCGAGGACCACATGATCCGCGTCGACATGAGCGAATACATGGAGAAGCACAGCGTCAGCCGCCTGATCGGCGCGCCGCCGGGCTATGTCGGCTACGACGAGGGCGGCGCCCTCACCGAGGCGGTGCGCCGCAAACCCTACAGCGTGGTGCTGCTGGACGAGGTGGAGAAGGCCCACCCCGACGTGTTCAACGTGCTGCTGCAGGTGCTGGACGACGGCCGCCTGACCGATGGCCAGGGGCGCACCGTCGACTTCAAGAACACCGTGATCGTCATGACCAGCAACCTCGGCTCGCACCAGATCATGAACCTGGCCGGCCAGGACAGCGAGGTCATCCGCGAGGCGGTGTGGGTCGACGTGAAGCAGCACTTCCGCCCCGAGTTCCTCAACCGCATCGACGAGGTGGTGGTGTTCCACGCGCTGGACAACAAGAACATCTCGGCGATCGCCCGGATCCAGCTCAAGGCGCTGGAAGGACGGCTCGAGAAGATGGACATGAAGCTCGACGTGTCGCCCCAGGCGCTCGACGAGCTGGCCAAGGTCGGCTTCGACCCCGCCTTCGGCGCCCGGCCGCTCAAGCGCGCCATCCAGCAGCGCATCGAGAACCCGGTGTCCAAGCTGATCCTGGAAGGCAAGTTCGGGCCCAAGGACGTGATCCCGGTGGGTGTGCGGGAAGGCGAGCTGGTGTTCGACCGCGTGGTCCACTGAAGCAGGGGGCGGGCCGCCTGCCGGCCCGGCCCCCGTCCTAAAATTCGCTCCCTGGGCGCGGCCTGCCGAAGGGCCGCGCGCCAAGCGTCACGGACACCAGGGAGAAAAAACGACATGGCTTCGGAAACCACCAACGTGCAGGCTTTCCTGCGCCTCATCCGCTTCGCCGAGCACAACAAGGACAGCGACAACACCTATTTCCACATCTACGGCGCGGGCAGTTGCGGGCCGGGCGTGTTCTCGGACACCAGCAAACACCCCAACATCATGGTGAGCTGCTGGGGCAACAAGTCCACCGCGGCGGGCGCCTACCAGATCCTTTACGGCACCTGGGCCGAGGCAAAGCAGAAAGGCATAGCGCCGGACTTCACGCCCGAGTCGCAGGACAAGATCGCTGTTTGGAAGCTCAAGACGCGCAGGGCCTACCAGCACGTCGCCGCGGGCAACATCGAGCAGGCGATTCCGCTGCTCAGGAACGAATGGACCTCGCTGCCCGGCGCCAAGCAGTCCAAGATGACGATGGAAACCGCGAAGCAGAAATTCGCCGAGTTCCAGAACCTGGTCGGGCCGTGATGCCGGCCGCCATCCGCGGCCTGGCTTTTTGCCTGGCGGGTTTCGTGGGCGCGGCCCAGGCGCTCGCCGTCCCGGGTACGGTGGTGCGAACGCAGGACGAACTGGCCTGCGGCCCGCTCAAAGCCCAGGTGAGCAGCGTCTGGTTGACATTCGCCGGCGACGACAGCCCGCCGAGCCAGTTGCTCGGGCAAAGCCTCAGCTTCTCGGTGGACGGCGGCCCCGCCCGGGCCGTGCCGCTGGATGGTCGCCGCCAGCGAAAGAAGCTGGCCGGCGGCCGCCGGGTGCTGGACGCGGCGCTTACCGGCTGGGCCTGCCTGGAAGGCGGCAAATCGCCTCCCTACCTGATGCTGGCGTACACCTGCACCGAAGGCGAGGAGCGCGGTGGGTGCGCGGGCGTCACCCGCGAGTGGGACCGCCTCTACGACAGCCGCGGCAAACACCTCACCGCGGGCCTCAAACGCCAGGATCCGCTGCGCGCCGAGGTCGACCGGTCGCAAGGCTTGGAAGAAGTCATGCGCGGCGGCGTTTCCCTGAAGGGTCTTTCCCGCTGAGCCGCATCGGCCCCGCGCCGGATGCGGCGGCCGGCACCTCAACTCGACAACAGCTTGTTCACCAGCTCCGGTGTCGTCGCCGCGCCGTATTTCTTCATCAGACGTCCGCGGTAGACGTCCACCGTGCGCGGGCTGATCGACAGCCGGCGGCCGATCAGCTTGCTCGTCAGGCCTTCGATCAGCAAAGCGGCGATCTCGCGTTCGCGCGGCGTCAGGTCGGCCTTGAGCTGGCGCTTGGACGACAGGTCTTCGAAGCTCCAGATGCCGGCGGCGTGGGCCTGCTTCGCGTCGACCGCGCGGCCGGCCACGTGGCACCAGAAAAGCTCGCCCTGGCGCGGTCCGCCCAGGCGCTTCATCACGCGGTCGTCGGCGTACCAGCCCTGGGTGTTCAACCGGGCGGCGATGCGGGCGCCGGTGCGTTCGAACTCGTCGCTGCTGGGGTAGAGCACTTCCAGGCTGCGGCCCACCAGTTGCACACGCGTGGCGCCGAACATGTCGAGCAAGTGTTGGTTGCAGTCCATGATCCGGCGCTGACGGGACAGCACCAGTCCCACCGGTGCCAGGTCGAAGGCGGTGCGGTAGTCGATCGGTTCCAATTCGATGGGGGCGGCCATGGCGCGGGTGGAGAATGAGGGTTTCCGCCAGCGCGGCTTAGTCAATTCTACGTAACGACTACGTAATGCCTTACGTAGTAACCTGCGCCCCATTCATTCAAGGAGCTTGTGCGATGAACAAGGTGTTCCCCAGCGCCGCCGCGGCGCTGAAAGGCCTGGTGGCCGACGGGCAGCTGCTCGCGGTGGGCGGCTTCGGCCTGTGCGGCATCCCCGAGGCCTTGATAGCGGCCCTGCGCGATTCCGGCGTGAAGAACCTCACCGTGATTTCCAACAACGCCGGTGTCGACGGCTTCGGCCTGGGCCAACTGCTGGAGACGCGCCAGATCAGGAAGATGATCTCCAGCTACGTCGGTGAGAACAAGGAGTTCGAGCGCCAATACCTGGCCGGCGAGCTGGAGCTGGAGTTCACGCCCCAGGGCACGCTGGCCGAGAAGCTGCGTGCCGGCGGAGCCGGCATCCCGGCCTTCTTCACCAAGACCGGCGTCGGCACCGTGGTGGCCGAAGGCAAGGAACTGCGCGAGTTCGACGGCGAGACCTATGTGATGGAACGCGCCTTGGTGCCCGACGTGGCCCTGGTGAAGGCCTGGAAGGCCGACAAGAGCGGCAACCTCG
>CBJNAE010000349.1:0-4483 GCA_966433995.1 uncultured Ideonella sp. | reverse complement strand
CCCAGGCGTCCAGCCTGGGCCGCGGGCCGCGCCTTGCCGCTTGCCCTGCCAGACCTCGGCGCACATCCGATTTCTCTGTTTCACTGGACTAGGGCCGCGTTGGTGGTGAGTCTTGGGCCGGCGTCGAACAGGGCTGGGGTGCGCAATTTAGGTTTTGGCGGGTGCCGCCGCCATGTAGAAAGACATACACGCCGGCGGCCCGGGGTTCAGACGAGGGGGCGTTCCGGGGGGCGGCCGTCGCCGTAGAGGTCGGCCAGCTGCGCCAGGGCCTTGGCGTCGTGCAGGAAGAGGCGGCCGTCCCGCAGGCGGTGCAGGCCGCGTTTTTCCAGCTTGCGCAGGGTCTTGTTGGTGTGCACCAGCGACAGGCCGAGGCCGTCCGCCATGTGCTGCTGCGTCAAGGGGAAAGGCACGCCGCCGGCCCCGCCGTCGTCCTGCAGCGCCGCGGCGCGCTTGAAGAGCAGGATGAGCAGCGTCGCGATGCGTTCTTCCGCGCTGCGGCGGCCCACCGACAGCAAGGCGTCGTCGACCATGGATTCTTCATGGGAGGCCAGCCACGTGACGTTGAAACCCATGGACGGTGACTGCCGGTGGATCTCCCAGAGCGCGTCGCGCTGGAAAACGCACAGGACGGCCGGGGTCAGCGTCTCCACGCCGTGCAGGGCGGACTCCAGCATGCGCTGTTGAACGCCGATGAAGTCGCCCGGCAGCAGGAAGTTCAGGATCTGGCGGCGCCCGTCGCTCAGGGTCTTGTAGCGGAAGGCCCAGCCCTGCAGCAAGGTGTACAGCGGCGTGTCGGCCTGGCCTTCGTGGATTAGCGTCTCCTGGGCGTCCAGGCGCAGGCTGCCGCGCCGCAGCGACTTGATGAGCGACAGTTCCTCCTCGCTGTTCGCCAGGAACAAAGGCCGCGGGCGCAGCGGGCAGGCCTCGCAGGGCGGGTTGAAGGCGCCCGGCGCGGACGGGCCGCCTTGCCGCGCCGCGTCGCCGCGTGGTGTGAGTGGCTCGGCCCGGTTCAACGCTTGCCGCCGCCGCCGATGACGACCAGCGCGATGCCGATCGCCAACGCGGTCCCGCCTGCCCACAGGGGCACGTTCAAGGTCTGCTTTTCTTTCACCGACAGCGCCACCGGCCCGATCTTGGCCTCATGGGTTGCCTTGGTGAAACTGAAGCTGCCCTGGCCCATGGCCACGGCGCCCACGACGATGAGGACCACGCCCAGCCATCGAATTGCGTTCATATGCTGCTCCTTGCGGGGAAGTCTGGGAGCCGGTCGACGCGCTGGGCGAACCAGCGTGTCGGACCGGCGTGCCCGCCATGTTGGGCCGGGACGCCCGCGCGGGGTGTCGGACAAGGCCGCGTGGGACGGTTCGCCTGGAGGCCGTGCGCGATGGCGGCGTTGTTCACCGGGCGGCCCCTTGAGGCAGCCGCAGCGTGAAGACCACCTTGCCGGACGCCACAGCCGATTCCACCTCGACCGTGCCGCCATGGGCCAGGACGACCTCCCGCGCGACGAACAGGCCCAGGCCCTGGCTCCCGCCGAAGATGCTGCAGCGGATTCCCACGGCTGTAAGGATCGCTTGAAGGCTCAATCAGTCCCGCCGACAAATGAAAGGGTTTGCGTTGGGACGATAGATCATCAGAAAGAAACGTGCCCATTGGCCAGCAGTTACGTCTGTAATGGCCCGGCGGTGTTTGATGATGCCGGGGTAGTTCACTGTGCGATGCCGTACATAGCAACCTCCGGAGCGGTGTTTGATCGTCTGAACAGAAGATGAAGACAACCCTTTGTTCCACGTGGAGAACGACGATTGCACATCGATTCACGGGATGAATCAATTCATCAAAAAAGATACGATGCTTGTCCCTGACATCTAGGAATTTCAACATGAACTTCTCGGGCATTCGATTTCATCTGCAACGTTATTCACAAACCGCCATTTCGCCACTTCTGGCAGCCATATTGACGGCGTGCGGTGGAGGCGGGGATGGGGGAAATGCCGCCAATAGCGGTAACAACCTCTCTGAAAATGCAACGCCATTGCCTGAAAACGGCACGAGCGTTGTTTTCCCTTCTTCGGCTCGCAATTCAACGGCCAGTAGCAATTTCTCCGGTAGCGGTGACTTGAATACGCTTTCTCCTTCTTTGATTAAGGCGGTGTTGAGTTCTACCGACCCCAGCACATCGCCCGGCGCCGGTTTCTTAGGTGAAAACGTCCAAGCCGATCGCAAATCCGCTTTAGGAACTGTCTTGTCGGCCCCGGCCATCGACATCGGCGGTCTGGCGGCGATGATCATCAAAAAAATTGGGGCGATGGACCAACGGCCCAACGTTTCGGTGCAGGCGACAAGCACTGAGACCTTGGCTTGCGCCCGCGGCGGTCAGATGACTGTCGTTTACGACGATCTCGACAACAGCAGAAGTGTCAATGCGGGCGACCGACTGGAGGCTTCGTTTCAAAGATGTACTGTTCCCAGCGGAAGCGTGGTCAGCGGCGGGTTTCGAATGCGTATCAATGCAATCGTCCCGGCTTCGGCATTCAACACTCTTGCAGAGTGGGATCTTTCACTGGAATTCAGTAATTTCGGGGCCGCGAACATGACGATATACAACGGTCCGGCCCGGATGTGGTTCAAAGAATTACAGAACGCCAGCACGCGCTATTTTCTGCGTTATGAAAATACGTCTGCCAGGATCGGCGGAACCTCCGCCGTGTTTAACTTCGATGTGGACAGCAATGTGCCTGATGACAGCAAGCCCAGTATCGTTTCCGTTGTTGGACGTATCAGCTTCCACGGCGGACAATACGGCGTGCAAAGCACAGTCCCGCTGAGTTATTCGTCGTCCGCTGCGTATCCAAGCTCAGGTTCACTGCGCTTGGCCGATGCCTCGGGTCATGCCATCGTGATCTTGGCCAAGGGCAGCAATGTGGGCCGCAGCTATTTCCCGGCGGGTCAATCTGCCGCTTCGCTGACGCTGCCCGATATTCCCTGGGCGCAAGTCAATTGACACTTTCATCTGTCAGCGGTGTGTCGAGCATGTCTCCAAAGGTGCCGGGAAGGGCTTTGCTGGTGTCGTTCGACACAGCCTGGGATTCTGTCAACTGACGGGGTTTCTAAACTCAGCCAGTCTGCTATTCGTCGCTCGGTGGCGGCGGCGCGGCCACCGACCAGCGCTTGGTCACTTCGCCCTGCGAATTGACGCTTTCGAGGTGCACGCCGAAGCCCCACAGCCGGGCCACGTGCTTGAGCACCTCCTCGGCGCTGTCGTGCAGCGGCCTGTCGTTGTGCTGGGCGTGGCGCAGCACCAGCGAGCGGTCGCCGCGCAGGTTCACGTTCCAGACCTGGATGTTGGGCTCGCGCTGGCCGAGGTCGTATTGGCGGCTCAGGGCCTCGCGCACCTGGCGGTAGCCGGACTCGTCGTGGATGGCCGAGACCTCCAGCTCCGAGTCCTTCTCGTCGTCCACGATCGAGAAGAAGCGGAACTCGCGCATCAGGTTGGGCGACAGGAACTGGCCGATGAAGCTCTCGTCCTTGAAGTTGCGCATCGCGTGGTCCAGCGTCTCCAGCCAGTCGCTGCCCGCGATGTCGGGGAACCAGCGCCGGTCTTCCTCGGTGGGGGCTTCGCAGATGCGCTTGATGTCGGTGTACATCGCGAAGCCCAGCGCGTAGGGGTTGATGCCGCTGTAGTGGCGGTCGCCCACCCGCGGCTGGTAGACCACGTTGGTGTGCGACTTCAGCCATTCGATCATCACGCCGTCGGTGAGGTGGCCGTCGTCATAAAGGGTATTAAGCAAATGGTGGTGCCAGAACGTGGCCCAGCCCTCGTTCATCACCTGGGTCTGGCGCTGCGGGTAGAAGTACTGGGCCACCTTGCGCACGATGCGCACCAGCTCGCGCTGCCAGGGCTCCAGCAGCGGTGCGTTCTTCTCGATGAAATAGAGCAGGTTCTCCTGCGGCTCGGGCGGGAAGCGGCGGGCCTCCTTCTCTTCGACCGCCTTCTCGGCCTTGCGCGGCAGGGTGCGCCACATGTCGTTGACCTGCTGCTGCGCGTGCGCCTCGCGGTCCTTGCGCTCGGCCAGCTCCTGGGCCAGCGACTTGCGGCTGGGCCGGCGGTAGCGGTCGACGCCGTGGTTCATCAGCGCGTGGCAGCTGTCGAGGAAGGTCTCGACAGCGTCCAGGCCGTGGCGCTCCTCGCAGTCGGCAACGTAGTTCTTGGCGTAGACGAGGTAGTCGATGATGCTGGCCGCGTCCGTCCACATGCGGAACAGGTAGTTGCCCTTGAAGAAGCTGTTGTGGCCGTAGGCGGCGTGGGCGATCACCAGGGCCTGCATCGCCAGGGTGTTCTCCTCCATCAGGTAGCTGATGCAGGGGTTGGAGTTGATGACGATCTCGTAGGCCAGGCCCATGTGGCCGCGTCGGTAGTTCTTCTCGGTGGAGATGAACTCCTTGCCGTAGCTCCAATGGCGGTAGTTCACCGGCATGCCGA
>CBJNAE010000348.1:0-4528 GCA_966433995.1 uncultured Ideonella sp. | reverse complement strand
GCCGCCCCAAGCAGAACGGCGCCCCTTGGGGGCAGGAGCGGAGCGACTGGGGGGCTCATACAGCAAAACTCGCGGCCAGCGAGCCGATCAGCAGGTTCCAGCCGTCCGCCAGCACGAACAGCATCAGCTTGAAGGGCAGGGCCACGAGCACCGGGCTGAGCATCATCATGCCCAGGCTCATCAGCACGCTGGCGACGATCATGTCGATGATCAGGAAGGGGATGAAGATCAGGAAGCCGATCTGGAAGGCGCTCTTGAGCTCGCTGGTCACGAAGGAAGGCACCAGCACCTTGAACGGCACCTCGGCGGCGGGAACGGCCGGGTCCACCTTGGCGAGTTTGCTGAACAGGGAGAGGTCGGACTGGCGGGTCTGCTTGAGCATGAACTCGCGCAGCGGCACTTCGGCGCGCTTGAGCGCCACGTCGAAGCCGATCTGGTTGGCGCTGTAGGGCGCGTAGGCGTCGGCGTAGACCTTGTCGATGGTCGGGCCCATCACGAAGAAGGTCAGGAACAGGCTCATGCCGACGATGACCTGGTTGGGCGGCGCCGACTGGGTGCCCAGCGCCTGGCGCAGCAGGCTCAGCACGATGACGATGCGGGTGAAGCTCGTCATCATCAGGAGGATGGCCGGCAGGAAGCCCAGCGCGGTGAAGAACAACAGCGTCTGGACCGGCACCGAGTAGCTGGTGCCGCCGGCGCCCTGGGCCACCATCAGCGGCAGCGTGGCGCCGCCGCCCGGCGGGGGCGCCGCGCCCGAGGTCTGCGCAATCGCCCAGGCCGGCAACAGCAGGAGGGCCAGCGCGGGCGAAGCGAGGCCGCGGGCGGCGGTGCGGAGCCTGCTGCCCATCACGGCGCGTCGCCCCGGCCTTGCGGTTGCTTGCCGCGCAACTGGCCGATCAATTGGGAGAACGACGCCGCGGCCACGGTGCCGGGCTCGGCGGGCTGGCCGGGCGCACCCTCCTGCGGGGCCATGGTGTGCAGCGTGGTGATCTGTTGCGGGGTGACGCCCAGCACCAGCCAGCGCCGGTCGGCGCCGCTGCCCACTTCGATGGTCACGACGCGCTGGCTTTGCGACAGCGGCAGCACCGAGACGCTGCGCGTCAGCGGGTTGGACGCCGCGCCGCCGATCGGCGTGCGCTTGAGCAGCCACAGCGCCAGCGGGATCAGCGCGGCGATCGCGAGGAACCAGAACAGCGAGCCGAGTCCAGGGGAAGCGGTCATGTCGATTGCGTTCAAGGGTTGGCGCCGCGCTCAAGCCGAGCGGCTCAGTCGGCGCATGCGTTCGGAAGGCGTCACGATGTCGGTCAGCCGGATGCCGAACTTCTCGTTCACCACCACGACTTCGCCCTGGGCGATGAGGTAGCCGTTGACCAGAACGTCCATCGGTTCGCCCGCCATCGCTTCCAGCTCCACGACCGAGCCCTGGGCCAGCTGCAGGATGTGCTTGATCGGGATGCGCGTGCGCCCCAGCTCCACCGTCAGCTGCACCGGGATGTCCAGGATCATGTTGATGTCGTTGCCGGCCGCGGCCGGGACATCCTCGTGGAAGTTGGTGAAGGTCGCAGGCGCCGCTTCGTCCCCGCCCGTGGTGGAGATCTCGCCGCCTCCGCTGGAGTCGGCCTTGGCTTCGGACAGCGCGGCCGCCCATTCCGCGGCCATCGCGTCTTCTTCGGACATGCCGCCGGCGGTTTCGTTCTCGTCAGACATTTGCTTCTCCCAGCCAACCCATGTGCGAGGTGGTCAACAGTTCATCGATCTTCAAGGCGTAGCGGCCGTTGGCGGTGCCGTAGTGGCAGGCCAGGATGGGAACCCCGGCCACCTTGGCCACGATGTCGGGTTTCAGGTCGAGTTCGATGAAGTCGCCGGGCTTGAAGGCCAGCAGCTGCTCCACCGTGGCCGGCGCCTGCGCCAGCTCGGCCACCAGGTCGACGTTGGCGGCCTGGATCTGTTCCTTCAGCAGGTTCACCCAGCGGCGGTCCGGCTCGTTGCTGTCGCCCTGGATGGTCGAATACAGCACGTCGCGGATCGGCTCCAGCGTGGAGTAGGGGATGCAGAAGTGGATCGTCCCGGAGGTGTCGCCGATCTCCAGGGTGAAGGAGGTGGCCACGACAATCTCGCTGGGCGTGGCGATGTTGGCGAACTGCGGCTGCATCTCGGAGCGCTGGTATTCCAGTTCGAGGGGGTAGATGCCGTTCCAGGCCTTCTTGTATTCGGCGGTGACCACCTCCACCAGGCGCATGATGATGCGCTGCTCGGTGGGCGAGAAGTCGCGGCCCTCGATGCGGGTGTGGAACTTGCCGGCGCCGCCGAACAGCGCGTCGATCACCGCGAACACCAGCGTCGGGTCGCAGACGATCAGGCCGGCGCCGCGCAGCGGCCGCACGCTGACGATGTTGAAGTTGGTGGGCACCACGATCTCGCGCAGGAAGGCGCTGTACTTCTGCACCTTGATGCCGCCGATCGAGATCTCCGGGCTCTTGCGGATGAAGTTGAACAGGCCGATGCGGATGTTGCGGGCGAATCGCTCGTTGATGATCTCCATCGTCGGCATGCGCCCGCGGACGATGCGCTCCTGGCTGGAGATGTCGTAGTCGCGGATGCCGCCCTGCTGGACTTCCTCCTGCTCCAGCTTCTGGCTCTCGCCGGTGATGCCCTGGAGCAGCGCATCGACTTCGTCTTGCGACAGGATCTGCTGGTTCATGGGCGGGCTCCCGTCGGACTGCTGGGCCGGGTGGTGGCGGTGGTCATGGCTCGTCCCCGCTTCACTGGATGATGAAGTTGGCGAAGTGCACTTGCTGGATCGGGTTCGGGGTGGCGGGCTCCTTGGGCGCGGCCTTCTTCTTTTTCTTCTTCTTGGGCGACTCGTCCTCTTCCTCGTCGGCCGCCTTTTCGCCGTGGTCGCCCTTGTCGGCCGCGTGCGGCGCTTCGATGTTGATGCCCATCGGGCGCACCGCCTCGCGCATGATTTCCTGGGCGAGCTGCTCCTTGCCGGTGCGCTCCAGCAACTCCTGCGAGGTCTTGTGGGCCAGCACCATCAGGATGCTGTTGCGGATGGCGGGCATGAAAGCCTTGAGTTGCTCGGCGAACTTGGCGTCGACCACCTGCAGCGTGACCGCGATCTGCGCGTAGCGGTCGGAGTCCTTGTCGGCCAGGTTGATGACGAAGGGCTCCAGCGGCACGAAGACCGGCGGGTGGTTGATGTCCACCTTGGCGTGCGCGTCCGCGTGCTTGGCGGCGCCTTCGTCTTCCTCGTCTTCCATGGCAGCGGCCTCGGCGGCCTTCTTCTTGGCCATGAAGACAGCGGCGCCGCCGCCGGCCACGCCCAGCAGCACGACGACCGCCGCGATGATGATGATCAGCTTCTTCTTGCCTTTCTTCGCCGGGGCGGCCTCGCCACCCGCTTCGGCGGCGGCCGGGGCTGCTGCTGTCTTGGCCATGTTCGCTCGCTCCTTGATGTCGGTGCCCGTCCGCCCGCCTTTTCCCTGCCGGGAATGGCGGCGCCGCACCTCGGTTCATGGATGCATTGTCGAATCGCCGCCTGCGGGGGAAGCGTTGATAAGCGGGGGGAATTTGGGCCAGTACCGGGGGAGGGGCCTGGGGTCGAGGGATATGGAGGCTGTGCGCCACCGCCCCCTCACCCCAGCCCTCTCCCCCGTGCCGGGGGCGAGGGAGCCAAACACCGCCGGCCTAAAAGCCAGGCCAACCGGCTGGGGAAACGGGGCCGAGCCTCGTCGTTCTCAAAAAACGCGCGGTGATCGCCTCAAGCCCTCTCCCGCTTGCGGGAGAGGGTTGGGGTGAGGGTGGATGCGGACAGCCAGGCTTCCCACACGCTCAATGCGAATTCCCGGTCTGACAGTCCCACCGTGCTCGGCCCGGACGGCGCTCAGGCGTACACGTCCACCCCACCCAGTGCCACGCGCCGTGCCACCGCCGCGCTGCGCGCAGGCTGGACGGTGGCGTCGGCGCCGACGCGCTCCGGCTCGAAGCCGGCCCGGCGGCCTTCGCCGCCCTGGCCCGCGTCGCCCCGGTTCTGCTGCTGCGGCGCATGCTGCGACACGCCGCCGCCGCTGAGCGTGAGGCCGGCGTCGCGCAGGGCGCTGGCCAGCTCGGGCAGGCCGGATTCGATCAAGCGCCGGGTGTCGGCCGAATCGGCGCCGAAGTCGACCCGGGCCTGGGTGCCGTCGAGCGTGATCTGCACCGAGATCGGGCCCATGTCGGAGGGGTTCAGGTGCAGCTCGGCCGATTGCACGCCGTCTTTGGCGAGCAGGCTCACCTGGGCGCCGAGCGCGTCGCGGAATTCCGGAGACTGCGCCGGGGTGGGGATGTTCACGGAAACCGGCGAGGCGGGGTCGTTGCCAGCCGCCGCGGCCGGGCCGCCGAGGGCGGCGGCCATGCCGCTGGCGCCCAGCGCGTCGACGCCGCCCGGCGCCTGGCCCGAGGGGCCCTTCGCGGCGCCCGGCGCCTGGCCGCCTTGGCCGGGGGCTCCGGCGGCGATTTCGGCCTGTTGCGCCTGTTGGGCCGCTGCCAT
>CBJNAE010000347.1:0-4559 GCA_966433995.1 uncultured Ideonella sp. | reverse complement strand
ACGCCGGCGCTGCGCACGCCCTCGGCCACGTGGCCGAGTTCCTGGAGGATCCGGTCCAGCGGCAGGCCCTGGGCCAGCTTCAGCCCGACCTGGCGGTTGCGCGACAGGTCGCCGGTGGCGGTGAGCACCAGGTCGCCCAGGCCCGACAGGCCCATGAAGGTCTCGGCCTGGGCGCCGAGCGCCAGGCCCAGGCGCGTCATCTCGGCCAGGCCACGTGTGATGAGCGCGGCCCGCGCGTTCATGCCCAATTGCATGCCGTCGGCGATGCCGGTGGCGATGGCCAACACGTTCTTCACCGCGCCGCCCACTTCGACGCCGACAGGGTCCGGCGAGGTGTAGATGCGCAGGTGCTCGCCGTGCAGCGCGGCCACGGCCTGCTCGCGCAGGTCGGCGGACGCGCTGGCGGCCACCAGCGCCGTGGGCAGGCCTTGCGCCACTTCGAGGGCGAAGCTCGGGCCAGACAGGATGCCGACCCGCAACCCCGGCGCCGCGGCGGCGGCCACCTCATGGCCGAGCAGGCCGCTGCCTTCCTGGAAGCCCTTGCACAGCCACAGCACACCCGCCGGCGCCTGGCCAGCGAGGCGTTGGAGCATCGGCTGCAGGCCGGCCATCGGCGTGGCGATGATGACCAGGCCTTGCGCGGCGTGGGCGCAGGCCGCGTCGAAATCGGCGGTGACTAGCAGGGCCGGCGGCAAGGAAGGCCCCGGCAGATAGCGGCGGTTGACCCGCTCGCGCGCCAGGTCGGCGGCCTGCGCAGGGTCGCGCGCCCAGAGGTGGACCGCCTGGCCGCGGCTGGCCGCGATCGCCAGGGCCGTCCCCCAGGCGCCGGCTCCGAGGACGGTGAGGTTCATGTTCGGAGTCCGCCCAGATGGGCCCGGGATGTCAGTTCAGCGTGGGCGACGACGGCGCGGCACCGGCGGCTTGCTGGGCGCGCTGGGCTTCGAACATCGCCTGGAAGTTCACCTCGCTGAGGATCACCGGCGGGAAGCCGGCGCGGGTGCAGACGTCGGACACCACGGCGCGCAGGTAGGGGTAGATGATGCCGGGGCAGGCGATGCCGATGATGGCTTGCAGCTGGTCGTCGGGGATGTTGCGGATCTCGAAAATGCCGGCTTGCTTGGCTTCGATCAGGAACATCGTCTTGTCGCTGACCTTGGTGGTCACCGTGGCGGTGACGGCGACCTCGTAGATGCCGTCGGTGACGCCTTCGGCGCCGAGCGCCAGGTTGATCTCGACTTGCGGCTGGGACTGGTCCAGCAGGATCTGGGGCGAGTTGGGCTGCTCCAGGGAGAGGTCCTTGAGGTACAGGCGCTGGATCTGGAAAACGGGCGCGCTGTTGTTGTCGGCGGTGTCGGGGGTGTCGGCCATGGGGTTCTCGCGGTGGGGTCAAGAAAATTAAAAAGCCCGGCGTGGCGCTCGGGCAGACGGGTCGGATTATCGCTGAGGCGGGGGCCGTCCCGCCGCTTGATGGCGCTTCAGGCGCCCAGCAGGGGCAGCAGCCCGCCGCGCTGGTCGAGCGCGACCAAGTCGTCGCAGCCGCCGACGTGGGTGTCGCCGATGAAGATCTGCGGCACGGTGCGCTGGCCGGTGAGCTGCATCATGGCCTGGCGCTGCGCCGGGTCGAGGTCGACGCGGATTTCCTCGATCTGCTTCACGCCGCGCTGCGCGAGCAGCTGCTTGGCGCGGATGCAGTAGGGGCAGACCTGGGTGGTGTACATCTTGACGGCTTGCATGGCTTGGGGCTCCTGCGATCAGGTCACTCGGCGGTTTTCTCGATCGGCAGGCTGGCCTCGCGCCAGGCCGAGGTGCCGCCGGCCAGGGCGGTGGCGTTCTCGAAACCGAGTTTCTTCAAGGCCGCGACCGCGCGACCCGCGCGCGCGCCGGTGGGGCACAGCACCACCACCGGCAGGACCTTGTTCTTGGGCAGGTCTTTGGACGATGCGTCGAGGCTGCCCAACGGGACATTCCTGGCGCCGCCCGCGTGGCCCTGTGCGTATTCGCCCGGTTCGCTGACATCGATGAGCACCGCCTTCTCGCGGTTGATGAGCCTGACCGCCTCGGCCGCACTCACCTTGCCGCCGCCCTGGCGCCGCAGCGCGGGCCAGAAGAGCAAGCCGCCGGACACCAGGGCCAGCAGGATCAGCAGGTAGTTGTCGAGAATGAACTTGTCCACGTAGGCAATCCAGGGCGCACCGGAACATCCCGGCGAAAGGGCGGATTATAGAATTCGCGACCGCGCACCCGACGCCCCGCGGGCCTTCCCCCGCTCGCCCGCAAGGGTCTTGCCGCGCCCCCCTCACCATCCCAGACGAACCCACACCATGCACAAACTTGTCCTGATCCGCCACGGCGAATCCACCTGGAACCTGGAAAACCGCTTCACTGGGTGGACCGACGTCGAGCTGACGCCGCTGGGCGTCGAGCAAGCCAAGCAGTCGGGCCGGCTGCTCAAGGAAGCCGGCTATGAATTCGACGTGGCCTACACCTCCGTCCTCAAGCGCGCGATCTGGACGCTGTGGCACTGCCTGGACTCCATGGACCGCACCTGGCTGCCGGTGCAAAAGCGCTGGCAGCTCAACGAGCGCCACTACGGCGCGCTGCAGGGCCTGAACAAGGCCGAGACCGCCAAGCAATACGGCGACGAGCAGGTGCTGGTCTGGCGCCGCAGCTACGACACGCCGCCGCCCGCGCTGGAGGCCACCGACAAGCGCAGCGAGCGCCAGGATCCGCGCTACGCCCGGCTCAAGCCGCAGGACGTGCCGCTGACCGAATGCCTGAAGGACACCGTGGCCCGCGTGCTGCCGCTGTGGAACGAAGAGCTGGCCCCGGCGATCCGCGCGGGCAAGCGGCTGGTGGTCGCGGCCCACGGCAACAGCATCCGGGCGCTGGTGAAATACCTCGACAACATATCGGACGACGACATCGTCGGCCTCAACATCCCCAACGGCATCCCGCTGGTCTACGAGCTGGACGCCGACCTCAAGCCGATCAAGCACTATTACCTCGGCGACGCCGAAGCGGCGGCGAAGGCCGCCGCGGCGGTGGCGGGCCAGGGCAAGGGCTGACCGGCCGCCGCGCACCGAGAGCCTTCCGCCCGCCTTTTCCAACCGTGCGCCGGAGCTTGCACCGTCGCCGCGCGGGTCTTCGAGGCCGCGCCGGGGCCGCCGCCCTGGCGGCCGGGTTGGCGCTGACGGCATGGCCCCCCGCGGCACCGGCCCAGCAAACGGCCTCCCGGGCCGGCCCGCAGGCCGAGGTGGCGCTGAGTTCCGAGCTGACCGACCGCGGCCTGTCGATCGGGCCCCGGCGGCCGGTGGCGCAAGGCATGCTGACCTTCCACCCCGCCACGGGTTGGTCGGCCGGCCTGGGTGCCAGCGCCAGCAGCCAGGGCCTGGACACCACGCGCCTGGTGGCGCACGCCTCCCGCTACGAGGCGCTGTCGAACGATTGGCAGTTGCAGGCGGGCCTGCGCTACTACGCCTACACCAGCCCGGCGGCGCGGGCTTACGACCGGGCCGAGGCCAGCCTGGCCTGGGCCTACCGGGACACCTTGTCGCTGGGCTTGTCCGCCAGCCGCGGCACGGGCTCGCGCCGGCCCGGGGGGCATCGCCTGCAGCCGGCGGCCGATGTGGGCTGGCGCTGGCCCCTGGCCCGGCAGGTCGCCCTTTCGGCCGGCCTCGGTTATTCAGAGCTGCCCCAGCATGCCGGCCGGGGTTACGCCTATGGCAACGCCGGCATCGATTGGCAGGGCGACGGCTGGCGGCTGGAGCTGAGCTACATCGCCAACGACGGGCGCGCCCGGCGCCTGTTGGGCGAAAGCGCCCGGCCGCGCTGGTCCGCCACCATCGCCCGGACTTTGTTTTGAGCGGGCCGCAACTTTTCAAGGCCGGCGAGGCACCCACCGCCCAGAAAGCCCCCGCCGCCCTGCCGAATCCGCAGGCCCACTGGACAACCGCCCCGCGCCGACACCATGCCGCCGACCGCGCCCTCCCCTGCCGACGACCCGTCCGAACGCCGCCTGCTGGGCCGGGTGGCGGGCGGCGACCGTGACGCCCTCGCCGAGCTGTACCGCGGCTACCACCACCGGCTGTCGCGCTTCCTGGCCCGGCTGACCTACCGTCCCGACGTGGTCGAGGAAGCCATCAATGACTGCTTCTGGATCGTCTGGCAGAAAGCCGGCGTCTTCCGCGGCGATTCGCGGGTCTCGACCTGGATCATGGGCATCGCCTACCGCTGCGCGCTCAAAGCCTTGCGCCAGCACGGGGACGAAGCGCCGGCCGGGTCGCCCCCGGCCGATGCCGAAGTGCAGGCCGCCGTCGACACCGAAGGCAGCCGCGAACTGCGCGACTGGCTGGAAAAAGGGCTGGAACGGCTTCCGGCCGAGCAGCGCCTGGTGCTGGAACTGGCCTACAGCGGCGGCCATTCCCTGGAGGAGATCGCCGCCATCACCCAATGCCCTGTCACCACCGTGAAGGCGCGCATGTTCCACGCCCGCATCAAACTGCGCAACCTGCTGCCGGCGCTGGCGTCCGCCACGGGCACGGGGGGGGCGCCATGACGTC
>CBJNAE010000346.1:0-4565 GCA_966433995.1 uncultured Ideonella sp. | reverse complement strand
TTCGCTCATCAGGCCCTCGCTTCGCTTCGGATGGTGGTTGGCAGGCATGTGGTGATGTCCCTCGAAAGAAATGACCGCTGGAAAAACAAAAAGGCGCCTCGACCACGGGTTTGCGGCCTGCGCGAAGCAGAACAACAACAAACCCATCGGTCGGACGCCTTTGCCCGGTTCAACTGAGCCCCGCACGCCGTTGTGCGAGGCTTCGCGGGAGTGCTAGCAGGTCGCGTGCCAGCCCTCGCCCCAGCCCTGTCCCGCAAGCGGGAGAGGGAGGAAGAAATCCAGAGAATCAGAGAGAGCCGTGGTTTCCCCCCTCTTCCCGCTTGCGGAAGAGGGCCGGGGCGAGGGCGTTCCGCGGCGTGATCCCGGGGGAGAAAACCACCCGCCATGCCCGCACCAAGAAGGTACGGCCCTATCGCCACCATCGGGCGTTCCGCGATCGGTTTTGGTGCGGCGCAGCAAGCGCCGATTCGTCCGCGGTTTCTCAGGCGCCCGGGTTCAGCAGCGCATGCGCGTCGATCACCCGCTGCGCGGTCTCGACCAGTTTCAGCCCGCGGTCCATCGCCAGGCGGCGCAGCTGCTTGTGGGCCTGCTCCTCGGTCAGGGCGCCGCCCTTCATCAGGATGCCCTTGGCGCGCTCCACCAGCCGGCGGTCGGACAGCTGCGACTGCGCCTGTTCGAGCTGGGCGCGCAACAGGTTGTCCTGTTCGAAGCGCGCCATCGCCACTTGCAGCACCGGCGTCAGCCTTTCGGGCTTCAGGCCGGCGATCACATAGGCGCTGACGCCCGCGTTCAACGCGCGGCGCATCGGATCCTGGGCGGCGTCTTCGCTGAACACCACGACGGGGCGCGGGCTGGTGGACGACAGCACCGCCAGGTTCTCCAACGTGTCGCGCGTCGGCGATTCGCTGTCGACGATGACGACGTCCGGTGCCAGGCGCAGCACGCAGTCGTGGATCAGCACCGCCGAATCGACGACGCCGACCACCTCGTGACCCTGGCGGGTGAGTTCGTCGCGGATCAGGTCCACGCGGCGGGCGCCGTCGTCGATCAGCAGCAGCCGCAGCCGGGCCGGCGGTGCGTCGGCGGACGAGGGGGGCGGTGGCTTGCTGAAACTCACGGCCGGGGGATTGGCAAGATCCATGCCGCCGCCGCTGCGCTGGTGGTCAGGGCCCTAGCAGGCTGGACTCCAGCCCGCCCGCCAGGCGCTCCGCCTGGAGTTGCAGCAGGCCTTCGAAGATCAGGGTGTCGACGGTCTCGAAGGGCAGATCGGTGATCGGCGCCAGCTTCACCGCGGCGCCGCCGGTCATGAACAGCGCCGGCATCTGGCAGGTGCGCTGCAGCAGCTGGCGGTGCATGCGTTCGACCGCCCCGGCGATGGCGTGGGCGCCGCCGCTCATCAGCGCGTCGCTGGTGTTGGTGGGGAAGTCGACGACCTCGCCGGTGGGCACTTTCAAGCCGGCGGTGCCGTTCTCCAGCGCGCGCAGCATCAGGCCGAAGCCGGGCAGGATGAAGCCGCCCAGGAAGCGGCCTTGGGCGTCGAGCGCGTCGACGGTGACGGCCGTGCCCACCATGACCACCAGCGCCGGCCGCTCGCCGCCCTGCGCCAGCACGCGCTGGCGGGCGCCGACGAGAGCGACGAAGCGGTCGCAGCCCAGACGGTTGGGGTGGTCGTAGCCGTTGTGCACGCCGCCGGCTCCCGCGCTGGAGACGACCCAGCGCGGCGCCAGGTCCCATTTCTCTTCCATTTGCTCTTCGACGCGGCGGCGCACCCCTTCGCCGGCGACGACGCAGCCGAGCATGCCGGCGGGGGGCTGCAGGTCTTTCCAGCCGGTTTCGGCCAATTGGTCGATGTTTTCCAGGAAGACGGCGCCGTGGCCGATGAGCTCGGCGCCCGGGTGGGGCGCGGCGTATTCCGCCCATTTCAGCCGGGTGTTGCCGACGTCGATGGCGAGGAAGCGTTGCGGTGCGGGGTGTTTCATCGGGTGGGCGCGGTCGCCGTGCGCCGGCGTTCAGCGGCTGCCGGCGAGGATGAGCAACTGCCGCACGTTGCTCATCAGCTGCTGCGCCAACAGGGTGCGGTTGGGCTTGGAGATGCGCTGCTCGACCTCTTCGAGCAGCGCCTGCAGTTCGTCGATCGACTTGGCGCGCCGCAGGCGCATCAGCGTGATCGAGCCGGTGAGCGGGGCTTCGTCCTTGACGGCGCGCATCAGCATCTCGCGCGCCTGGCCGAGCGGGTCGTCCGACTCGAAGACCGGTTCCGGGCTGGGGCCGAGCGCGTCGTCGTCGGGTTCGACGGCCGTGCGCAGCACCGGCAGGTCGGCCGGCGGCTGGCCGGTGGACTGCTCGGACTGGACCGACTGGACGGGCAGGGGTTCCAGCGGCGGCAGCAGCGAATCGCCCACCGGGATGTCGGGTTGCAGCACCTGGGCGCTCTGGGGCGCGAAGCCGGCGTCGCCGGCGCCGGCCAGCAAGGGGGAGTCGACCAGCACGACCAGGCCCAGTTCCAACAGCTCGCCGATCAGCGACTCCGGCGCGCCGGCCATCACCGCCATGCGTTGCACCTCGGCCAGATTGCGGCGGCCATCCACCAGGAACATCACCGTGCGGTGGCGCTGGCTCAGCCGACGTGAGCGCGTGCTCATCTCGGCCTGGCCTTCAAGCGTTTTGACGGGGATGGAGAACGGGCTCACGGTGGCGGGGTCTTCGGGTCGGTGGCGCGCCGGGCGCCGTGCCTGCATCGGGCGGATTGTGCCGCCGATTGCACGCGCGGGGGTGGCGCGGGGGTTAGGGCTTGTCGGTAGTCATTGCGTCGGCGGCGCTTGCCTTCGGTTGGTGCAGAGGCTCCTTTGCGGGGACTTCACCCTGAGCCGGCCTGTGGCATGCTTTGCCATTGACGTATACGTCAATTAAACTGCCGACGGGGAAACCCTTCCCGCAGCGCCACGTCGATTGATAGGAGTTCCCCTTGGCCAAGTCGAAAAACAAGGACGACACCGCAGCCCGTTGGGAGGATTTCCGCTGCGCCGCCGCGACCGCGGCCCAGCCTGCCCGCTTCAAGCTCAAGGACATCGACCCCGGCGGCCGGCCGTTCTCCAGCGGCGACAAGGCGCTCGACCAGGCGCGGGTGCAGGCGCTGGCGGCCGAGTTGGACGGCTTGCAGAACCTGTTCTACGCCGACCGGCGGTACAAGCTGCTGGTCATCCTGCAGGGCACCGACACCAGCGGGAAGGACGGCACGATCCGCGGCGTGTTCGGCCAGATGAGCCCGCTGGGCGTGCACACCGTCGGCTGGAAGGCGCCGAGCGAGGAGGAGCGCGCCCACGACTACCTCTGGCGCATCCACCGGCAAGTGCCGCGCGCCGGCGAGATCGCGATCTTCAACCGCAGCCACTACGAAGACGTGCTGGTGCCGCCGGTCAACGGCTGGATCACGCCGGAGCAGACCCGCCAGCGCTACGCCCACATCAATCATTTCGAGCGGATGCTGGTGGAGACCGGCACCGTCATCTGCAAATTCTTCCTGCACATCTCCAAGCGGGAGCAGGCCGAGCGCCTGCAGGCCCGGCTCGACGACCCCGCCAAGCAGTGGAAGTTCTCGGCCGACGACCTGGCGGCGCGCAAGCAGTGGAACGCCTACCAGGCGGCCTACGCCGAACTCATCCAGGCCACCGGCACCGCCTGGGCGCCCTGGACGGTGGTCCCGGCGGACTCCAAGACCCACCGCAACCTGATGATCGCCCGTTGCGTCCACCAGACCCTCACCCAGCTTCAGCTGCGCTACCCACCGGCCAACCCGGACCTGCGCGGGCTGAAGGTGACTTGACGCCACCGCGTCTTTCTTCGAAAGCCCGCCCATGACCGACCTTTCCGCAGAGTACAAAGCCCTGGCGTCCTACAGGCCCACCCATAAGGTGAGGTTCGTCACCGCCGCCAGCCTGTTCGATGGCCACGACGCCGCGATCAACATCATGCGCCGCATCCTGCAGGGCATGGGCGCCGAGGTGATCCACCTGGGCCACAACCGCTCGGTCGACGAAGTCGTCACCGCCGCGCTGCAGGAGGACGTGCAGGGCATCGCCATCAGCTCCTACCAGGGCGGGCATGTCGAGTACTTCAAATACATGGTCGACCTGCTGCGCCGGCGCGGCGGCGCCCACATCCAGGTGTTCGGCGGCGGCGGCGGCGTGATCGTGCCGTCGGAGATCGCCGAGCTGCAGGCCTACGGCGTCACCCGCATCTACAGCCCGGAAGACGGCCAGCGCATGGGCCTGCAGGGCATGATCGGCGAGATGGTGATGCGCTGCGACCGCGACCTGTCGGCGCACGCGCCCCGGTCGCTCGACGAGGTGCGCGGCCCCGGCGAGGCCCAGCGCCGCCGCCTGGCCCAGCTGCTGACGCTGCTGGAGAACGGCAAGGCGCCGGAAAGCCTGCGCGCCGAGCTGGCGCGTGCCGCCGCCGCCGCGCCGAAGACGCCGGTGCTCGGCATCACCGGCACCGGCGGCGCCGGCAAGTCGTCGCTGACCGACGAGCTGATCCGCCGCCTGCGGCTCGACCAGGACGATGCG
>CBJNAE010000345.1:0-4576 GCA_966433995.1 uncultured Ideonella sp. | reverse complement strand
GCGTGGCTTTCGGCCGAGCGCACCCAGGGGTTCAGCAGGCACAGGCCCTGCACCCGCTCGTCGCGTGTCTCGTGCCAGTAGAGCAGCGCGGCCGATGCGCCATCGCACAGGCCCCACAGCGCGATCCGCCGCACGCCCGGCAGGCGGCGGACGATGAATTGGACCGCCTCGCCGATGTCCCGGTTGGCCGACAGGAAGGTGGCCAGCTCGCCGGGGCTGTCGCCCATGCCGGTGTAGTCGAAACGCAAGGCGGCATGCCCCTGCCGGGCCAACGCCCGGCCCAGCAGGACGAATTGGCGGTGGCTGCCCACGCGGTATTGCGGGCCGCCGACGACCACGATGACGGCTGTCTCGGGCGCAGGCCCCTCGGGCAGGCTTAGGACGCCGAGCAAGGGGGACTCCGCCGGGCCGAAGACGTGCGCTTCTTCGCTGAAACCGTCGGTCGATAGGTTGGACATGGCGTGGACCTGGATGAGGGGCCGCTCAGGCCGGCAGGGGCGCAGTGGGGGCAGCGGCATCCACCTCGCCCACGGCGGTCCGTGTGGCCTCGACGAGGGCGGGCGCGTCTTCGATTTCGGTGGTCTGCCAGAAGGCTGGCCCGTTGACCACCCGGCTGCGGACGGCGCAGCCGGCGTCGGCCCATCGCTTCAACGCGATCTGGGAGGCGGGCATCACGTCGGTGGCGTCCGCGCGCGTGGAGACTTCGATCCATTCCAGGCGCGCGGCCTGGGCCGGCGGCGCCAGGGTGGCGGCCTCCAGGCCCTGGGCGAGGCCGGGGGAAAGCGCGTAGCCCGCGATCTCCACCGCCTGGCCCGCCGCCAGCGAGGCGCGAAGGCCTTCCATCACTTGCTTGGCCTGCCCGCCCTGCAGCTCGGCGGCCATCTTCAAGCGCAGGAACTGCTGGAGCAGCGTCTTGCCACTCGGCGTGGGTTGCCAGAAGATGAAGCGGGATGGGGGCTGCTCCATCCGGGCCGCGGCCGCGGTCGCCAGCAGGCAGCCGGCGCGCAGGCCCCAGAACCAGATTGGCGCGTCACCCTGCCGACGCAGCCAGGCCGCGGCCTGCAGCGCGTCGGCGATCCAGGCGTCCCAGGTGGCGTCGCCGAAATCGCCGGAGCTGTCGCCGCAGCCGAGCAGGTCGACCTGCAGCACGCCGTAGCCCTGCCGGGCGAACGCCCGCGACTGCAGGGCGGCCATGCGCCGGGCCTTGTTCATCTCCTCGGCGAAAGGGTGCAGGTACAAGACCAGGCCAAGCGGCCGCGGCCCTTGCGGCGGGTGGTAGACGCACAACCGCTGGTCGCCGGCGGTACCTGGCCCGGGCAGGAAGAAAGCTTGGAAAGGCGCGCCCGTTCGGTCCATCTGCACTGGTGGAAGCGCCGAGGCGGACCGGCGGTCAGCCCGCCAGCTTGGCGTTGACGAAGTCGACCAGCGAGCCGACGGTGGCGAAGGTTTCGCCGTCGATGTCGTCGTCCTCCACTGTGATGCCGAACTGCTCTTCGAGCGAGGTGATCAACGACACCACCGCCATCGAGTCGAGCTCGGGGATGGAGCCGAGCAAGTGGGTGTCGCGGGTGAACGAGGCGGCGCGGCCGTTCAGGCTCAGGACTTCGTCGAGCACGCGCAGGACTTCTTTGTTGACATCCATAAATTTCCTAAGGGGGTGAGGGCACAGGGGCGGGGCATAGCGTGACCCGGCGTGCAACCGCGGGATTCTAATTTCCAATGCGAACGACGCGGACGCGCGCGCCCGTGTCCGGCGCCAGGTTTGCGACCGCCAACTCTGCACGGGCTCGCGGTATTTGGCGGTTTCGCGCAGTGACCCCCTATTCAAGTGGCGTGGCCGGGGCGTATCGCCATGAGATACTTTTCAGCCCCTTTCAATGGGGCCTAACCCCAGGAACACACCCGAACGCCCATGCCCGAGTCCACCCTGCTCCACGAGCTGATCGCCTGTTCCGCCGCCAAGGCGCCTTCGGCGCCCGCTTTGACCTATGGCCCATCCACCTTGAGCTATGGAGAGCTGCAACAGGCCGTCCAGGGTTTCGCGCATGGCTTGGCCGGGCTGGGGCTGCAGCGCGGCGAACGCGTCGCGATCTACCTCGAGAAGCGCTTCGAATGCGTGGTCGCCAGCTTCGGCGCGCCCGCGGCGGGTGCGGTGTTCGTCCCGCTGAACCCCCTGCTCAAGGCCGAGCAGGTCGCTTTCATCATGCAGGACTGCGGCGTGCAGGTGCTCGTCACCTCGCCCGAGCGGCTGGCGACGCTGCAGGAGGTGATCGGACAATGCCCGTCGCTGTGCCATGTGATCGTCACCGGCGACGCGCAGGCCCCGGCCGCGGGCCTGGCGTGCCATGCCTGGGATGCCTTCCTGCGAAGCCCGGCCGCGCCTGCCCACTGGGTGATCGACACCGACATGGTGGCCATCCTCTACACCTCGGGCAGCACCGGCAGGCCCAAAGGCGTGATGCTTTCCCACCGCAACATGGTCGCCGGCGCCAAGAGCGTGGCTTCCTACCTGGAAAACCACGCGCAGGACACTTTGCTGGCCGCCCTGCCGCTGTCGTTCGACGCGGGCTTCAGCCAGCTCACCACCGCCTTCCACGTGGGCGCGCGCGTCGTGCTGCTGAACTACTTGATGCCGCGTGACGTCATCAAGGCGATGGAGCGCGAGAAGGTCACCGGCCTGACCGCCGTGCCGCCGCTGTACATCCAGCTCAGCCAGCTCGAATGGCCGGAGCCGGTCGCCGCGAACCTGCGTTATTTCGCCAACACCGGCGGCCGCATGCCCAAAGAAACGCTGACGGCGCTGCGCAAGCGCGCGCCGCGCAGCAAGCCTTTCCTGATGTACGGCCTCACCGAGGCGTTCAGATCCACCTTCCTGCCGCCGGAAGAAGTCGACCGCCGGCCCGATTCCATCGGCAAGGCCATCCCCAACGCCGAGATTCTGGTGCTGCGCGAAGACGGCAGAGAATGCGCGCCCGACGAACCGGGCGAACTCGTTCACCGCGGCGCGCTGGTCGGCATGGGCTACTGGAACGACCCCGAGAAGACCGCCGAGCGCTACAAGCTCGTGCCCGCCGCGGCACCCGGCCGGCAGTCAGGCCTGCAGTTGCCGGAATACGCCGTCTACTCCGGCGACAACGTGAAGCGGGATGCCGAAGGCTTCCTGTATTTCATCGGCCGCCGCGACGAGATGATCAAGACCTCGGGCTACCGCGTCAGCCCCACCGAAGTCGAGGAAATCCTCTACGCGACCCGGCTCGTCGCCGAGTGCGTGGCCTTCGGCGTGGAGCACGCCAGCCTCGGCCAGGCGATCCAGGTCATCGCCACCCCGCCCGAAGGCCAGCCCGAGCTGGACGTCGCCGCGCTGCTCGCGCAGTGCCGCGCGCGCATGCCGGCCTACATGGTGCCCGGCGGCATCGAGCCAGCGAAAGGGCCCCTGCCGCGCAACCCCAACGGCAAGATCGACCGCAAGCTTTTGTCCACCGACTGGATCGAGCGCCAATCGGCCCGCCAGTGAAGAAGAAAACACGATGTCCACCCAAGAAACCTCCCCGCCCGTGCGCGCACCGGCCCACGCCGCGATGTCCCAGTTCCCCGTCGAGCAAGGCGAGCTGTCGGTCGGTGGCGAAAAGCTGAGCGTGCTGGCAGCCCGCGTCGGGCAGACGCCGTTCTTCGCCTACGACCGGCGGTTGCTGCGCGAGCGGGTGGCCAGCCTGCGCGATGCGCTGCCGCGGTCCGTGAAGCTGCACTACGCGATGAAGGCCAATCCGTTGCCGGCCGTGGTCTGCCTCATGGCGGGGCTGGTCGATGGCATCGACGTGGCGTCCGCGGGCGAACTCAAAGTCGCCCTGGACGCCGGCGCCGACCCGCGCGAGATCAGCTTCGCCGGGCCGGGCAAGCGCGATGTCGAGCTGCGCCAGGCCGTGGCCTCCAGGGTGCTGGTCAACCTGGAATCGCCTCGCGAAGTCGCCGTCCTGGCGCGGGTTTCGGACGAGCTTGGCCTGCCCGCCCGCGTGGCGGTGCGCGTGAACCCCGACTTCGAACTCAAAGGCTCGGGCATGAAGATGGGCGGCGGCCCCAAGCAGTTCGGCGTCGACGTCGAACAGATGCCGGCCCTGATGGCCTCCATCGCCGACGCGGGCCTGGCCTTCGAAGGCTTCCACCTTTTCGCGGGGTCGCAGAACCTCAGGCCCGAATCCATCTGCGAAGCGCAGCAGAAGTCCTACGAACTCGCACTGCGCCTGGCGGAGATGGCCCGCAGTCCGGTGCGATTCCTGAACCTCGGCGGCGGCTTCGGCATCCCTTATTTCCCGGGCGAGCAGCACCTCGACCTGCGCCCTATCGGCGACAACCTTCAAGGCCTGGTGGAGCGCGCGCGCAAGGACCTGCCGGAGGCGGAATTCGTGATCGAACTGGGCCGCTACCTGGTCGGCGAGGCGGGCGTGTACGTTACCCGCATCGTCGATCGCAAGGTGTCGCGCGGGCAGGTGTTCCTCGTCACCGACGGTGGCTTGAACCACCACCTATCAGCCTCGGGCAATTTCGGTCAAGTGATCCGAAAGAACTATCCGGTGACGAT
>CBJNAE010000344.1:0-4602 GCA_966433995.1 uncultured Ideonella sp. | reverse complement strand
TGAAAACTCTGCAAGCTTAGCTTTCATATTTTGTTCTAAGCTTTCGGTTTCTCGTAAGGTGCTCTTTAAGTCATCAAACAAATAATCTCCGTGAAGCTTAATTACTTTCGGTCTTTTAGATGTAACGGTTACACTGTTAATGCTGGAGTCATGTGCGCAAATAATAGGTCTTTCATCTGAAAATAAATAAAATGCCTCATTAATTAAATCATCAAAATTAGTTGTGAATATAGTATTGAAGTATTTGTTTTCAACCAATGAGGTAAGGTAGGCGTAACCGATCGATGGTGTTTTTCCGGCTACTTCGGATTCAACAAATACACGGCGTTGTCTCTGTAAGTCAAACCGCCTCTCAAAAAGAGAAGAATATTCGCGAGATGAGTCATACCATGTAGATCCGTTTTTACGCAAAAAATCTATCTGTTCTATAACTGATTCTACTGAACCCATTCCTAATTCTGCGCATGCTTGTTTACGCCATTCTTGAGTTAATGCAGATGCTGAACGTATACCTGAGGTCACGGAGCACCCCGCCCCTAATAACAGGCAATAATTTGAATGATCGTCAGTTCTATTTTGAATGTAGCGAGCTAAATCATTAATACTGCGGCGCTTTCCTGAAAACTGCTCTGCCAAGTCTGAGAATTTCATGTTATGCAAAGGGTTGCTATTAAATAATTCATTATTAATTAAAATGTTAATATTGTTTATGGGTGCAAACCACTATTGACGGCTTCGATGTGTCGTAAATTTCGAGCGACTTTGCTAGTCAACCTATGAAGTTGAAGTGGCGCGAATTCTCGACTCGTCCTAACTCCATTGCCCTTAATTTTTTCACTCAAAAGAGCAGTGAATCAGTCAAGCAAAAGCTGCTTACGAACTGCATAACTGAAGGTCTGGCCAAGGACATGACTGTCCAGCCGCATGCAGGCTTTGTGCGTTCAGCAGCTTATGGTTTTCATGCTGTGAAGGCTGTTGACTTGCGATGCAAAAACAATGCTGACTGAGACCAATTCGCTAATTTGGGCAGGCAAGGACGCGGTCGCATTGCATTCACTACTACCGCCCACCCGACGGCCCGACGTCCGCCTTCAGCGCCTTGGCCATCTGGCGCAAGGCGCCTTCCTGGCCTTCGAGCGATTCGGCGGCGATGCAGTCCTGGGGCACCCAGATCGAATAGCCGCGCAGGTAGGCGTCCATGGCGCTGAAGAGCACGCAGCTGTCGGCAGCGATGCCGGTGATCACCAGGCGCTCGCATTTCAGCGCCTCCAGCAGCAGGTTCAGCGGGGTGGCGTGGAAGGCGGAATGGCGCGGCTTGAGGATGGTGAAGTCGCGCTTGCGGGGGCGAAGCACCTGGGCGATCTCGGCGCTTTCGGGGCATGACGCCGAGCAATGCTCGTAGACCTGGTGGAAATCCGCCCGCCAGATGCCGTAGTTGTCATTGGCGTAGACAGTGGCGCAGCCCTGCGCCGTCAGCCGGCGCCGCAACCTGGCGCTCGCCCGGGCGGCGGCGACGGCGCTGGCGCGGATCGCTTCGGCGCCTTCGAAGTCCAGGGGGTTGATGAAGTCCACCAGCAGCAGGACGGTCGGGCTGGGCGGCAGGGTCGATTCCTTGATCTGCGTCTTACCCGTTTCATTCTTTCCCGTCTTGTTCATCTTCGATCTCCTGCCGCGGGGCGCCGCGGCGATGCACCGGCATGCATCGGCAATTGCCATTCCGGTGCCCACGGGCCGCCAGCTGCGGCACGCCGATTGCCGGAACCGCGGTGCACGGGGGCACCACCCCCCGCACGACGAACGACGCCGATGACCCACGACGAACAAAACGGACCTTCGTTGTCGGGCAGCCCATGCCGACAGCGGCGAAATGCGCCTGGAGCGGGGCCGGCCATGACGCTGGTCCAGATCCTCCTGCCGCTGGTCGACAACGCCGGGCGGCGTTTCCCCCAGCGGCTCCACGAGTCCGTCCGCGATGAATTGCTGGCCCGTTTCGGCGGCGTCACCGCCTACAACCGCGCGCCGGCCACCGGCCTGTGGGCGCCGGAGGGCGAAAATGTGGCCCAGGACGACATCGTGATCTACGAAGTCATGGCCGAGACGCTGGACCGCGCCTGGTGGACCGGCTACCGCGAGCGCCTCCAGGCGCGTTTCGAACAAGAGTCCCTGGTCGTCAGGGCCACGGCCATCGAGGTTTTCTGAAGGCCGCCGCGCCCCGCCCAATCACTCCGACAGGAACACGCCCCCCTTGCCCGAGCGCTTGCCCCGGAGCATGGCCTGGTCGGCTTTTTCCAGCAGGTCGTCCAGGCCCTCGGATTCCCGTCCGGACAGGGCCACGCCGATGGTCGCGCCGATGTTGACCGCCTGGCCGTCCTGCAGCGCCACGGGCTGCGCGAGGGAGGACACGATGCGGTCGAGGGCGGCGCGCCATTCCGAATCGCGCGCGGCCGCCAGCAGCAGGACGAACTCGTCCCCGCCCAGCCGGGCGGCCGTGTCGGTGGGCCGGATGCCGGACACCAGTCGCCGCGCGACCTCGACGAGCAGCCCGTCGCCCGCGTCATGGCCCCGTTCGTCGTTCACCGCCTTGAAGCCGTCCAGGTCGATGAAGCACACCGCCACCTGCGTCGCTTCCCTGGCGGCGACGCTGAGCGCCTGTTTCAGCCTGTCGGCCAGCAGCAGGCGGTTGGGCAGCTTCGTCAACGGGTCGTGGAAGGCGGCGTGGGCCATGGCGTCGTGCGCGTCTTTCATGGCCGTGATGTCCAGGGCCATCCAGAACACCTGCGTGTCGTCGAGCCTGACCCCGCTCAGGTCGATCCACACGGGCTCGCCGCCCTTCCTGCGCGTGCGCAGCTGGGCGCGGTGGGGATGGCCGGCCTGGATCAAAGGGTGGGCCTTGCGGGCGAAGGCGGCGTAGGCGCCGTCGTCCGCGTGCAGCAGCCGCTCCGGCTGGCCGGCCAGCCCGCCCGGCCCGTGCCCCAGGATCTTTTCCATGGCGGCGTTCGCCCAGGTGATGGTGTGGCCATCGACTTTCGCCATGCCGACGAGGTCGCTGTCGAGCATGGCGGACTGCTCCCTCAGGAGGCGGTTGCGCTCGGTGACGTCCCGGCCCGAGCCGAACACCAGCAGCTGGCCGCCGACATCGGCCACCCGCATCTGCAGCTCGACGTCGATCACGGTGCCGTCGTCGCGCCGGTGCTGGACGTTGACGCGCTGGCTGTCCCCGTCCTTGATCCTGGACAGCCAGGACTTGATCTTCGCCTGGTCCTGGTTGACGTCCCAGGACCACACGGGGCGGCCGATGAGGGCCTGGCGCGACGAGCGCAGCATGTCGCCGAAGGAGTCGCTCATCTCGACGAGGTGGCCTTCGCGGTTGAGGATGTGGATGCCGTCGCCCGCGATGCGCAGCAGCGCGCGCGTGCGCAGCGTCTGTCCGGCCAGCGCCTGCATGGCCTGCGCTTCGCGGCGGCCGGCGTGGTGGACGATGAGCGTGGCCAGCGCCACGATCACCCAGGACAAGGCCGCCAGGGCAGAGACGGAGGCGGCATGCCGGCGCCAGGGCTTGAAGAAGCGTTCGTTGTCGAGCCCCGCGTAGACGACGAAGGGCCAGCCCTTGACCGCGCGGTAGGCCATGGTCCTTTCGATCCCGTCGACCAGCGCCTTGGCGACGAAGGAGCCGCTGAGCGGGCGGTCCGCCAGCGCGGCGCGCAGCGGTTCGGAGACGGTCGTCGACCCGACTTCGCCCGCCTGGGGGCTGCCCGGCGAGCGCCTGGCGAGCAGCCGCAGGTCCCGAGTGCGCAGCGACATGGAGTCCTTGTCGGCGAGGTCGTATTGATCGAAGAGGTCGCCGAAGCGGCCCACGGCGATGGTGGCGTACACCATGCCGAGGAACCGCCCGCCGGCCAGGATGGGCCGCGCGAAGACCATGACCCAGTTGCCCGACAGGCGTGACCGCAGCGGGCCGGTGACGATGGTGCCGCCCGTCCCGCCGCCTTTGAGCTGGCGGAAGTCGTCCCGGTCCGAGATATCCAGGAGCCTGTCCGCCGGCAAGTCGTTGCCCCACCGGACTTTGCCTTCGGCGTCGGCGAGCCTGAGTCCCTCCACGCCTTCCAGCAGGCCGAGCCGCGCCTGCAGCACCTGCTGGACGGCCGGGTGGCCGGCCGGCGCGGCCTCCAGGAGGCGCTCGATCTCCGCGGCGGTGGCGCGGATGACCGCGTCCACCCGCCCCAGCTCGCTTTCGATGTTGGAGGCCGCGATGTTGGCCAGGCCCTCGGCCACCGCCGCCGCCTGGGCCGCGTGGGACCGCTTCGAAGCGCTCAGGACGGTGTGGACGATGGCCGCGATGAGCAGCGCCACGCAGAGGTTCGAGCCGACCATCAACACGATGGTCCGCCGGCGCCGTCGGGCGGCTTTGTCCACGAGGGGCTGGGGGCTGGAAAGGGGCATTCGCTCGGGTCGATGGGCGCCAGGCGGGAAGCGCCGGCCTCGAGCGGTGTTTTTGCTCAGGTCGATGGCGCTGTCAAGTCGAAGGCCATTCGGCGGGAACCGTGGGCGGGGCGGAGCCCGCGCCTTTCCGACGCGCTTGAGGCGTCAGGCCGCGGGGCGGAG
>CBJNAE010000343.1:0-4614 GCA_966433995.1 uncultured Ideonella sp. | reverse complement strand
GATGCGGTCGCAGCCCCTCACCACCGAATAGCTGTGGTGGTAGTAGCCGCCGCCATTGGCGCACGAACCCATCGAGATCACATAACGCGGCTCCGCCATCTGGTCGTACACCTTGCGCAGGGCCGGGGCCATTTTGTTGGTCAGCGTGCCGGCGACGATCATCAGGTCGGCCTGCCTCGGGCTGGCGCGGGGGATGATGCCGAAGCGGTCCATGTCGTAGCGCGCCGCCGAGGCGTGCATCATCTCGATCGCGCAGCAGGCCAGGCCGAAGGTCAGGAACCAGACGCTGTCGCCGCGAGCCGCCTGGACCAGCGCGTCCAGGCGAGTCAGCATGTAGCCGTCCCGCTCCAGCGTGGGCGGTGGGAAAGGGGTGGTGTCGGTGGGTGCCATGCCCGCCATCGTGGCCCTGGCCCGCCCCGCCGTCTTGAACCAAAGCGACCTCCACGCCGCCGCCCCGTGATCCGCGCGGGTGGGCGGCACGCCGGCGCCGCAGGGGCTCAGAGGCCGCGCAGCAGGTCGATCGCCTGCTCGATGCGGTCGACGGCGTGCAGCGTCAGGCCTTCGATCGGCTTCTTCGGCGCGTTGGCCTTGGGCACCACCGCGACGCTGAAGCCGAGCTTGGCGGCTTCCTTGAGCCGCTCCTGCCCGCGCGGCGCGGGGCGCACTTCGCCCGCCAGGCCGACCTCGCCGAAGGCGATGAAGCCGCGCGGCAGCGGCTTGCCGCGCAGGCTGCTCTGGATGGCCAGCATCACCGCCAGATCGGCGGCCGGCTCGGCGATGCGCACGCCGCCCACCGCGTTGACGAAGACGTCCTGGTCGACGCAGGCGATGCCGGCGTGGCGGTGCAGCACCGCCAGCATCATCGCCAGCCGCTCGCGGTCCAGGCCGACGCTCAGGCGCCGCGGGCTCGGGCCGCCGGAGTCGACCAGCGCCTGGATCTCCACCAGCAAAGGCCGCGTGCCCTCCAGCGTGACCAGCACGCAGGAGCCGGCCACCGGCTCGCCGTGAGTGGACAGGAAGATGGCGCTCGGGTTGGCCACGCCCTTCAGGCCCTTCTCCGTCATCGCGAACACGCCGATCTCGTTGACCGCGCCGAAGCGGTTCTTGATCGCGCGCACCAGGCGGAAGCTGCTGTGGGTGTCGCCCTCGAAATACAGCACCGTGTCGACGATGTGCTCCAGCACCCGCGGCCCGGCCAGCGCGCCTTCCTTGGTGACGTGGCCGACGAGCACGATGGTGGTGCCCGTCATCTTCGCGGTGCGCGTGAGCTGGGCGGCGCATTCGCGCACCTGGGCCACCGAGCCGGGGGCGGAGCTGAGCTGGTCGCTGTAGAGCGTCTGGATCGAGTCGACCACGCACACCGCGGGCTGCTCGGCGTCGATGGTGGCGGTGATCTTCTCCAGCTGGATCTCGGCCAGCACGCGCACCTGCGAGCCGTCCAGGCCGAGGCGGCGCGAGCGCAGCGCCACCTGCGCGCCGCTCTCTTCGCCGGTCACGTAGAGCGTCTTCACGCTGCGCGACAGGCTGTCCAGCGCCTGCAGCAGCAGGGTGCTCTTGCCGATGCCGGGGTCGCCGCCGATCAGCACCACGCCGCCGGCGACGATGCCGCCGCCGAGCACGCGGTCCAGCTCCTCGATGCCGGTGGACTGGCGGTCGACGTCGGACGCCTCGATCTCGCTGAGCGTGGCCACCGGCTGGCTCTTGGCCAGCGACTGGTAGCGGTTCCTGCCGGTGCCGCCGCTCTCGGCGACGCCCTCGGTCAACGTGTTCCAGGCGCCGCAGTGCGGGCATTTGCCCAGCCACTTGGGGCTGGTGCCGCCGCATTCGGAACAGGTGTAGATGGATTTTTCCTTGGCCATGCCGCGATTGTGTCGCGGCATGGCGGCGGGGCCAGTCAGCGCCCGCCGCTCACGCGGCCGCCGTCACGACGATCTCGACTTTCCATTCGGGCCGCGCCAGCGGCGCCTGCACGGTCGCCCTGCACGGTGCCCGGCCCGCCGCCACCCAGGCGTCCCACTCGGCGTTCATGCCGGCGTAGTCATCCATGCTGGACAGGAAAACCTGCGCCATCAGGATGCGGGACTTGTCAGTGCCCGCCTCGGCCAACAGCCTGTCGATGCGTGCCAGGACTTCCGCGGTCTGGCCGCCGATCGCCTGGGTGGCGTCGCCGGCCACTTGGCCCGCGAGGTAGACGGTGCCGGCGTGGACGCAGCATTCGCTGTAGCGCGGGCCGGAATGGAAACGCTGGATGGTGGTGGACATGCGGACCCCGATCGTTCAAAGGTTCTTCACGCCGGGACACGCGCGGCCGCCTGTGGTTCGGCGCCGGGCCGCCGGTTCGGCAGCAAGTGCTGCACCGCCTGCCAGAACTTCCCGTCTGCCGCATTGCGAGCGTCCAGGGCGAACACCAGCTCGCCGCCGTCGGCCTGCAGCACGGTCCGGCAGCGCGGCGCCAGCACCAGCAGGCCGCCGGCGAAGACGAAATGGTCGCGGCTGTCGCCGGCCTGGGTCACCCAGGCCCGGCCCGACAGCACGCGCAGACGGGCGGCTCGCAACGGGCGCAGCGACAACAGCGCGCCGGCCGGCAGGCACAGCTGCCCGCGCCGTTGGTAAACATCTAGGTTGGGATTCATCAGGGGCCTCTCTTTCTCTACTGCAGTGGATTGGCGTCCAGTGTGCGTAAACCCCGGCCGGTGCAAAAGCGCCAGACCTTGGTGAACTGTCACGGCACAGATGCCCATCCAAACATCTGTGCTGGCGACAACTCTCAAGCTCTGTGTCTGTCGCGGCAGGGCCGGCGGTGGTGACAATGCGTCCATGAACAGCGTGACCGACGACCCCGCCCTGGCCTCCCCGGACGCGCCGCCTTCCCCGCTCTACCACCGCGTCGCCGCCGAGCTGGAACGCGCCATCGCCGCCGGCAGCCTGCGCGTGGGCGACCGCCTGCCCTCGGTGCGCCAGCTATGCAGCCAGCACGGCATCAGCGCCTCCACGGCCACCTTGGCCTACCGCTGGCTGGAAAACCGGGCCCTCGTGGAGGCCCGGCCCAAATCGGGCTATTTCGTTGCCGCCAGCCATGCCGCCCTGCCGGAGCCCGAGCTGGACACCCGCATGGGCAGCGCCGGTTTCGTTAAACCCAACGAACTGCGCCGCCAGTTCCTCGATGGGGTGGATGACCCCTTGGCGCTGCCGCCGCTCTATCCCGCCCCCGCGCGCAGCCTGTTGCCCGAGGCCAAGCTGCGGCACCTGACGGCGCGCGTGAACCGTTCGCACCCGGAATATTCGACACGCTCCAACTTTTTCGCCACCGGCAGCGCGGCGCTGCGCCAGGAAGTGGCGCGCCGCTCGGTTCAAGCCGGACTGGGACTGCGGCCGGAGGACATCCTGCTGACCAACGGCGGCACCGGCGCGCTGTTCCTGGCGCTGCGCACGGTGGCGCAGGCGGGCAGGACCATCGCGCTGGAATCGCCCACCTACTTCATGTTGCTGGAGATCATCAAGGGCCTGGGCATGAAGTCGCTGGAGATCCCCACCCACCCGCGCGACGGCATCTCGGTGGAGGCCCTGGACCTGGCCACCCAGGTGCCTGGCGCCGTGGCGGCTTGCGTCGTCATCCCCAACTTCCACAACCCGCTGGGCAGCCTGATGCCCAAGGAGAACAAGAAGCGGCTGGTGGCGCTGGCGGCGCAGCGCGGCTTCACGCTGATCGAGACCGACATCTACGGCGACACTTATTTCGGCGAAGAGCGGCCGCCGGTGCTCAAAAGCTTCGACACCCGGGACGACGTGATCCTGTGTTCCGCCTTGACCAAGACCGTCGCTCCAGGTTTCCGCGTGGGCTGGATGGTGCCGGGGCGGCATTTCAACGCCGCGCAGGCGCTGCGCCAGCAGACCGCCGCCACCTGCCCGCTGCTGCAGCAGGAAGTGATGGCCGAATTCCTGTGCGACGGCGGCTACGACCACCACCTGCGCCGCCTGCGCGCCGCACTGAAAACGCAGGCGCGGCAGCTCTCCGACGCCGTCACCCGCTACTTCCCCCCCGGCTGCAAGCTCAGCCGGCCCCAAGGCGGGCTGATGCTCTGGGTCGAATTGCCGCCGCAGGTCGACTCGCGGCGCCTGTTCGAGCTGGCGGGACGGGAGCACATCGGCATCGCGCCGGGCGCCAGCTTCAGCTGCAGCGAGCGCTACAACCATTTCATCCGCCTGCACCACGGCGAGCCCTGGACACCGAAACTCGACGCCAACATCCGCCGGCTGGGGCAACTGGTGGCGCAAGAGGCCGAGCGGGCCGGGCCGCCGCGCGAGCCCTGAAAAACCGAACCTTCTTCACCCGGCCTTGCCGCATCATCTCCCTTCCAACCCTAACCACTCCGCCGCCTCGCCATGGAACTCTCCACCTGGATCGCCTTTTTCGCCGCCTCCTGGGCCATCAGCCTGTCGCCAGGGGCCGGAGCGGTCGCCGCGATGAGCGCCGGCCTCAACCACGGTTTCAAACACGGCTATTTCATGACTTTCGGCCTGGTGCTGGGCATCTGGACGCAGATCGTCGTGGTGGGCCTGGGGCTGGGCGCGGTGATCGCCGCCTCCAGCTTCGGGTTCGCGCTGGTGAAGTGG
>CBJNAE010000342.1:0-4633 GCA_966433995.1 uncultured Ideonella sp. | reverse complement strand
AGTCGGAGTGGCCCGAGTTGGCGCGTTTCATGCGCATCTTGCACCGGTGCCGCGGCCGCTGTCGAACTGGCTGATCAACCTGCCCTACCACTGGCCGTCCCTCTGGCCGAAGTACCGTGGCTGCGCGGCCTGGGTCAATGCCCCGTCCAAGGCAGGTGCCGACCTGGTGATGACCGCCTGGCCCTGGCCGTTGAATTTCTCCTTCGGCGTGGTAAAGCCTCGGCCCTTCGTGTTCGACGGGGAGGTGAGGGCGATGCCGACCATCCCCCTGGTGCTGGTGTTCGACCGCCGCATCATGGGCGGCGGCCCGGCGAGCCGCCTTTTCGCCCGCTTCCAGGACATCATCGCCCACGCGGACGAGGTGTTCGGCGCCGAGTTCCCGCCGCGGGACAGCCCGCCAGTTTCCGTGGGCGTCGCTGGAGAGAGGGCCGGACTTGCCCCCATGGGCGACTTCGCCGATGCACAGCAGTTGGAAGGGCCATTCCGCTCGCACAGGGCGTTCCCGCGGGAATCAGGGCGCCGGCGACCCGCCGGGCCGTGAAGCGACCGGCTGCATCAGCAGCTGAGCCACCGCCGACACCGCGATCACTTCCGGCTCTTTGCCGTCGATGCCCGGCAGGCCGATCGGGCAGGTCATCCGCGAAAGCACCGCCTGGCCGACGCCGCGCTCGGCCAGGCGGTGCAGGAATTTCCGGTGCTTGGTGCGCGAGCCGATCAAGCCGAAGAAGCCGAAATCGCCCCGGCGCAGGATGGCCTCGGCGATGCGCTGGTCGAGCGCATGCTGATGGGTCAGCACCAGGTAGAAGGCGCCGGGCGGCGCCAGGGCCACTTCGGCTTCTACTGCATCGACCGCCAACTTGCGGATGTGGGGCGGCCAGTCGTCCCGGCCCGCCAGGCGCGCAGGGAATTCGGCCTCGCGCTCGTCGATCCAGTCGACGCTCACCTCCAGCGCCGCGAGCAGTTGGGCGATCGCCCGGCCCACGTGGCCGGCGCCGTAGAGCTGCAGGTGGAAGCGGGGCTCGGGCGGTGGCCAGTCCTCCAGGTGCCGCGCCGACAGGCGTTCGAAGCGCAGTGTCACCGCGCCGCCGCAGCATTGGCCCAGGCGGGGGCCGAGCGGGTAGTCGATGCAGTGGCTGGCCGCGCCGTCATCGGCCAGCAGCGACCGCGCGTGGGCGATCGCCTCGAACTCCAGGCGGCCGCCGCCGATGGTGCCGATGATTTCGGTGGCGCCGACGAGCATGCGGGTGCCCGGCCCGCGGGGGATGGATCCGCGGGCGGATGCCACTTCCACCAGGGTGGCCAGACGGGCTTGATCCAGCCACGCGGCGGCGGTGTTTCGCAGCATCGCCCTCACTCCAGCCCTCTTTCAGTCATCCCTGCCTATCGCTGCCCGCACCGCTTCCACAGCCCGCAGGATCTCCTCGCTCGTCGCCGGCGCCTGCAGCGGCGGGTCGACGCGGTGGCCGCCCACCGCCGAGACGGCGTCGCGGATCGCGAAGAACACCGAGAACGGCAGCAGCAGCGGCGGCTCGCCGACGGCCTTGCTGCGGTGGATGCTGTCCTCGGCGTTCGCGTTGTCGAACAGCCGCACGTTGAATTCCTCCGGGCAGTCGTTGGCGGTGGGGATCTTGTAGGTGCTGGGCGCGTGGGTCATCAGCATGCCCGCTTTCGCCGAACCATCCAGCGGGTGCCACACCAGCTCTTCCATGGTCAACCAACCCATGCCCTGGATGAAGGCGCCCTCCACCTGGCCGATGTCCAGCGCCGGGTTGATCGAGCGGCCCACGTCGTGCAGCACGTCGGCGCGCAGCAGCCGCCATTCGCCGGTCAGCGTGTCCACGAGCACCTCGCTCACGGCGGCGCCGTAGGCGAAGTAGTAGAACGGCCGGCCGTGCAGTTTCTCGCGGTCCCAGTGCAGGCCGGGCGTGGCGTAGAAGCCGTCGGACCACAGCTGGACGCGCTCCAGGTAGGCCTTGGCGACCAGCTCGGTGAAGGGCATCGACGCGCCGCCGGTGGTCACCAAGCCGCCGGCGAAGGCCACGTTCGACGTTTCGCCGCCGAGCAGCCGCGCGGCCAGCGCGGCCAGCCGCTCGCGGATTTGCCGCGCCGCGTCCTGCGCCGCCTTGCCATTGAGGTCGCTGCCGGTGGACGCCGCGGTGGCCGAGGTGTTGGCGACCTTCTGGGTGTCGGTGGCGGTGACGCGCACGCTGTCGAAGGGGACGCCCAGCTCGTCGGCCACCACCTGGGCCACCTTGGTGTTCAGGCCCTGGCCCATCTCGGTGCCGCCGTGGTTCACGAGGATGGAGCCGTCGCCGTAGACGTGCACCAGCGCGCCGGCCTGGTTCAGGTGCTTGACGTTGAAGGAGATGCCGAATTTCACCGGCGTCAGCGCCATGCCGCGCTTGAGCACCGGGCTGCGCGCGTTGAACGCGGCGGCGTCGAGGCGGCGGGCGCGGTAGCCGCTCGTGGTTTCCAGATCGCGCACCAGCTCGTGGATGACGTTGTCCGCTACCCTCTGGCCGTAGGGCGTCACGTTGCGGCTGTCCGTGCCGTAGAAGTTCGCGCGCCGCACGTCGAGCGGGTCCAGGCCCAGCCGGCGGGCGACGCTGTCGAGGATGTATTCCGTGACGATGGCACCCTGCGGCCCGCCGAAGCCGCGGAAGGCGGTGTTGCTCTGGGTGTTGGTGCGGGCGCAATGGCCGTGCAGCGAGACGTCGGGCAGCCAGTAGGCGTTGTCGACATGGCATATCGCGCGCGTCATCACCGGCGCCGACAGGTCGGCCGAATGGCCGGCGCGCGACACCAGCGTGACTTCCAGGCCGAGCAGGCGGCCGAGGTCGTCGTAACCCACGTCGTATTCGTACCAGAAGCAATGCCGCCGCCCGGTGATGAGGAAGTCGTCGTCGCGGTCGGGCCGCAGCTTGACCGGGCGGTTCAACTGGCGCGCGGCCACGGAAGCCGCGCAGGCGAAGAGCGCCGACTGCGACTCCTTGCCGCCGAAGCCGCCCCCCATGCGCCGGCAGGTCACCTGCACCTGGTGCGATTGCAGCTTCAAGGACTTCGCCACCAGGTGCTGCATCTCGCTCGGGTGCTGGGTGGAGCAGTGCACGAGCATGGCGCCGTCCTCCTGCGGCACGGCGTAGCTGATCTGGCCCTCCAGGTAAAACTGTTCCTGGCCGCCGACCGACAACGTGCCCTTGAGCCGGTGCGGCGCCGCCTCGATGGCCGCGCGCGCGCCGCCCTCGCGCGTGGCGCGCGACAGGTGCATCGGCGGCAAGACGTAGCGGCCCTGCGCATGCGCTTCGGTCGGCGACAGCACGCCCCCGGGCAGCGGTTCGATGCGTAGCAGCTCCTGGGCGCGGGCGGCGGCGCGCCGCGCGGCGGCTCGCGTCTCGGCTACCACCAGGAAGACGGGCTGGCCGAGGTAACGCACCTCGCCATCGGCCAGGATGGGGTCGTCGTGCAGCAACGGGCCGCAGTCGTTCTCGCCGGGGATGTCGGCCGCCGTCAGCACCGCCACCACGCCGGACATGGCGCGCAATGCCGACGTGTCGAAGGCCCGCGCGTCGAACCGGCCGAAGGCCACCGGCGACAGTCCGAGCGCGGCGTGCAGCGTGCCGGCCAATTCCGGCAGGTCGTCGACATAGGCGGCTTCGCCCGACACGTGCAGGTGGGCCGACTCGTGCGGCCGCGACTGGCCGGCGACCGGCGCGTGGGCTTGCGTCTGTGGCAGGTCGATTCGGGGCAGGCGGTCGTTCATGGCGCGCTCCCCGGTGCCGGCGGGTGCGAGGCGGTGCGCTTGGACGGGGGGAGCATCGCGTGCCACACCTGCAGCGCCTCGCCCGGCACCGGGTCGCCCGCGCGGGTTTCCAGCCAGAAGCGCTGCAGGAGGTTCTGCGCCACCTGCAGGCGGTAGCCGCTGCCGGCGCGATGGTCGGACAGCGGCTGGAAATCCCGCGCCAGTGCCGCCTTGGCGTCGTCCACCGCCGCTTGCGTCCAGTCTCGGCCGAGCAGCGCGGCCTCGGCCTGGGCGGCGCGCCGCACCGTGCCGGCCAGGCCGCCGAAAGCCAGCCGCGCCTCGGCCACCGTGCCGCCGCCATCCAGGCGCAGCGACAGCCCGGCGCACAGCGCCGAAATGTCGGAGTCGAAACGCTTGCTCACCTTGTAGGCGCGCACCTGCCGCCGAGCCACGGTGTTGACCGGTACGAGGATGGCCTGCAGGAATTCGCCGGGCCGCAGGTCGTTCTTCATGTAGCCGAGATAGAAATCCCGCAGCGGCAGTCGGCGCACCTGGTCGCCGCGCCTCAGCTCGACCTCGGCGTCCAGCGCCATCAGGACAGGCGGCCCGTCGCCGATCGGCGAACCGTTGGCCACGTTCCCGCCGAGCGTGCCGGCATGGCGGACCGGCGGCGACGCGAAACGCAGCCACACCTCGACCAGGCTGGGGCAGTGGTCGGCCAGCGCCGCCCAGGCATCTTCCAACGACGCACCGGCGCCGATGCGCAGCGTGGCAGCCCCGCCGGTGTCCTCCAGCCGGATGGCTTTCAGTTCCTGCACGTCGCCGAGGTAAATGATGTCGCCCAGTTCGCGGAACTGTTTGTTGACCCACAGGCCGACGTCGGTCGAGCCGGCC
>CBJNAE010000341.1:0-4644 GCA_966433995.1 uncultured Ideonella sp. | reverse complement strand
GCGGTGCTGGCGGTGATGCGCCACTGGCTGGACATGGGCGTGGACGGCCTGCGGCTGGACGCCGTGCCCTACCTGATCGAACGCGAGGGCACCAGCAACGAGAACCTGCCGGAGACGCACGCCATCCTGAAGGTCATCCGTGCCGAACTCGACCGCGACTACCCCGGCCGCATGCTGCTGGCCGAAGCCAACATGTGGCCGGAGGACGTGCAGCAGTACTTCGGTGGCGCGGCCGCCGCGGCCGCGGCGGCCGCCGGTGCCGATGTCTCCACCAGCGGCGCCTTGTCGACCACCGGCGCTTCCACCGTGGGCACGACCGAGCTGCCCGGCGACGAATGTCACATGGCCTTCCACTTTCCCCTGATGCCGCGCATGTACATGGCCATCGCCCAGGAAGACCGCTTCCCGATGACCGACATCCTGCGCCAGACGCCGGACATCCCGGCCAACTGCCAGTGGGCGATTTTCCTGCGCAACCACGACGAACTGACGCTGGAGATGGTCACCGACAAGGAGCGCGACTACCTCTGGAACCACTACGCCTCCGAGCGCCGCGCCCGCATCAACCTCGGCATCCGCCGCCGCCTGGCGCCGCTGCTGGAGCGCGACCGCCGGCGCATCGAGCTGATGAACGGCCTCTTGCTGTCAATGCCCGGCACGCCGGTCATCTACTACGGCGACGAGATCGGCATGGGCGACAACATCCACCTCGGCGACCGCGACGGCGTGCGCACGCCGATGCAGTGGTCGCCCGACCGCAACGGCGGCTTCTCCCGCGCCGATCCCGCGCGGCTGGTACTGCCGCCCATCATGGACCCGCTCTACGGCTACCAAGCCGTCAACGTCGAGGCGCAGCACGGCGACCCGCACTCGCTCCTGAACTGGACGCGCCGCATGCTGGCCATCCGCTCGCAGCACAGGTCGTTCGGCCGCGGCAGCCTGCGGCTGCTGTACCCGGCCAACCGCAAGGTGTTCGCCTACCTGCGCGAGCACACCGCCGAGGACGGCAGCGCCGAGACCATCCTGTGCGTGGCCAACGTGTCGCGCGCCTCGCAGGCGGTCGAGCTGGATCTGTCCGCCTTCGCCGGCCGGGTGCCGGTCGAGATGGTGGGCGGCGCGGCCTTCCCGCCGATCGGCCAGCTCACCTACCTGCTCACGCTGCCGCCCTACGGCTTCTACTGGTTCGTCCTCGCGCCGCGCAGCCAGATGCCGTCCTGGCACAAAGACCCCCCGAAGACCATGCCCGAATACACCACCCTTGTGCTGCGCAACGGCGCCCGGGATCTGCTGGACGCGCCGGCGCGCACCCTGCTCGAAAAGGAGATTCTGCCCATCTACCTCGGCAAGCGCCGCTGGTACCAGGCCAAGAACGCGACGATCCAGCAGCTGCGCATCGCCGGCAGCGTGGTCGTGCCGGCCGAGCCCACTCCCTTCATCCTGGCCGAGATCGATGTCCAGCTGCGTAGCGGCGAGACCCAGCGCTACGCGCTGCCGCTGGGCTTCGTCGCCGAAGACGAGGGCACCGCGGCGCTGCCGCACCAGCTGGCGCTGGCGCGCGTGCGGCGCGGCCGCAAAGTGGGGCTGCTGACCGACGCCTTCGCGCTGCACGGTTTCGTGCACAAGTTGCTGGACTTGCTGCAAGAGGGCGCGCGGCTGCCGGTCGACGCCGCCTCGGGCGGCGGCGAGCTGCGCTTCATACCCAGCTCGCGCATGGCCCAGGCCAACTACCGGGCCGACCCGGAACTGCGCCACCAGTCCGCCGAGCAGAGCAACAGCTCTGCGGTGGTGGGCAATGCGGTGATCCTGAAACTGATCCGCCGCGTCCAGCCCGGCGTGCACCCGGAAGCCGAGATGACGCGCTACCTCACCGAAGCCGGCTTCCCCAATATCGCACCGATGCTCGGCGAGGTGACGCGCGTGGGCGCTGACGGCACGCCGCGCGTCATCGCCGTGGCCCAGAGCTTCGTGCACAACCAGGGCGACGCCTGGGAGTGGACCCTGGCCACGCTCGACCGCGCGGCCCAGGACGTGGCGATGTCCCCCGACGGCGCGCAGGCCGCCGAGGCCCGCCGGCTCGAAGCGGAGCGCGCGATCGAAGAGCTGGCGGGCGCGGCGCGCACCTTGGGCCGACGCCTGGGCGAAATGCACGCGGCACTGGCCTACCCGAGCGACGACCCGGCGTTCGCGCCGGTGCGTGCCGACGAAGCCGAGGCCGCGCGCTGGGGCGAGGCCGCGCTGGCCCAGCTCGGCCTGGCCTTCGATGTTTTGGAGTCCGTGGCCGCCGACGCCGGCCGCGCGGCCGAGCGCGGGCTGGCGGAAAAGCTGCTTGCCCGACGGGAGACGCTGGCCGAGGCGGTGCGCCAGTTCGCCGCCGGCGGCGCCGGTTCGCTCGTCACACGCATCCACGGCGACCTGCACCTTGGCCAGGTGCTGGTCACCTCGGGCGACGTCTGCTTCATCGATTTCGAAGGCGAGCCCCTCAAGCCGCTGCAGGCGCGCCGCGCCAAGGCCAGCCCCTGGCGCGACGTCGCCGGCATGGTGCGCTCTTTCGCCTACGCCGCGGCCGTGGCCGCCCAGCACAACCCCGAGGCCATGAGCGGGGAGATGCTGGCCCGCAAGCAGCAGCTGCTGGACCGCTTCCTGCCCGCTTCGCGCACCGCCTTCCTGGAAGGCTACCGGGAGACCGCGCAGCTCACCCACGAGTGGCGGCACGAGAACGGGCCCGACTCGCTGCTGGCCCTGTTCACGCTGGAGAAGGCGGCCTACGAGCTTTGCTACGAAGCCGCCAACCGGCCCGACTGGCTGATGGTGCCGCTGCGCGGGCTGGCGGCCATCGCCGAGCAATTCGCCCCAGAGGAAACCGCCGATGCGATCTGACAACGCCGTGCTCGAACCCGAGGCCGCCAAGACACCGACGGTGTCCGCCGCCGACGCCGCCGCCCTGGCCGAAGGCCGCCATGCCGACCCGTTCTCGGTGCTCGGGCCGCACCCAGGGCACGATGGCTGCACCGTCGTGCGCGCCTACCTGCCGGGTGCCCGCGGGGTCACCGCGGTCAAGGCCGGCGGCGAGCTGTTGGCCCGGCTGGAGCCGACGCCCACCCCGGGACTGTTCGCCGGCTGCATCCGCGGCAGCGACACCGTCGACGCCCAGGCCTACGCCCGCCGTCACGCGCCGGGTGCGCCGTCGCGGCCGCATTACGAGCTGCGCATCGAGTGGCCCGGCTCGGTGCAGGAGACCGAAGACCCCTATGCCTTCGGCGCGCTGCTGGGCGAGCTGGACCTGCACCTGATCGGCGAGGGCCGGCATTTCGAGCTGGGCCGGGTGCTGGGGGCGCGGCTGGTCACGGTGGACGGCGTCTCTGGCGTGCGTTTCGCCGTCTGGGCGCCTAACGCACGGCGCGTGTCGGTCGTGGGCCATTTCAACGGCTGGGACGGCCGGCGCCACCCGATGCGGCTGCGCCACGGCGCCGGGGTGTGGGAGCTGTTCATCCCCCGGCTCGCGCCGGGCGAGGTCTACAAGTACGAAGTGCTCGGACCGCACGGTGTGCTGCCGCTGAAGGCCGACCCGGTCGCCCTCAGCGCCGAGGCGCCGCCGGCCACCGGCTCGGTCGTCGCGCCGGCCACGCCCTTCGCCTGGACCGACGGCGAATGGATGCGCACCCGCGCCGAGCGCCAGGGCCCGCAGGCGGCGATTTCGGTCTATGAGGTGCACACCGCCTCCTGGCGCCGCGCCGACGGCTGGCGCACGCTGAGCTGGGACGAACTGGCCGAGCAGCTCATCCCCTACGCCAGCGGCCTGGGCTTCACCCACATCGAGCTGCTGCCGGTCATGGAGCACCCCTTCGGCGGCTCCTGGGGCTACCAGCCGCTGTCGCTGTTCGCGCCGACCGCCCGCCATGGCACGCCCGAGCAGTTCGCGCGCTTCGTCGACGCCTGCCACGCCGCCGGCCTGGGCGTGATCCTGGACTGGGTGCCGGCGCATTTCCCCACCGACGAGCACGGCCTGTCGCGTTTCGACGGCACCGCGCTGTACGAGCACGCCGACCCGAAGGAGGGTTTCCACCCCGACTGGAACACCGCCATCTACAACTTCGGCCGCAACGAGGTGCAGGGCTTCCTGATCGGCAGCGCGCTGCACTGGCTGGAGCATTTCCACATCGACGGGCTGCGCGTCGACGCCGTGGCCTCGATGCTCTACCGCGACTACAGCCGCAAGGCCGGCGAGTGGGTGCCCAACGCCCACGGCGGCCGGGAGAACCTGGAGGCCGTGGCCTTCCTGCGCCACCTCAACACCGTGGTGGGCGAACGCGTGCCGGGCGCGGTGATGATCGCCGAGGAGTCGACAGCCTGGCCGGGCGTGACCCAGCCGGCGCACAGCGGCGGCCTGGGCTTCACCTACAAATGGAACATGGGCTGGATGCACGACTCGCTCAAGTACATGGAGCGCGACCCGATGCACCGCCGCTGGCACCACGACGAGCTGACCTTCAGCATGGTCTACGCCTATTCCGAGCGCTACGTCCTGCCGCTGTCGCACGACGAGGTGGTGCACGGCAAGGGCGCGCTCATCCGCAAGATGCCGGGCGACGACTGGCAGCGCTTCGCCAACCTGCGCGCCTACCTCGGCTTCATGTGGGCCCACCC
>CBJNAE010000340.1:0-4686 GCA_966433995.1 uncultured Ideonella sp. | reverse complement strand
GGAGGCTGCCCCTGGCGAGTGATTGCGAACTCCCCTTGGCAGGGGCGGGCCAGGATCTCCCCCCTGCCCCGTCGAAATCCCGGGCCCGCGCCGCCTACGGCGTTCATGCCGAACGGGCTGTTTCATGGTTTTCCCTATGAAGAAGGCGCCGTTGTGCCGCAGTTGTGACCAAGGGTCACGCCAAGTAAAAAATGCAATGTGAAGTGAAGAAGGCGAAGGCGAATCGGCCAGGGGATGACAGCTCGTGCGTCCGTGCGACGGGCAGAGCGAATTCCAACGGGCCCGCGCCCTGGTGGCCTGCAATCCGACACGCGAATAGAGACGCCGGCGCAGCGTTGCGCCGGTGGCTCCGGAGGCCGGCATCCCGGCCCGCTTTCACCCTCTGAAGGCCCACCGTAAAAGCACCGGTCGAGTGAATCGTGGAGCCCAATGCGATCGAGGCGACGCCGCCGGCCGTCGGCTCAGTTCCCGTTGCCGCCCCAGGCCGCCCCGTTGGCCTCACGCATGGCCGCGAAAACCGACGGCGACCTGGAGCCGCCGTCGGAAGACGACACCTTGGCCGGAGGCTCAAGCGGCTGAATCGCCGGCTCGGCGCGCCGGCCGTCGGCCGACACGGTGCCGGGGCCGCCCGTGCCAGGGCCTCCGGTGGGCTGGCCCGGTTGCCCGCTGGCGCCGGGCTGGCCGAGCACTTCGTCGAGCTGGGCCAGCTTGGCGGGCAGCGAGCGGTCGCCGCGGTCGAGTTGCAGGGCCTTCTTGTACGACTGGCTGGCGAGCTGGGCGTAGACGTTGCCCAGGTTGTGGTGGGCGGTGACGTAGTCGGGCTTGGCGCGCAGCGCCCATTCGAGCGCGCTGCGGGCGGATTCATATTCGCCCTGCCCGGCATAGATGACGGCCAGGTTGTTGTAGGCCGAGGCTTCCTCGATCTTCCTTTGCGCCATGGAGCGGAACACCTTGATCGCCTCGTCCTTGCGCTGCGCCATCGACAGCGCGGCGCCTTTGAGCAGCAGCATCGGGCCGTCGGCCGGGCGCTTCCTCAGTTCGGCGTCGATGGCCAGCAGGGCTTCGTCGTGGCGGCCTTCCTGCAGCATCCGCCGCGCCACGGTGTCGGGCGACACCTGGCCGAGCGCGTCGGCGGCCGCCAGGGACAAGCCGATCAACAGCAGCGCCGCCAGGCGATGCCAGGATCCGTGCCGCGGCGCGACGGCCTGAGGGAGTGGCGCCGCCCGGCGGCCGGGGGACGTCGGGATCGGTAGGCCGGCGCGGCGGTGGCGGTGTGGAATGCTCATGTCGGGGATTTCCTTGTGCGGCGTGTCGGTCGGTGGCGCGCAGGGGCGGCGGATTCTCAAGGCCGGCACGCACGCCGTTCAGCGCGGTCCGGCGGCGTTCGGCGCCGGGCTCAGGCCGCCCGCAGCAGCGCGGGCCCGGGGCCGCTGGGCGCCTGGCCCGCGGACGCCGGATCGCGGCCCAGGTTGGCCAGGAGCATGTCGCGCCGGTGCGTGCGCGAAGACGGCCACAGCGTGATCGGCAGCACCGCGAAGGCGGCGCGCAGGCTTTCCAGCGCGTGCCGGTTGACCTGGATGGCCGCGGCCGTCTGCGGCCCCAGGTAGCGGCACAGCAGCGTGGCCGGGTCGCCGCAACCGGTCTCGGCGCCTGCCAGCAGGGCGGCGGCCAGGTCGGAGGCGGCGCAGTGCCCCTGCACGCCCAGTTGGGACAGGCGGCAGCACAGGTCGTTGGACACGCGGTGGGTCAGTTTCACCGCGCAGAAGACCGATCGGTCGGTGGCGGCCGCCAGCAAGCGCGGCCCCAGCGGCGATGGGCGGCGGGCGGCGAGGTCGGCGCGGAGGCCGCCGCGCAGCGCGCGCACCGCGTCGTCGAAATGTTCGCCGCCGAACTTGCGCAGCAGCGCCTGGGCCAGCGCCGCGGGGCGGATCTCCGCCGGCGGCAGCGGCGCGCTGGCGGAGATCTCGTGCACCGCCTGGCGCAGCAGGGCCGCGCCATTCGGCAGCGCCGGGCTGTCCAGGGCTTTGAAGGCGTCCACCGTGTTCCGCAGGAAGGCCAGGGTCGCGGCCTCCTCCGACGCCATCGCGCGGGCCAGTGCCAGCACCGGCGGCCGGCCCGCGGCCGGCAGGGACTGCGCCAGGTGGTGCAACAGCACCTGCTTTTCCAGCGGGTCCCTGGGCATCAGCGCCTGGCCGACGCCCTCCGCGCCACGCGATTCGAGGTTCTCCTGCAAGTCCGCCAAGGCGGCCTGCAGCTTGGCCTGGGCGGCCTCGCCCCACAGGAAGCGGGCCTGGCGGGCGTGGGAAGACGCCACCATCGACATCCACCCGCGCACCATCGACGACACCTTGCCGGGCAAACGGTTCTCGCCGGACTGCGACAGGCCGTCGAAACCGCTGGCGGGGACGGAATGCCCGAAGCCGCAAGCGTGAAGCGACGGCGGCGAGCTGTCCGGCACCACGCAGCGCAGCACCGGCAGCGGCCGGGGCTCCGGGGACCAGCCACGGGGGCGGCGATGGGCTTCGGAAGAGGTGGGTACGGCGGCCAGGCCGGGATGCGTCATGCGGTCTTGCGTCATGCGGCGGGCTCCAATGCGGTGTCGGCGGAAGGGATCACGCGGGCGGGACGACCGCCTCGGCACATCGTCACCGCCATCCATGCCCGATGAGTGGCGCCATCCCGGCGGCGGTTCCACGCGGGTCGGCTTGTGAAAGTGCCCTGCAATAACGGAAGGGGAGTGCTTCGACCCGAATTGAGCGAAATACCTACCCCCTCTGTTCGCTCTGAGAGCTCTGTGGTCTGGCTAAACCGGTGGCCCGTGCGACACCCTCACCCCACCCCTCTCCCGCAAGCGGGAGAGGGAGCCATAAAAAACTCCCTCGCCCCCGGAACGGGGGAGAGGGTTGGGGTGAGGGGGTGGATCCTCGTCACTTCAGTTCGTCGAAGCCCCGGCGATTCGCGGAAAGGCTTCGACAGGCCTGTCCTGCGCCTGTCGAATGGCTCAACCCGAACGGAGGGTGAGCCAGTCCGAACGGAAGAGGTGGCTCAATCCGGACAGGGAACTGCAGTTAATGGCCCGGCTCACGCCAACCCCGGCGGCCCCTCCGCCTCGTCCAGCTCGACATAGCCCCCGCCCTCGGCCTGCAGCTGCTCTGCCACGCTGTACAGCAGCGCCACCGGGTCGAACAGGGCCCGCGGGATGGCCTTGCGTTCCTTGGCCGTCGCATACAGGGTGCGGGCCAGCCAGACATGGCGCACCACCGGGATGCCTTTCTCGTGCGCGCGGCGGATAATCGCCCGCGCCACCTCGTCGCGCCCCTTGGCGCAGACCATCGGCACCGGCGCCTTGTCGGGGTCGAAGAACATCGCCACCGCGAAGTGCGTGGGGTTGACCACCACCGCGTTGGCCTGATCCGTCTGGCTCACCGGGTCGGCGTTGAGGAACTCGAACGCCAGCTCGCGCCGGGCGCCCTTGATCAGCGGGTCGCCCTCGTTCTCCTTGTTCTCGCGCACCACCTCTTCGATGCTCATGCGCAGCTGGCGCGCGTGGGCCTGCCGCTGCACGATGAAGTCGACCACCGCGAGGAAGACCGACAGGCCGAATAGCACATGGAACAGCCCCCGGCACATCGCCATCGCCGCCGCGTAGGCGTGCCCCGGCCCACCGCCGGCGAGCGAGACCAGGTCCGGCAGCTCGGAGCGGACCACCAGGTAGGACAGCAGGCCGACCGCCACCAGCTTGCACACCGCGATCAGCACTTCCATCAGCTTGCGCCGCGAGAAGATGTTCTTGATCGTGTTGACCGGGTTGATCTTGTCGAACGACGGGGTCAGCGGCTTGGTCGCGAACAGCACCCCGAATTGGCCCCAATAGCCGAAGACGCCGGCGGCCAGCCCGATGGCCAGGAAGACGAGGAAGCTGAGGAACAGCAGCGAACCCGAGGCGGATGTCAGGCCGGCCAGCACGGTCCGGAAGTCGTCCCGCGTGGCGCGCATCGACAAATCGACCAGCTCGCCCCAGCGGCCGCGGCAAAGCGCTTCCAGCGCGAACACCGTCTCCACGCCCAGGCCCAACAGCACGCAGCTGGCCAGGTCGCGGCTGATCGGCACCTGGCCGTCTTCGCGGGCCTTGCGCAGCCGCTGGGGTGTGGGGGCGAGGTTCTTCTCTGCCATGAAAGGGTCACGGCCGGTAGAGCGACCGCAGCAAGTCGAGCTGCCGCGAGAAATCGCCGCCCACGTGGTGGGCCAGGCTGCTCCAATAGACCAGCAGCACGAACAGCCCCACCAGGCTCTTGACCGGCGAGGCGGCCGGCGAGACCTGCATCGACGGCGCGAACACGCCCAGCAGCGCGAAGGCCAGCTCCACGAGCAGCAACGGGATCACCACCGGCGTCGAATACACCACCACCGAGGCGAGGAATTCGCCCGCGCGGCGGACCAGCTCGGCCATCTGCGCCTGCTGCAGCGGCGGCGCCAGGTCCACCACCGGCCAGGCGGCATAGCTGTCGAGCAGGGTCCGCGTCATCGCCAGGTACAGGCCGGCCTCGATCATCACCAGCACCGCCGCCTGCAGCAGCAACGCGCCCAGGGCGCTGGCGTCCTGGTCCTGCGAGACGTTCAGGTTCTGCGTCAGCACCGGCGTGCGCTGCAGGTCGACGAAGGAGCCGACGGACTGGATGACCCAGA
>CBJNAE010000339.1:0-4720 GCA_966433995.1 uncultured Ideonella sp. | reverse complement strand
GGCAGGTGGGGCACCAGTCGGCGCGGAAATGCAGCGCCACCGGCAGGTTGGCCTTCTCCGCCAGCGCCAGGGCTTCGGCCGAGAAGGGCTTGACTTCCAGCGCCTGGGCGGCCGCGGCGCAGGCCAGGAGCAGCAGGCCAGACAGGAATCGGGTGACGGGTTTCATGCGGGTCCTTTCAAGTGGGATGTGAGTGGGCGCGGCGGGAGTGTGCGCCTTTGCGGGATGTCGCGGCTGCCGTGGCGACCTTTCTTGGGGACGGCGGTGTAAGGAAACCGCCCGCTCCGGCTACCAAGGGGCAGCCCGGGCTTGATCGGCGTGCCTTCCAGGCGCCACGGGGCCCGGCTACCCACCCCTTCACCCACTCCAGGAGACCACGACATGACCACCCCCACCAAGACTTCCGCCGCCGCATCCCTCGCCATGACCGCCGCGCTGCTGGCGCTGTCGGCCGGCGCGTTCGCCGCCGAGGCGCCCAAGGGCTCCAGCGGCGCCGCCATCGCCGCCAACGACACCGTGCATTGCTACAACGTGCACGACTGCAAAGGCAACAGCGACTGCAAGACCGCCGAGCACAGCTGCAAGGGCCAGAACAGCTGCAAGGGCCACGGCTTCAAGGCCAAGACCGCGGCCGCCTGCCTGAAGGAAAAGGGCACCATCGGCGACATCAAAGGCTGAGCCCGGCCCGCCGCCATGTCGACCGCGACGCCAACCGTGGCCCGGCGCCATACCGGTTTCGGCCTGGGCCTGCGCACGCCGCACTACGCCGACTTCCTGTCGGCGGGGCGCCAACCGGTCGACTGGCTGGAAATCATCACCGACAACTACCTGGTGGACGGCGGCAAGCCGCTGGCGGTGCTGGACCGGATCCGCCGCGACTACCCGGTGGCGATGCACGGCGTGGCGATGTCGCTCGGCGCGGCCGAGGCGCTGGACATGGCCTACCTGGCCCGCGTCAAGCGCCTGGCCGACCGCGTCGAGCCGCTGTGGGTCTCCGACCACCTCTGCTGGATCGGCGGCCCCGGCGGGCGCCAATTGCACGACCTCTTCCCGCTGCCCTACACCGACGAGGCCGCGCGCCACGTGGTCGACAGGATCCGCCGCGCGCAGGACTTCCTGCAGCGCCGGCTGGTCATCGAGAACGTGTCCAGCTACATCGAATTCGAGTCGTCCACTCGCAGCGAATGGCAGTTCCTGAACCACGTCGCCCGGGAGGCGGACTGCCTGCTGCTGGTCGACGTCAACAACATCCACGTCAGCTGCGCCAACCACGGCCTGGACCCGATGGAATTCCTGCGCGGCCTGCCGGCCCACCGCGTGCAGCAGATCCACCTGGCGGGGCACACCGATGCCGGCGGCCATTTGATCGACACCCACGACCACCCCGTCTCGCCGGCGGTGTGGGATTTGTACGCCCAGGCCCGGCGGCTGTTCGGCCCGGTGGCGGCGATGATCGAACGCGACGCGTCGATCCCGCCGCTGCCGGCGCTGCTGGAAGAGTTGGGTCAAGCCAGGGCGATCGCGGCCCGGGTGGACGATGAGGCGGCGGCAACGCCGATCGAGCCGGCGGCGGACCTGCCGACGCCCTCCGCCGATTCGCCGGCGCCCCCGCTGGCACTCGTGCAAGAGCGGATCAGCGACTACCTGTTGGCGCCGCTGCCCGTGCCGCCCGCCTGCGCAGCCGCCCACGGCTTGGTGCGCGGGCGCGAGGGCGTCGACGCCGCCGACCGGCTGCGCACCTACCACCACGCCTACCGCGCCCGCCTCACCGAAGTGCTGGCGGACACCTTCGCCAAGACCCGGCTCTTCATGGGGTCCGACCTGTTCGACGAAGAGGCCGCCGCCTACGCCGTCGCCCACCCGCCCACCGCACGCAGCCTGAACCGCTATGGCCAGGGCTTCCCGGCCTTCCTCTCGTCGCGTTACCCGCACAACCCGGAACTCGCCGAACTGGCCTACCTGGACGGCGACTTGCGCTTTTGCTTCGACGAAGCCGACGCGCCCGCCCTGGGCGCCGAAGCGGCGCAGGCCGACGCCGCGGGCCTGTGGCTGTCGCGCGCCGCGCCGCTGCACGCCAGCCTCCGCATCCGGCCGATCCGGACCTCGGTGGTCGCCATCTGGCGCGCGATCGATGCCGACGCCGAAGTGCCCGCCGTCCAGGCGTTGGAAGCGCCCGCCGCCCTCGTGGTCTGGCGCAAGGACTGGCAGCCGCATTTCCAGACCGTGGATGCGCCGCAGGCGTCGTTCCTGCGGCGCCTGGCGCAGGGCGCGTCGATCTACGCGGCTTGCGAGCCGCTGCCCGAAGAAGAAGGCGGCGCCGCGCCGCCGCAGGCGCAGCAGCTGGCGCAATGGCTGCAAGCCTGGCTGCGGGAAGGTTGGCTGGCCGCCGCGGCTTGAGCATCCCGCCGGCGAAATTGGATCCACCGCCGTAACGCCTGGGCATGAAAATTCGGGGCCCGGCAAAAACGGCGATGCAAATGCCTCCATTGAAAGCGGTGTTGTTCGACCACGATGGCACCTTGGTCGATTCCGAGAAAGTCCATTTCTGCTTCTGGCGCGAAGCCCTGGCTCGCCACGGCGCCGCGTTGGAGGAGACCGAATTCCGCCGGCACTTCGTCGGCGTCCCCGGCAAATACGCCACCGTCGGCGCGGTGCAGCGCCACGGCCTGCAGGTCACCGCCGCCGACCTGACCTTGCAGAAGAACGCGCTGTGCGACGCCTACCTGGCCTCGCAAGCCTTCCCGCTGATGCCCGGCGTGCCCGAAGCCGTCGCGGCCTTGCACCACCGGCACGGCTTGCGCCTGGCCATCGTCACCGGCGGCGGCCCCGAAGGCGTGCTGGCCACGCTGCGCGCCCACCCCTGGGCCGCGCAGTCTTTCGACACCGTGGTCAGCGCGGCCGATGTGGAGCACAGCAAGCCCGCGCCGGACGTCTATCTGCTGGCGCTGCGGCGCCTGGGGTTGCGGGCGGACGAGGCCATCGCCTTCGAAGACACCGCCGCGGGCGTGGCGGCCGCATCGGCGGCGGGGCTGCGGTGCGTGGCCGTGACGCATGAGCATTCGGCGCACCAGGATTTCTCGGCGGCCGCCTTCGTCTGCGCGGGGATGGGGGAGGCCTTGGCTTGGCTGCAGGGCCAGCCGGGATGGATGGAAACGGTTGCTTAACATCCAGGCGCCCCCATGTCGGAAGATCTGCTTCCCCATCGCGCCGATGCAAGACGACCTTTTCCCCGAAGACGCGCCGGACGAGCCGCCTCCCGCGCCAGCCGCCTCCCCGCCGGCGCGCCGCCGCAGCGGCAAGGTGCAGCCCTGCCCACCGGACGAATCGCTGACGCGGCTGGCCCGCGAGCTGCCCCCGCGCCTGCGCCTGGGCGGCTCATCGTGGAGCTACCCCGGCTGGAAGGGCCTGGTCTGGGCCGGCGAGCACAGCGAATCCCTGCTGTCGCGCGAAGGGCTGTCGGCTTACTCGCAGCACCCTCTCTTTCGCACCGTCTGCATCGACCGCGGCTTCTACCGCGCCTTGTCGGCGGCTGAATTCGCCCGCTACGCCGCCCAGGTGCCCGAAGACTTCCGCTTCGTCGTCAAAGCGCCGTCTTCCGTGACCGACGCCACCGTGCGCGGCGAAGACGGCCGGGCCGTGGAGGCGAACCCCTTGTTCCTCAACCCGGACCTCGCGGTCTCCTCACTCGTCGAACCCGCCCTCCAGGGCCTGGGCGCCAAACTCGGCGTGCTGGTGTTCCAGCTGAGCCCGCTGCCGCTGCCGTGGCTGGCCAGCCTCGACGAGGTGCTGGCCCGACTGCGCGCCCTGCTGCAAGCATTGCCGCCACTGGCCGCCGCCGCGCCCGACGCGGTGGTCGCTGTCGAAGTCCGCGACCCCGCATTCCTCCAACCCGCCTTCGCCGCCCTGCTGCGCGAATGCGGCGCCACCTACTGCCTGGGCCTGCAGGCCAAGATGCCGCCCATCGACGACCAACTGCCCATGCTGCGCGCCCTGTGGCCCGGCCCCCTGGTCTGCCGCTGGAATCTGAACCCGGTCAACGGCGCCTACGGTTATGAAGCCGCACAGAAGCGGTACGCGCCTTTCGACAAGATCCTCGACCCCGACCCCCAGACCCGGGACACCCTGGCCCGTGTGGCCGCCGCCACCACGAAGGCGGGTCACAACGCCTTCGTGACGATCAGCAACCAGGCGGAAGGCTGCGCCCCGCTGTCGGCGGCCGCATTGGCGCGGGAGGTGGTGGTCAGGCGGGTTTGAAATGGCGCTGGATCTCAGCTTGCGCTTCCCGCACCAGCCGGTCGGCGTCGATGCCCATCGTGCGCAGCGTCCGGGCGCCGACGCCGTGGCGCATCCGGGCGACGGCCAACAGGATGTGTGCGCCGAGCAGGGGCAAATCGCCGTCCGCTTTTTTCAGCTCGACCAAGGCCTCGATCACGGCCTGGCCTGAAGGCTGCGCCCGGTAAAAGCGGGTGCGTTGAGCCGAGCCCGCGGGGGAGGTTAGCAAGGTGGCACTGACGTCGCCCTCGATGCCGATGCCCTGCAGCGCGTCCTTGTATTGCTGGACGATGGCGCCCCGAACGTCGCCGGGGTTTTTGCCCAGCCGCTTGAACACTCGCCGGGCCGTGCCGTCCGGCAGGTCGAACGCGGCCTGGAGCAAATGCTCCGCGCCAGGCTGCTTCTGGCCTTCCGCCAGGGCGTGCTTTTCAGCCGCCTCGCACAAGGCGC
>CBJNAE010000338.1:0-4730 GCA_966433995.1 uncultured Ideonella sp. | reverse complement strand
ATCGGGATGCCGGCTTCACGCGCCGCCCGCGCCTGCACGATGTCGCCGCGGTAGGCGCACAGCGCGGCCAGGCCCATCGGGGCGATGCCGAAGGGCGAGGCGTACGACTCCCCGAACAGTTCGGTGCGCTGGCTGCGCCGCGAGACGTCGACCAGCACGCGGGGCACGAAGTCCCACTCCTCGAACGCCGACCGGTTGCCGAGCAGCGAACGGTTGTCCTGCGCCGCGCCGGCCACGTAGCCGAACAGCGGCCGGGGCAGATGGCGCCTGGCGGCGCGCTCGAAATCGTCCAGCGACAGCATGGCCCGCAGGCGGCGCGGCGTCCCGGTGTCGGGCGCGGAGGTGTAGTCGCGGCGGCGCACGGGAGGCTGCTGCGGCGGCTCGGTCGTCTTCTCGGCGGCGTGGGTCATGGCGGTCGGGGGCTGTGCTTTGGAAGCAAATGTAGGAACCCTCGCACAAATAAGAAAGCGAATTTATCCATCAAATCTATTTCGCTTTTATAGAATTAGTGCGCATTTACCGATGACAAAGCCGCCGCATGACGCTCAAGCAACTCGAAGCCTTCTACTGGGCGGCCACTTGCATCAATTTCTCGGTCGCCGCGCGGCGGCTGCACCTGTCGATTTCTTCTTTGTCCAAACGCATCACCGAGCTGGAAACCTCGCTCGGCCAGCCGCTTTTCGACCGCAGCGGGCACAAGGCGGCGCTCACCGGGGCCGGCGTGCAGCTGGTGCCCAGGGCGCGCGAGCTGCTGCAGGCCGCCGACGCGTTGCGGGCCGACATCGCAGCTGCCCCCGCCAGTGCATTGCGCGGCGAGTGCCGCGTCGGTGTCGGCGAACTCACCGCGCTGACCTGGCTGCCGCGCCTGGCTGCGGCGATCTGCCAGGCCCACCCGGGGCTGTCGGTGCAGTGCCACGTGGACATCGGCGAGCGGCTGGAGCAGCGCGTCGAAAGCGGCGAGCTGGACTGCGCCGTGGTCGCCGGCCCATCGTCGCGCAGCGCGATCGCCTCTGAACCGATCGCGCAGGCCCTGTTCGCCTGGTGCGTGGCCGCAGGCATGCCCGGGCCGGCCCGGCAGCCGGTCGCCCGCCTGCTGCAGGACTTGCCGCTCGTGGGCCTGCCCCAGGGTTCGGGCATCACCCGGCTGGTGGGCGACTGGCTGCGCGCCGCGTCGGTCGCCCCGGCTCGGCGCATCGAGATCAACCACTGGGGCGCCGTCGCCGGCTTGCTCGCCGAAGGCTTGGGCGTCGGCGTGTTGCCGCTGGCCTGGGCCCAGTCGCTCGCGGGCCGGGGCGCCCTGCGCCTGCTGGACGCCTCGCCGCCGCTGCCGGCGCTGACCTATTGCATCCAATGGCGCCGCGACGACGCCCGCCCGCTGGTCGCGGCCCTGCGCGCGCTGGCCGGGCAGTCGGCCGACTTTTCCAAGACGAGCGGCGTCCTGTAACCGGATGCGCCCGGCCGCGGCGCACAATCCACGCTTTGCCCCGGGCGGTCCACGCGCTTGGCCGCGAGGCGGCGGGGCGCGCCATCAGCAAAGGAAAGGATCGACGCGATGATCTACAAGTTCAAGTCCAAGGCCACCGGCGACGTGATCATGATGGGCCCGCAGGGCGACGCGGTGCTGCGCCTGCTCGGCCGCGAGCCCTCCGCACAGGGCATCATCGAAGTGGCCGACATGCCCGGCGCCTTGTCTGCGCTGGAGAAAGCGGTCGCCGACGACGATGCGGCCCGCCGCGCCTCGGGCGGCGACACCGGCGAAGCGGACGACGACCAGGACGAGGCCGACGGCGCCAAGGCCGACACCGTCGGCCTGCGCCAGCGCGTCTGGCCGCTGGTCGAAGCCATCAAGCGCGCGCAGGCGGCCGGGGAGCCCCTGGTCTGGGGCGTCTGACACCGGCCCGCCGCGGGATGAAAATACCGGGCGTGGCCGGCGCGGCCGGCGGCGGGAACCGAACGAAAGGATAGGAAGGACCACCATGAAACTCTGGAGCCAAAGCTGGGCCAACGGCGAGCGCATCCCACCCCAATTCGCGGCCGGCCGCCTGGAAGGCGACTCCGGCGTGGCCTTCTCCGACAACCTCAACCCGCACCTGGCCTGGACCGAGGTGCCGGCCGGTACCCAGTCCTTCGCGCTGATCTGCCACGACTTCGACGTGCCCAGCCGCGGCGACGACGTCAACCAGCCGGGCCGCGAAGTGCCGGCCGACCTGCCTCGTGTCGACTTCTTCCACTGGGTGATGGTCGACCTGCCGGCTTCGAGGCTGGAAATCGCCGAAGGCGAGTTCAGCCGCGGCTTCACGCCGCGCGGCAAGACCGGGCCGGGCACCTTGTACGGCGCGCGCCACGGCTTGAACGACTACACCGGCTGGTTCGCCGGCGATGCCGAACGGGCGGGCGACTATTTCGGCTACGACGGCCCGTTCCCGCCGTTCAACGATTCGCTGATCCACCACTATGTCTTCACGCTGTACGCGCTGAACGTCGCGCGGGCGCCGCTGGAGGGCGCCTTCACCGGCCAGGCCGCGCGCGAAGCCATCTACCCTCATGTGCTGGCGGCCGCCACCCATTCGGGCACCTACACGCTCAACCGCAGGCTGGCCAACGCCTGATGGCTGGCCGACCCCGACCCCGAGCCCTGCCGGCGGGTACGCGCCCATGACGGAGTCCGCCACCCGCGTCATCGCACTGCGCCACGGCGAGACCGACTGGAACGCCGACGCGCGCATCCAGGGTTTCACCGACATCCCGCTGAACGCCACCGGCCGCTGGCAGGCCCGGCGGCTTGCCGAGGCGCTGGCCCACGAGGCGATCGACGTGGTCTACGCGAGCGACCTGTCGCGCGCCTTCGAGACCGCGCAGGCGGTGGCGCGCCTGCAGGGGCGCGACGTGGTGCCCGAGCCGGCGCTGCGCGAGCGGCATTTCGGCGCCTTCCAGGGCCGCATCTTCAAAGACATCGAACGCGAGGAGCCCGAGCAGGCCCTGCGATGGCGCCGCCGCGACCCCGACTTCAGCCCGGAGGGCGGCGAGTCGCTCAAGGCGTTCTACGAGCGCTGCGTGCGCCGCGCCGAAAGCCTGGCGGCGGCGCACCCGGGCCAGACGGTGGCGCTGGTCGCGCACGGCGGCGTGATGGACTGCCTCTACCGCGCCGCGCTGCGCATCGACCTGCAGGCGCCGCGCACCTGGCAGCTGGGCAACGCCAGCATCAACCGGCTGCTCTACACCGGCGAGGGTTTCACGCTGGTGGGTTGGAGCGACACCGGCCACCTGGACGGCGCCTCGATGGACGAGCTGTCGGAAGAGTCCGCGCCGCCGGCCGGCGCCAACGACCACGTCTGACCCCCCGGCCGGGCCGGACCCAGCCCCGCAAATGGACAAAGCCGCACCTGCAAGCACCGCCTGGGCGCTTGCGGGTGCGGCCTCGGCCGCGGGCCCTTGTGTCCGGGCCCTCCCGACGTCCTTCTTTCTCCGGGGCGTTGTCCGCCCTGATGACAGCTTTCAAATGTCCGGCTGCACGCCGAGTTCGCCGTGGTAGCCGCAGCGGGCGATCACCGAGGCGGAGATCTCGTCCGCGCGCACCAGGTCGCACAGCAGCAGCATCGCGGCGCGCTGGACGCACACCTGCAGCTCCACCGAGTCACCCAGCTCGTGCGGCGGGTAACGCGAAGCCAGCGCCTGGAGCTTCCGGTCCTTGAGCAGGATGGACAGCAAATGGCTCTGCGATTCAGGCGAGTCGAAGAACGCTTCGTCGATGTTGAGCTGGTCGGCGACCGCGACCATGACGTCTTCAAGGTTCATACAGACTCCTTTCGAGGCACCGGCCCTGCCCGACTCACCCTGATCGGTGGGCTTCGGGGCCGCCTTCCCCTGCATCTTCGGCGCCCCAAAACGGGACTTGAGGCGGTCGGCGCCCGGATAAACCGGGAAAAGGCGGTAATTTCCGGCGCAGCGGAACTGGATCACGTTTTGGCGGCCGTCATGGGGCCGATCGGCGAACCAGCCCGGAGGCTGGCGCGTGGGCAGTCCTGTAGGAGCGGCTTCAGCCGCGAAGCGGCGCACCGAGATCGCGGCTGAAGCCGCTCCTACAAGGCGCAGCCTTGTCTAGTCCAGTGAAACGGAGAAATCGGAATCCGATTTCTCCGTTTCACTGGACTAGGGAGGCCTTGCACGCTCAGCTGTCGAACAGGTCGCCGCCCAGGCTCATGTGCCCCTGCGGCGGCGCCACGCCGAGGTGGCGGAAGGCCGCCAGCGTGGCGATGCGGCCGCGCGGCGTGCGCTGCAGGAAACCCTGCTGGATCAGGTAGGGCTCGATCACGTCCTCGATCGTGCCCGGCTCTTCGCCGATCGCGGCGGCGACGTTGTCCAGGCCGACCGGGCCGCCGTCGAAGCGGTGCACCACCGCCTCCAGCAGCTTGCGGTCCATCAGGTCGAAGCCCTGCGGGTCGACGTCTAGCATGGCCAGGGCCTTGTCGGCCACGGCCTTGGCGATGCGGCCGTCGGACTTGACGTCGGCGTAGTCGCGCACCCGGCGCAGCAGCCGGTTGGCGATGCGCGGCGTGCCGCGCGAGCGGCGGGCGATCTCGAAGGCGCCTTCCTCGTCGGTCGGCACATTCAGCAGCTGGGCCGAGCGGTGGACGATGCGGGCCAGCTCCTGCGGCGTGTAGAACTCCAGCCGCGAGACGATGCCGAAGCGGTCGCGCAGCGGGTTGGTCAGCATGCCGGCGCGGGTGGTG
>CBJNAE010000337.1:0-4756 GCA_966433995.1 uncultured Ideonella sp. | reverse complement strand
TCGGCCGTGCCGCCGTGCTCGACGTAGTCGTAGAGGTGCTCGGTGTATTCGACGCCGTGCCGCTTGAGCATCTGGGTGGCGGGCGTCTCGCTGGCGTGGTCTTTGCGGGCCATGGCGGGTCGGTGGCGGTCAAACGGGCGTCATTGCGCCGGGTCGCGGTGGCGCCAGCGGATGGCGTCGATCTCGGCCAGCAGTTCGGGCGACAGCCGGGTGTCCCACGCCCGAAGGTTTTCGTCTAGCTGGGCGGACGTGGTGACGCCGATGATGGTGCTGGCCACGCGCCGCGAGTGGTAGCAGAAGGCCAGCGCCATCGCCGTGGGCGACAGGCCGTGGCGCCGGGCCAGCTGGTTGTAGAGCCGGGCGGCCTCCAGCGCCTCGGGCCGGGCCCAGCGCTGCGCCTTCATGCTGTCGAACAGCGCGATGCGGCCGGGTTTGATGTCGGGCGAATGGAAGCCGGCCTCGTCGTATTTGCCGGTCAGCGCGCCGAAGGCCAGCGGCGAATAGGCCAGCAGCGAGACGTTCTCGCGGTGCAGCGTCTCGTCCAGGCCGTTGTCGACCGCGCGGCTGGTCAGCGCGTAGGGGTTCTGCACGGTGGCCACCTGGGGCAGGCCGTGCTCGCGGGCCAGGCGTTTGAATTCGGAAACGCCCCAGGGCGTCTCGTTGGACAGGCCGATGTGGCGCACCTTGCCGGCCTTGACCAACTGGGCCATCGCCCGCAGCTGGTCGTGGATGGAGGTGAATTCGCGGTCGGCCGCCGGGTCGAAATACAGCGCGCCGAAGGCCGGGGCGTTGCGGTTGGGCCAGTGGATCTGGTAGAGGTCGATGACGTCCGTCCGCAGGCGGCGCAGGCTGTCGTCGCAGGCCTGCAGGATGTCGGCCGGCTTCAGGTCGGTGGCGCCGTTGCGGATCCAGCCCATGTTGCGCGAGGGGCCGGCCACCTTGGTGGCCAGCACCACCTTGGCGCGGGCACCCGGCCGGGCGGCGAACCACTGGCCGATGATGGCCTCGGTGGCGCCGAAGGTCTCGGCGCGGGCGGGCACCGAATACATCTCCGCGGTGTCGATGAAATTCACGCCGCCGGCCAGGGCCTGGTCGAGCAGGGTGTGGGCCGCTTCCAGGCCCACCTGCTCCCCGAAGGTCATGGTGCCCAGGCAGATGGGCGTCACTTTCAAATCGCTGGTGCCGAGGGTTCTCAGTTCCATGGGGCTCTCCGGATGGGGCGGCGGCGGCCGAGGCCTCCGGCCGCCGCGAAAGGGAGTGGAGTTTGCCGCAATCGGTGACCGGGCGTAAAAACCGCCGCCGCCGCCCGGCGCCCGGAAACGTCCCGTTCCGCGACTGCCGATAATCCCCTCCTGGCGCCCGCTGGGCGCCGCGCCCCACCCCCAGAGAAGTCGCAGTTGTCGATGACCAGGCCGCCGATGAAATCCCCCTCCGCCCTGCGTGGCGCCCTCGCCCGCCTGCGCCAGGCCATGTCCGCCCCCTGGGGGCGGCTGCCGCAGCCGGTGCGCCGAGGGATGCGGTGGGCCGGCGTCGCCGGGCTCGCCGGCCTGGCCGCCGCGACGCTGGCGCTTCTGCTGGCCATCGCCTGGCTGTGGCCTTCGCTGCCGCCGCTGGACCGGGTCACCAACTACCAGCCGCGCCAGCACCTGCAGGTGCTCAGCAGCGACGGCGTCGAGCTGGCCCAGTTCGGTTCCGAGCGCCGCATCTTCACGCCGATCGGCGACATCCCGCGCGGCCTGCAGGACGCGGTGCTGGCGATCGAGGACGCCCGCTTCCGCGAGCACCGCGGCATCGACTGGATCGGCGTGACCCGAGCGGTGCTGGCCAACCTCACCGGCGGGCGGCCCCAGGGCGCCTCCACCATCACCCAGCAGGTGGCGCGCAACTTCTTCCTGTCGTCGCGCCGCACGCTGGAGCGCAAGCTGAAGGAGGCGCTGCTGGCCTGGCGCATGGAACGCGAGCTGGGCAAAGACGAGATCCTGGAGCTCTACATGAACCAGATCTACCTCGGCAACCGCGCCTACGGTTTCGGCGCGGCCGCCCAGGTGTATTACGGCAAGACGATGGACGAGCTGTCGGTCGCCGAGACCGCGATGCTGGCCGGGCTGCCGCAGAACCCGTCTTTCGCCAACCCCATCGCCAACCCGCAACGCGCCCGCCAGCGGCAGATGGTGGTGCTGATGCGCATGCGCGACGTCGGCTACATCACCCCGGCGCAATGGGCGGCGGCGCGCGAAGAAGCCAACAGCGCCAAGCCGCTCGCCGCCGCGGCCCATTCGCCGGCCGCAGGGCCCCAGATCCGCGCCGAGCACGTGGCCGAGATGGCGCGCAAGATGGTCTACGAGCGCTACGGCCAGGAGGCCTACACCCGCGGGCTGAAAGTCACCACGTCCCTGGTCTCCACCGACCAGCAAGCAGCCTGGGCCGCGGTGCGCAGCGCGCTGCTCGCCCAGGACCGCCAGCAGCCCTGGCGCGGCCCGGAGGATTTCGAGAATCTGCCCGACGACCCCGGCAAGGCGGAGAACCTGGCCGCGGAGGCTTTGAAAGACCTGCGCGACGACGATGTGCTCCGCCTGGCCCTGGTGCTGCGCGCCCACCCGAAGGAAGTGGTGGCACAGCTGGCCAGCGGCGAGACGGTGACCATCACCGGCGAAGGCCTGCGCTGGGTGCAGCCGGCACTGGCGGCGCAAGCCAAGGGCCACCTGGCGCTGCGGCGCGGCGCGGTGATCCGCGTCATGCAGCAGGGCGAGGGCGCCAAGGCGACCTGGACGGTCACCCAGCTGCCCAAGGCCCAGGGCGCCTTCGTCTCGCTCGACCCGGCGACCGGCCGGGTGCGCGCGCTGGTGGGCAGCTTCGACTTCGCGCGCCAGCCCTTCAACCACGCGACCCAGGCCTGGCGCCAGCCGGGCTCGACGATCAAGCCCTTCATCTACTCCGCCGCCTTCGAGCACGGCGTGATGCCCGACACGCTGGTGAACGACGCGCCGCTGGAGAACCCCGCCAACTTGTCGGAAGCCGACGCCCAGGCCTGGAACCCCAGCAACGCCGACGGCCAGTTCGAAGGCCCGATCACCGTGCGGCGGGGCCTGGCGCAGTCGAAGAACCTCGTCAGCCTGCGGCTGCTGCAGCATGTGGGTGTGGGTGTGGCACGCGAATGGCTGACCCATTTCGGCTTCGACGCCGACCGCCAGCCCGACAACCTCAGCCTGGCGCTGGGCACCGGCAGCACCACGCCGATGCAACTGGCAGGCGCCTACGCGGTGCTGGCCAACGGCGGCTACCGTGTCGAGCCGGTGGTGATCGAACGCATCACCGACGCGCAGGGGCAGGTGCTGTTCGAAGCGCCGCCCCCGCCGCAATTCGACCCCGCCAAACGCGCGGTCCCCGAGCGCAACACCTTCCTCACCCGCCAATTGCTGCAGGAGGCGACCCACACCGGCACCGCCGCGCGCGCCCACCAGGCGCTGCAGCGCGACGACCTGTACGGCAAGACCGGCACCACCGACGCGGCCGCCGACGTCTGGTTCGCCGGCTTCCAGCCAAGCGTGGTGGCCGTGATGTGGATGGGCCACGACGAGCCGCGCAGCCTCGGCGGCCGCGCCTCGGGCGCCAGCCTGGCGCTGCCGGCCTGGATCGCCTACATGAAGGCGGTGCTGCGCGACGAGCCGGTCGCCGCCGACCCGGCGCCCGACGGCGTCGCGCAGCGGCAAGGCGTGTTCGGTGCCGGCGAATGGGTCTACGAGGAATGGGCGGAGGGCGGCGGCGTGCGCCGGATCGGCCTGGACGACCCAGCGCCCGTTGCGCCCGGCGACCCGGCCACCCCGTTTCCCGCCCCCGGAATGCCCCCGGCCGCCAGCGACGCCGCGGTGGCCGCGCCCTTCGGTCCGGCCAAGCGGCCCTCCTTCATCACGCCGCTGCCGCCGACGCCGGTCTACACGGGTAACTGACAGCAGGTACATTGCCTGCGCGGGATGCGGCCGCGTCCCCGCCCGCGCGAAGAACAGACGGACAAACACGAGGATTCCCAAGACATGCACCGCATCGTGATCGTTGGAGGAGGCGCCGGCGGCCTGGCCCTGGCAACGCAACTGGGCAAGCGCTGGGGCCGCCGCGGCCTGGCCGAGATCACCCTGGTCGACGCCGCGCGCACCCATGTCTGGAAGCCGCTGCTGCACCAGCTGGCCGCGGGCAGCTTCGACACCCACGCGGAAGAGATCGAATACCTCGCCCAGGCGCGCTGGAACCACTTCAAGTTCCGGCTCGGCAGCCTGCAAGGCATCGACCGCCGCGCCAAGACCGTCCAGCTCGCCGCGAGCTTCGACGAGGCGGGCCGCGAGATCACGCCGGCGCAGACCCTGGAATACGACACCCTGGTGATCGCCGTCGGCAGCCAGACCAACGACTTCGGCACGCTCGGCGCGGCCGAGCACACCATCAAGCTCGACAGCCCCCAGGCCGCCAAGAACTTCAACCACCGGCTGATCAACGCCTGCATCCGCGCACAAAGCGTGCCGCGCGGCGCCGGCACCGGCCGGCTCACCGTGGCCATCGTCGGCGCCGGCGCCACCGGCGTCGAGCTGGCCGCCGAGCTGCATGCCTCGGCCCGCGTTCTGGCCAGCTTCGGCTTCGACAACATCCACCCCGAGAAAGACCTGCAGATCGTGCTGATCGAAGCCGCGCCGCGCGTACTGTCGCAGCTGCCCGAGCGGCTGAGCCAGGCCGCCGTGCGCGAGTTGCGCAAGCTGGCGATCGAGGT
>CBJNAE010000336.1:0-4763 GCA_966433995.1 uncultured Ideonella sp. | reverse complement strand
AACCGAACGTCGTGTCGCTCGGCGCCTGGGCGTCGCTGAGGAAGAGCCTGAGGTGGGGGAGCACGTCGTCGTGGTCCCAGACCCGGGCGCGGATGACGAACTGCCGGCCGCCGATGCGCAGCACGTCGCCGACGAGCGGCGCGGCCGAATGGTTCTTCCAGAACTTGGGCGCCTGCAGGCCGCTGCGGCGCATCCAGGCTTGGTCCTCGGGGCTGAACTCCAGGTCGATCTGCAGCTCTTGCATGCTCATGGGGCGGTTCTCCTGTCGCGTCGGGTTGCCCGCGTCGTCCGCGGTGTCGGACGATTATGCGCAGGCCCGGCGCCCGCGGCGGCCTCGCGGCCCGCATCCGTGGCGAAGCGCAAACACCCGGGCCCCGGCGCCCCGGCGCCCCGGCCATGCGGCTTCACTCGCCCACCAGCCCGTGCCGGATCGCGTAGACCGTCATCTCCGAGTTGTTCGACAACCCGAGCTTCTCCAGCACCCGAGCGCGGTAGACGCTGACGGTCTTGGGCGAGAGCATCAGCTCTTCGGCGATGTCCGACAGGCGCTTGCCCGAGGCGATCATCACCAGCGTCTGCAGCTCGCGGTCGGAGAGCTTCTCGTGGGCGTTCTCGGTGATCGGCGTGGTCAGGCTCTCCACCAGCATCTGGGCGATCTCCGGCGTGACGTATTTGCGGCCCTGCGACACGGTGCGCACCGCCGTGACCAGCAGCGCCGGGTCGCCGCCCTTGTTGACGTAGCCGAAAGCGCCGGCGCGCAGTGCCCGGATGGCGTACTGCTCCTCGGGGTACATCGAGACCACGAGCACCTTCATCGTGGCGCCCTCGTCCTTCAGCACGTGCAGCACGTCCAGGCCGCTGCGGCCGGGCATGTTGATGTCCAGCACCAGCACGTCGCAGCCCCCGCCCTTGGCCTCCAGCTCGCGCATCAGGCCCCGCAGTTCGCCGTAGTCGCCGGCCTCCCCGACCACCTCGATGTCGGGCGCGTCGGACAGCGTGTCGCGGATGCCCCGGCGGATGAGGGCGTGGTCGTCGCAAAGGATGACTTTGATCATGGTGTCTACAAACTCCCCCAGCTGGTCGGGTCGCCGTCGCCGTCGTCGAGCGGCGTCGGGGACGATACCTGTCCCGAGGCATGGCGCGACGGCGAAGCCAGGCTGTTCTGCAGCGGCACTGAAAGGATCAGCGTGGTGCCCTGGTTGGGGCCCTGGGTGTGGCTGCTGAGGTCGACCCAGCCGCCGACAGTGCGCGCCCGCTCGTGCAGGCCGCGGATGCCGAAGGACTTGGCCTTCTCCAGGTCGGCCGGGCTCAGGCCGCGGCCGTTGTCGCTGATCTCCAGAGACAGCACGCCGCCGGCCAGCGACAGGTCGAGCTCCACCTTGGTGGCCTGGGCGTGCTTGGAGACGTTGGTGAGCGCCTCCTGGGCGATGCGGTAGGCCACCAGCGGCACGCCGGCGGGCAGTTCGGGCATGTGGGCGGGCAGGCGCAGCACGCAGGCCACGCCGGTGCGCGGCTCGAAGCGGGTGGCCATCCATTGCAACGCGGCCACCAGGCCCTGTTCGAGGATGGCCGGGCGCAAGTTGTGCATGATGCGCTGGCTGGCGTCGATCGCCGACGTCACGGTCTCCAGCGCCGAGTTCACCCGGGCGAGCATCTCGGGGTCGTTGCTGCGGCGCAGCATCCAGGCCAGGTCGAACTTCAGCGCAGTCAGCGAACCGCCGACATCGTCATGGATCTCGCGGGAAATGGCCGCCCGCTCTTGCTCGATGCTGGTCTGCAAGTGCTGTGCCAGTTCATGCAGGCGCTGCTTCGAAGCGCCGAGTTCCAAGTCGGCCTGCTGCCGGGCCTGGCGGGTGCGGCGGGCCTCCACCGCGTGCAGCACGGCGGGCGCAAGCCGGGCGAGGTTGTTCTTCAATAAATAGTCGCTGGCGCCGTTGCGCATCGCCTCGACGGCGGTTTCTTCGCCGATCTCGCCGGACACCAGGATGAAAGGGATGTCCTTGCCGCTGACCTTGAGCAGGTCCAGCGCCACCAATCCGGAGAAACCCGGAAGGTTGAAGTCGGAAAGGATGACGTCCCAGTCCTGGTCCAGGGCGTGAAGGAATTCCGCTTCCGTGTCGATCCGCTTGAAATCCAGCTGCACGCCGGCGCGGTGCATGTGGGCCAGCATCAGTTCGTGGTCGAGCTCCGAGTCTTCCAGGTGCAGCAGGCGCAGGCGCTCAGGGGCGGGGACATTCATGCGCGAAGTATGCCGTGACTGCGCCCGCGGGCCAGAAGGGGTGACTAATCCCGCGAATTGGGCTGTCTTTTTCCCCGTGATCGGCCTAATGTTGCAGGGCCAGCTGCCGAAAATGCCTCACATGGGCAAGAGAACCGGGTGTGCTGCGAGGTCCGCATGCGATCCCACCGCTTGCTACGACCCATTTGAATCTCGTGGAGCACAACGTTAATGAACGAAGCCCCCGCCCCGATTGAAGCAGGTTTCCTGCCTTTGCAGGCGGCCGCGGATCTGCAGGACCACCTGATGACGGCGACCAACGACCTGGAGCGCCTGCAGACCCTGCTGTCCGATGCCTGCGTGGTGCTGTTCGCCGGGTTCCAAGGGGCCAGCGAGCAGATCCAGAAGCTCAGCGCCCAGGACGCCGGCAGCGAGGCCGAGGCGAACCGGGCGATCCAGTACCTGGGCACCGCGGTGACCGCGCTGCAGTTCCAGGACATGGCGTCGCAGCTGATCGAGCACACCAACAAGCGCCTGCGCAGCTGCGCCGACACGCTGGCGCGGGAAACCTTTGGCGACGACGAAGAAGGCGAAGCGGTGGTGGAGATGCCGCCGCTGCGCCCCAACCCCGTGACCCAAGCCGAGATGGACGTCGGATCCATCGAGTTGTTCTGACCCCGCAGTCCTGCCCCACCACGACAAATCTTTCAAATCCATCGAGACCCCGGAGAACGTTATGCATTCAATCCTCGCTGTGGACGACTCAGCCTCCATGCGTCAAATGGTCACCTTCACGCTCAAGAGCGCGGGCTACAACGTGGTGGAGGCGGTCGACGGTCAGGACGCCTGGGAGAAATCCTCCAGCCGCGATTTCGACCTGGTGCTCACCGACCAGAACATGCCGCGCATGGACGGCATCAGCCTGACCAAGAAACTGCGGGACAACCCGAAGTTCAAGGCCACGCCGATCCTGATCCTGACCACCGAGTCCAGTGACCAGATGAAGCTGGCGGGCCGCGCGGCGGGCGCCACCGGCTGGCTGGTCAAGCCTTTCGACCCGGCCAAGCTGCTCGAAGTCATCAAAAAAGTGGTGCGCTGAACCGGCGCCGCTTCGGAATTAGCGGGGATGACCTCGACGTCATCGCGGCCGACCAGCCCCGCACGAAATACCAGCAAGCACACAGGAGAGCGCCATGGGCGACATGACGTCTGAAGGTTCAAACCTCAGCGCGGGCATCGATCTGAGCCAGTTCTACCAAGTCTTCTTCGAGGAAGCCGGCGAGAACCTGGACCGCATGGAGCAGCAGCTGCTCGAGATCGACATCGAAGCCGCGGACGACGAGGAGCTGAACTCCATCTTCCGCTGCGCGCACTCCGTGAAAGGCGGCGCCGCCACCTTCGGTTTCAACGACGTCGCCGAGCTGACCCACCAGATGGAGACGCTGCTGGACAAGCTGCGCCGCCACGAGCTGCAGCCGACGGCGCCGATGGTCGACGTGCTGCTGCAGTCGGGCGACGCGCTGCGCGCCCAGCTCGCGCGCCACCAGGAAGGCGGCGCCGGCCCCGAGATCGACACGACCGAGCTGCTGTTCAGCATCCGCGCCATGGTGGCCGGCGACAACCCGCCGCCCAAGGCGGCGCCCGCACCCGCCCCAGCGCCCGTCGCCGCCGCGCCGGCGCCCGCCCGCGCCCCCGCACCGTCCGTGCCGGAAAGCAACCACGCCCGCGCCCTCGAACTGCGCGTCGGCCCGCTGCAGGACATCACGCTGGCGGACAACCTCGTCGAACTCTTCAAGGAGATCGTCGACCTGGGCACGATCGAACCCCTGGACGGCGGCCAGTCCACCGACGGCATGCGCCGCTTCAAGATCATCACCAACAGCACCGACGCCGACCTGCTGGACCTGTTCACATTCCACGTGGCGCGCGAACAGGTGGCCTTGCTGCCGATGAGCACCGGCTTCGGTTTCCACGAGGGCGCGCCCGGCGCGCCGGTCGAAACGGCCGAAGAGAAGGCCGAACTCGGCTACGGCTTCTTCGAGGACGCCCCGGGCGCCCCCGGCGGCGCCGCGGCCGGCGCCGCCGAAGCCAGCGCGACCGAAGCCGCCCCGGCACGGCCCGCGACGCCGGTGGCCGCCGCCAAGCCGCGCGCCGAGAAGGCCGCCGCCGCCCCCGAGGCCGCCACGCTGCGCGTCTCGGTCGAGAAGGTGGACCAGCTCATCAACCTCGTCGGCGAACTGGTGATCACCCAGGCGATGCTGGCGCAGAACAGCAAGAACATCGACACCGGCCTGTACCAGCAGCTGGTGGCGGGCCTGGCGGACCTGGACCGCAACACCCGCGACCTGCAAGAGTCGGTGATGTCGATCCGCATGATCCCGATGTCCATGGTCTTCAGCCGCTTCCCGCGCATGCTGCGCGACCTGGCAGCGAAACTGGGCAAGAAGGTCGAGTTCGTCACGCAGGGCGAAGCCACCGAGCTGGACAAGGGCCTGGTCGAGAAGATCACCGACCCGCTGACCCACCTGGTGCGCAACAGCTGCGA
>CBJNAE010000335.1:0-4786 GCA_966433995.1 uncultured Ideonella sp. | reverse complement strand
GCCGGCGCGCGCGACATGGCCGCCGTCAGCCTGGGCATCGCGGCCTGGGGCCTGGTGACCGGCGTGGCCATGGTCAACAGCGGGTTGTCGGTGCCCCTGGCCCTGTTGATGACCTTCCTGGTCTTCGCCGGCAGCGCCCAGCTGGCTGCCATGCCGCTGATCGCCTCGGGCGCGCCCATCTGGGTGGTGTGGGCCACCGCCTTCTGCATCAACCTGCGCTTCGTGATCTTCAGCGCCCAGTGGCGGCCTTACTTCATCCACCTGCCCCTGGGCAAACGCCTGGCGCTGGGGTATGTGGCGGGCGACCTGAACTACGTGTTGTTCATGAAGCGTTTCTCCGAACCGCGGCAGGACGAGGCGCAGATCGAATATTTCCTGGGCGGCAGCGGCTTCAACTGGCTGGCCTGGCAGGTGCCGTCGGTCATCGGCATCCTGCTGGCCGATGTGGTGCCGATGCAATGGGGCCTGGGGTTCGCCGGCGTGCTGGCGCTGCTGGGGCTGGTGTGCGCGCTGCTGTCCGACAAGGCCACGGCCTTTGCCGCCGTGGTGGCGGGCTGCGCCGCCATCGCCGCGTTCGCGCTGCCTTTCAAGCTGCACATCGTGGTGGCGATCGCCGCGGCGGTCTGTGTGGGCCTGATGATCGACGGCGGCGGCGATGCCGGACGCCGGCTTCGCCAGCTGTTTTCCCGTCCCGTACAGGGGCCGGGTATCGACCGCGCGGTGCGCCGCGAAGGGGCGCGTGCATGAGTCCGCTCGAGACCGTCATCACCATCGTCGGCCTGGCCGTTATCTCGGTGCTGACGCGTGGGTTCTTCCTGATCTCCGAACGCGAGTGGGTCCTGCCTTCCTGGGCGCAGCGCGGCTTGCGCTATGCGCCCCTGGCGGCCTTGGCCGCCGTCGTGGCGCCCGAGTTGTTCCTGACGAACGGGCAATTCATCTCCACATGGCAGGACGCGCGCCTCTTCGGCGCCTTGGCGTCGGTGGCCTACTTCCTGTGGCGGCGCGGCCTGCTGGGCACGATCCTGGCCGGCATGGCGGTTTTCCTGCCGCTGAGGGTGGGGCTGGGCTGGTAAATCCGCGCAAGCCGCCGGTTGGGCGGGCTTCCTGTTGTCCAATAGCGGATTGGGAACCGTTTGGTAACCGCCGGACCGCTTGACCGGCGCCTCCAGTCCCTAGAATCCGTCCACTCTCTGAAGCCCCCCATGAACGTCATCCGATTCCAAGACCTGGTGGCCCAAGGCCACGTCGCCGGCCAACGGGTTTTCATCCGCGCCGACCTCAATGTGCCGCAAGACGACGCCGGCCGCATCACCGAAGACACCCGCATCCGAGCTTCGATCCCCTGCATCGAGACGGCCTTGAAGGCCGGGGCCGCCGTGATGGTGACCTCCCACCTGGGGCGTCCCACCGAAGGCGAATTCAAGCCCGAAGACTCCCTCGCGCCCGTCGCCGAACGCATGTCCGAATTGCTGGGCAAGCCGGTCCGCCTGGTGGCGAGCTGGGTGGACGGCGTGCAAGTCGCACCCGGCGAAGTGGTGCTGCTCGAGAACTGCCGCGTCAACAAGGGCGAGAAGAAGAACGACGAGCAGCTCGCCCGCAAGATGGCGGCGCTGTGCGACATCTACGTGAACGACGCCTTCGGCACCGCCCACCGCGCCGAGGCGACGACCCACGGCATCGCCCAGTTCGCCAAAGTGGCCTGCGCCGGCCCGCTGCTGGCCGCCGAGATCGACGCCATCACCCAGGCGCTGACGTCGCCCAAGCGGCCGCTCGTGGCCATCGTGGCCGGCAGCAAGGTCAGCACCAAGCTCACCATCCTGAAGGCGCTGGCCGAGAAGGTCGACCAATTGATCGTCGGCGGCGGCATCGCCAACACCTTCATGCTGGCGGCGGGGCTGCCCATCGGCAAATCGCTGGCCGAGCCCGACCTCGTCGGCGACGCCAAGGCCGTGATCGAGGCGATGAAGGCGCGCGGCGCGGCCGTGCCGATCCCGACCGATGTCGTGGTGGCCCAGGTGCCCGCGGGGCTCGACCTGTCCAAGGAGTTCGGCCGATTCCTGGCCGAAGCCCAGCCGCGCCGCGTGGCCGCCACCGAAGTGCGCGCCGACGACATGATCCTCGACGTGGGGCCGCTCACCTCTGCCCGCATCGTCGACTTGATCGTCCAGGCCGGCACCGTGGTCTGGAACGGCCCATTGGGCGTGTTCGAAGTCGATTCTTTCGCCGGCGGCACCCGCATGCTGGCCGCCGCCATCGCCCATTCCTCCGCGTTCAGCATCGCCGGCGGGGGCGACACCCTGGCCGCGATCGCCAAGTACGGCATCGAGAAGGACGTCGGCTACATCTCGACCGGCGGCGGCGCTTTCCTGGAGATCCTGGAAGGCAAGACGCTGCCGGCCTTCGACATCCTGCAAAAACGCGCGGCGGGTTGATCGTCGCGTGGTTCCACCGCGGCGCCTCGCCGGCTGGCGGGGGCCGCGGACCCCGGGCATGGCGCCCAACGACGCCGTCCGCGGGGCCAACCGAAAGTCCTGCTGATCCCCCGGAGACCGCCCATGCAACGCGCCACCAAGATTGTCGCCACCCTCGGCCCCGCGTCGAGTTCGCCTGAAGTGCTGGAGCGCATGATCCGCGCCGGCGTCGACGTGGTGAGGCTGAATTTCTCCCACGGCAAGGCGCAGGATCACATCGACCGGGCTGCGCTTGTCCGCGAAGCCGCTGCCCGGGCCGGCAAGGAAGTGGCCATCATGGCCGACCTGCAGGGCCCGAAGATCCGCGTCGGCAAGTTCGAGGGCGGCAAGACCGAGCTGGTGCCCGGCCAAAGCTTCATCCTCGACGGTGGCAGCAGCGAGCTGGGCAACAACGACCGCGTCGGCCTGGACTACAAGGAGCTGCCGCGCGACGTGCGCCCCGGGGACACGCTGCTGCTCAACGATGGCCTGCTGAAACTGGTCGTCGACGAGGTCAGGGGCGAACAGGTGCACACCACCGTCATCGTCGGCGGTGAGCTGTCCAACAACAAGGGCATCAACAAGGCCGGCGGGGGGTTGACCGCGCCGGCGCTGACGTCCAAGGACATGGAGGACATCAAGACCGCGATGAGCTTCCAGTGCGAATACCTCGCGGTGAGTTTCCCGAAAAACGCCACCGACATGGAGATGGCGCGCCAACTGGCCAACGTCGCTGGCGAGCCCTGGCGGCACAAGCCGGCGCTGATCGCCAAGATCGAACGCAGCGAGGCCATCCCCGTGCTCGAGTCCATCGTCAAAGCCAGCGACGGCATCATGGTCGCGCGCGGCGACCTGGCGGTGGAGGTGGGCAACGCGGTGGTGCCGGCGCTGCAGAAGCGGATGATCCGCCTGGCGCGCGAGCTGGATCGCGTCGTCATCACCGCCACGCAGATGATGGAGAGCATGATCGTCAACCCTGTGCCCACCCGGGCCGAGGTGAGCGATGTGGCCAACGCCGTGCTGGACGGCACCGACGCGGTGATGCTCAGCGCCGAGACCGCGGCCGGCAAATACCCGGTCGAGACGGTGGAGATGATGGCCAGCATCTGCGTGGAGGCCGAAAGCGCCGAGGAGATCTCGCTCGACGCCGGCTTCACCAACAAGACCTTCGGCCGCATCGACCAGTCGATCGCGATGGGCGCGCTCTTCACCGCCTACCACCTCGGCTGCAAGGCGATCCTGGCGCTGACCGAGTCGGGCTCGACCGCGCTGTGGATGAGCCGGCAGAAGATCCACGTGCCGATCTTCGGGCTGACGTCGCAGCTCAAGAGCCAGCGCAAGATGGCGCTGTACCGCAACGTGATGCCGCTGCTCATGCCCAACTGCGAGGAGCGCGACCAGGCGCTGGCCCAGGCCGAGGCGCTGCTGGTGGCCCGCGGCGCGCTCAAGCCGGGCGACACCTACGCCATCACCTGTGGCGAGCCGATGGGCCACCCGGGCGGCACCAACATGCTCAAGGTCTGCCAGGTGCGTTGAGGCCGGGCGACGGCGGGAGCCCCGCTTCCCGTAGAGAAAAAGCGCGGCCAGGCCGCGCTTTTTTCATGTTGCTGTCGCCGCCACGGGCGCGCGGGTCAGGGTTTGACGCTCTCCACCATTTCCTTCACCGCGGGCGTCATGTTGATCGGCACCAGGTCCAGGTCGGGGATCTGGGCGGACATCACGCGGAACAGTTCGTCGGCGAAGCTGTGGCCGATTTCGTTGATGCCGTTGAAATCGACTTCGGCGCGGCGGAACAGGTTCAGCCGCGAGGCCACCCGGCGGGCCTGGGCGCGCGAATCCAGGCCGGACTGCTCGGTGGCCAGCAACCGCAGCGGCACCACGGTGCGCTCGAAGCGCAGGCCTTCGCCGGTGAGGCTGAAGGTTCGCATCACCGACTCCAGAGTGAGCTGGATGTCGAGCGGGAAGGCGGCGTAGATGGATGTGCCCTGGCGCTTGATGGCGCGGCCTGGCCGCCAGCCGCGCTCGTCCCAGCCCCGGCGCTGGAAGGCCAGTTCGTTGGCGTGCAGGTCGAAGACGTCGGCCAGCTTGGAAGTGAAGAACAGGCCGCGGCCGGTGTGGCGGTCGGGCTGCGAGGTGAGCTTGCCCTTGCTCAGTTCGAGCATGGCCAACTGGGGGTCGTCCAGCGCGAACGCTTCATGCACCTTGTCGAACAGGCCGCGCCCGTCGTCCGACACCAGCAATTGCAGGTGGGAAGGGGTCTGGCGCATCGACACGGTCACCTGGGTGCCGCCGCTGTGGTCGATGGCGTTGTTCACCAGTTCGCCGAAGGCGTGCTG
>CBJNAE010000334.1:0-4805 GCA_966433995.1 uncultured Ideonella sp. | reverse complement strand
GCGGTTCACGTACAGGCCCGACGCCAGCGTGGCGTCGGTGCCCAGCAGGCCGACACGGATTTCACGGTCCCCCTGCTGCGCTTGCGCCTGCACCTCGGCCAGGGCGGCGTCCACGATGTGCAGCATCGGCAGGCCCAGGCCGTCCTGCAGTTCGTCGAACCACAGGTGGGCGGTGTTGCAGGGCACGACGACCAGCCCCGCGCCGCCGGCGACCAGGCGGCGCCCGCTGTCCAGCATGGCCTGCACCGGCGACGGCCCTTCGCCGCGGTAGGCGCGGGTGCGGTCGGGGATCTGCGGCAGGCTGCTGACCAGCACCGGCATGTGCTCCTGGTCGTGCCGGACGGGCGTGGCCTGCAGCATCTTCTGCATGAAATCCACCGTGGCCAGCGGCCCCATGCCGCCCAGCACGCCGATGATGCCTGTGGGTGACGGCGCCGGCGCGCGGCGTTCGTCGCCGGACTGGCCCGCAGGGCGGTCGGTGCTGGGGCGCAAGGATGGGGTCGATGGCATTGCGGTGTCTCCGTTGGCGTGGCGGGCGGCGCGTCTTTCCGTCGTCACGGGTCTTCCGGAAGCGTCACCTTTGTCGATGCCAATGTAGGAGCCCGCGCCCTGGGCCGGCCATCACAAATTCAAGCGCATCCATAAGGCGCCGTGATGCGCGGCCGGGGGCGGCACGACGGATGCGACAGGTAAAAAAACGACCGGCATGTGCCGGCCGTTTCATCGTCGGTGGAAAGGGCTCAGCCCGCCGCTTGGCTACGGCGCGCGCGGCCCAGCATCAAGGCCGCCAGCGCGAGCCCGAGCAGCCCGTAGAGGCTGGTGGTCGCGCCGCCGCCGCCCGAGCTGGGCGGCGGCGAGCTGGGCGCCGACACGGTCACGCCCTGGTAGGCGGTGGTGGTTGCGCCCGTGTTGTCGGTCACCGTGACGGACACCGTGAAGGTGCCGGTACCCACCGTGTTGACAACGAAGAGGGCCGCGTTCGAGGCCGACGTCGCCGATGCCACTGTGCCGCCGCCGCTCAGGATGGACCAGCTATACCCCTGCAGCGTGCGGCCGCTGCCGACGCTGCTGGATGAGGCGTCGAAGGTGACGCTTTGGCCCGTCGTCGGCGAAGCGGGCGCGAAGGTGATGGCCGCCTGGAGGCCGAGGGCCGCGTTCACCGCCGCGGCGGCGTCCAGCATGCCGGCGCCGCAGGTGGCGGTGTTGCAGTAGCACTCTTCGCCGTGGTTGGAAGTTAGTGTGTTGCACTGCACCACATCGGCGGTCGAACCGCTGGTGGGGAAGGGCCGGGCGGTGGCCCGCAGCTTGGAGCGCACTTCGTCGGGCGTCAGTGTCGGCCGCACCGACAGCATGAGCGCCGCGGTGCCGGCCACCAGCGGCGACGAGAAGCTGGTGCCCACCGTCGGGTTGAAGGCGTCGGTGTAGATCGCGCCCGCGGCGCCGGCGACCGGTGCGATGGTGCCGCTGTTGCTGGTGCTCATGATCGGGTAGAGGCAGGCATCGTTGGCGCCGGTGTTGACGCAGTTGCCGCCCGGCGCGCTGATGCTGATCTCGGGCCCGAGGTCAGAGAAACCCACCTTGGTGCCCACGTGGCGAAGCCCGGCCACGCCGATCACGCCGGTGCATTTGGCGGGCACGCTGACCGCCTGCCCCGCCGAATTGCCCGCCGAGGCGACCACCACCGTGCCGGCGGCGTTGACCTCCCGCACCGCGTCGTTGTAGGCGGTGCAAACGCCGGGGCCGCCCAGGCTGAGGTTGATCACGCGGGCGCGGTTGGCGCCGTTGTTGTCCGGCACGCCGGGCACGCTGATGCCGGCCGCCCAGCGGATGCCTGCGAGGATGTCCGAATCGAATCCGCCGCAGCGGCCCAGAACGCGCACCGGCAGCACCCGGACCGTGCGGCCGACGCTGGCGATGCCGATGCCGTTGTGGGTCGTGGCGCCGACCAACCCGGCGGTCTGGGTGCCGTGCCAGGAGCTGTTGCTGACTTCCGAGATGTCGCAGCCGACGTTGTTGGCGGCGCTGGCCACGTCGGCCGCGGTCACCGCGTCACCGGGGTCGGAGGGGTCGGCGTCGCGTCCGGGGTTGCTGTCGTTGCCGATGAAATTGTTGGTCACGAAGTCGTAGCCGTCCAGCAGGTTGCCGCCTTCGGAGACGCGCCTGAGGTCGGGGTGGTCGAAGCGCACGCCCGAGTCGAGCACCGCCACCACGACACTGTTGCTGCCGGTGGTGATGTCCCAGGCGGCTTCGGCGTTGATGGCCGAACGCGCCGCGGTGGTCGGCGCGCGCAGGTACCACTGGCCCGAGACCGGGCCGCCGGACAGCCCGGAGACCGGCGGGCCGGCGAGGTAGAACGGGTCGTTGGGCACGGCGTTGACCTTGCGCCGCTGGTCGACCACGGCGTATTCGATGTCGGGGTCGACCGACAGGCGCTGCACCAGTTGCTCCGAAGTCCAGCCCTGGGCCAGCACCACCTGGCTGCGCTCGGAAATCATCAAGCCGGCCGACAGGGACAGGCCGAGCCGGGCGCCCAGGGCCTCGGCCCGGGTGCGCGCGCGGACCTCGGGTGCCTCTTCGCCGCTCGCGCTGGCCTGCGCGGTCCGACGCAGCAGCGACGAGTTCTCCTTGAACTTCACGATCACCCGGGCGGCCGGCGTGGCCGTGGCCGTGGCCGTGGCTGCGGTGGCGGGGGCAGGCTGGGCCGCGGCCGGCCCTGGTCCCAGGCCGGTGCCCAAGGCGAGCAGGGCCGTGGCGGCGAGGGCGGCGCATGTCCGGGTCAGTCGGGACATCGGGTTTTGACGCATGCGGTCGTGGGGCATGGTGTGTCTTTCGAAGGGGTTGCGGGTGAAAAGGAGTGAGTAGCCGGTGCGGGGGATTCTGTTCAGTTCTGTTTTGTCGGTGTCGCCGTGCGGGCCGGCTACCGTCAGCGGCTGTTCTGCGGGTTGGACTGTGCGGCGGGCCCACGGCGGGTGTCGGCCTCGACGGCCAGGAAGTCCGCGCCATGCGCTCGCAGCCGCTGCGCGCCCGCCTCGCAGGACGGCGACTCGGCGCATCCCAGCGACAGCGCATGCCAGCCGCCGCCTTGCGCCGAGAGGTGGCGTACGGGCAGTTGGGCGACCTGGCCGGCGCGCTGCGCCAGGGCTTGGCCGGACAGCCCCTCGGTCCGTGGGCCGGCTTTCACCAGCAGCCGCATTTCGACGGCGGGCGGTCGCGGCGCCTGCGCGCAGCCTTGCAAGGCGGGCCACGACAGGGCGATGGCGAGGGCGCAAGGCAGCGCACGGGCAGGAAAGGAAGTCAGGCGGATCGGCATGCCGGGAGTTTAGGCGGCGCGGGCGGCCCGCCCTACGGGATTTGCCGGCCGGCGCCTGTAACCGATGGCAACGCCGGGCCGGCGTGCCGTGCCGTGTCGTCGGGCGGCTCTCTTTCCTGCGCCCGAAAAGGAACGGGGCGCCTGAGCGCCCCGTTGGTCCGCCGCCGCCATCGCGGCGGGCGTCCTTTTTTACTTGGCGATGACTTGGACCATCTCCAGCACTTTGTTGGAGTAGCCCCATTCGTTGTCGTACCAGGAAACGACCTTGACGAAGGTCTTGTCCAGGGCGATGCCGGCCTCGGCGTCGAACACCGAGGTGCAGGACTCGCCGCGGAAGTCGGTGGCGACGACCTTGTCCTCGGTGTAGCCGAGCACGCCCTTCATGGCGCCTTCCGAAGCGGCCTTCATGGCCTTGCAGATGTCTTCGTAGGTGGCTTCCTTGTTCAGCTCGACGGTCAGGTCGACGACCGACACGTCGGAGGTGGGCACGCGGAAGGCCATGCCGGTGAGCTTCTTGTTCAGCTCGGGAATGACCACGCCGACGGCCTTGGCCGCGCCGGTGCTGCTGGGGATGATGTTCTCCAGGATGCCGCGGCCGCCGCGCCAGTCCTTGTTCGACGGGCCGTCGACGGTCTTCTGCGTCGCGGTGGCGGCGTGCACCGTGGTCATCAGGCCGCGCTTGATGCCGAAGGTGTCGTTCAGCACCTTGGCCACCGGGGCCAGGCAGTTGGTGGTGCACGAGGCGTTGGAGATGACGGCCTGGCCGGCGTAGGTCTTGTCGTTCACGCCGTAGACGAACATCGGCGTGTCGTCCTTGCTGGGCGCCGACATGATGACTTTCTTAGCGCCTGCGGCCAGGTGCTTCTCGGCGGTTTCCTTGGTGAGGAACAGGCCCGTGGACTCGACGACGACGTCGGCGCCGACCTCGCCCCATTTCAGCTCGGACGGGTCCTTCACCGCGGTCAGGCGGATCTTCTTGCCGTTGACGATCAGGGTGTTGCCGTCGACGGCGACTTCGCCCTTGAAGCGGCCGTGCACGCTGTCGTACTTCAGCATGTAGGCCAGGTAGTCGGGTTCCAGCAGGTCGTTGATGCCGACGACTTCGATGTCCTTGAAGTTCTGGACGGCGGCGCGGAACACCATGCGCCCGATGCGGCCGAAGCCGTTGATGCCGATCTTGATGGTCATGAGATCTCTCCTGAAGTGAAAAAAACGGGGTTGGCGAAGGTCAGCGTTTGCCGGACAACACCGCCTTGACGGTGGCGGCGACGTTCTCGGGCGTGAAGCCGAAATGCTTGAACAGCACCGGCGCCGGGGCCGATTCGCCGTAGGTGTCGATGCCCACCACCGCGGCGACGCCGTATTTCCACCAGCCGTCGCTGACACCCATCTCGACCGCCACGCGCGGTAGCCCGGCGGGCAGAACGGCTTTCTTGTAGGCGGCGTCCTGGCGGTCGAAGACGGTGTTGCTGGGCATCGAGACGACGCGCACGGC
>CBJNAE010000333.1:0-4847 GCA_966433995.1 uncultured Ideonella sp. | reverse complement strand
GCGCTGGCATTGCTCAACAGCCCCCACCGCATCGACAGCGCCTGCGAAGTCGACCGCACCCCAAGCACGCCCAGCGGCAGCAAAACCTGGCGCGACATGCAGCTCGCCTACTCGTCGGGCTCCCACCTTCAAATCGCCAGGCCAGGCCTGACCGCCGCCTGCCTGCGCGACGGCAACGGCTGGGCTTGCCACTGCCCCTCGCAGGGGGCTGCCAGCGTCCCCCTGCCACCGGGCGACACGCCCCTGCCGGGCTTCGTGGTGCAACTGTCCAGCCACCCGCAGCCCGGCCAGGCCCTGCTGCGCGCCAAAGGCTGCAGCCAGGCCGGACCCGACTGCTGGGCCATCGCGCAAACCACCCCGGCCGGCCAGGCGCAGACCCGGCTACAGGTGCAGATCGCCCTGGTCGGCGGCCTGCGCACGCCGCCAGCGGCCCCGCTCACCGCGCTCGGTAGCATCAATGGCGCCGGCCTGGGCGCACACCACGGCGAAGGCGGCGGCGTGGCCTTGCACGCGGGCGGCGGCATCCAGTCGTCGGCGGCGGCCGGCGGCGTCACCACCGTGGCAGGCGCGGCCGGCGGCCAGGCCCAAGTCGCCAACGACGCCGACCTGGCCCAGCTCGCGCCCAGCCAACTCTTCAGTGCGCTCTGGGGCATGGGCCCCGCACGGTGGCCCGCCCAAAGCAGCGTGCACCGCATGTCCTGCGCCGGCCCCTGCGGCGCGGCACTGCAATCCGCGATCGCCGGCCGCGGCAACCGCATGGTGTGGATCGATGGCGACGCCACCCTCGACGGCTTGTCGGCCGCCGCCCCTTTGAAGCTGGGCAGCGCCGACGCCCCTTTGCTGTTGATCGTCACAGGCAAGCTCGTGCTGCTCGGGCCGGTGCAGTTGCACGGCGCCGTCTACGCCGACGAACTCCACTGGAACCAGGCGAACACATCCGCCTTCCTGCGCGGCGCCGCGTGGTCGCAGACCGACGTGCACAGCGACAGCGCGCCGCAGTTCTTCTTCGACAGCGCCGCACTCGACAAGCTGCGCTGGAACACCGGCAGCTTCGCCGTATTGCCCGGCAGCTGGAACGAGGTGGCCCCATGACCCGCCCACCGCCGCCGCCCACGCAGCCGCGCGAACGACGCCCACCGCCCGCGCGCGCCGGGCGGCGCCTGCGCGCCCGCGGCGTCAGCCTGGTCGAAGCACTCATCGCATTCCTGGTGCTGTCGGTCGGCATGCTGGCCCTGATGCGCGTGCAGGACACGTTGCGGCTTCACAGCGAATCGTCGCGGCACCGCGGCGAAGCCTTGCGGCTGGCGCAACAAGGCCTGGAAGCGCAACGCGCTTTCGCCACACTGCAGCCGCAACCCGGCATGCAGGACTACGCTGCCATCCAGTCCGGCAGCCACAGCGTGCAGACCGGTAGTGGCTTTCAGACCAATGCCACCTACCAAGTGCAAAGCTACGTGACCGCCGACCCCCACCGCGCGCTCAAGAGCAGCCACATGGAAGTGGCTTGGACAGACCGCCAAGGCCAGCCTCAGGCCGTCCACCTGCATGCACTGGTCGCCGGCCAGGATCCCACGCTCGCCGCCGTGCTCAGCCAGCCGCCCCGGGCCTACCCGGCCTGGGGCGTGCGGAACCGCTCCCCCTTCATCCCCCAGCAGGCCAAAGACTTGGGGCAGGGCAAGAGCGCCTTCAAGCCGCTGGCGCAAGGCGGCTCGGCCTGGGTGTTCGACAACTTCTCCGGCCGCATCACCGCGGTTTGTTCCGGCCTGCCCGGCAGCGTGGGCAACGCCGGCCTGCACACGGGGCACCTGCACCAGTGCACGGCCGCCGACGGCCTGCTGCTCAGCGGCCTGGTACGGTTCTCGCTCGCCGACCCGCCGCTGCCCGAGGCGGCCAACGACATGCCGCTGCCGCTGTCGGTGGTGCTCCAGTTGGGCGGCGGCCCCTTGTCCCCCACCTGCGTCAGCGAAGCGGTCGAAGAGGTGGCGGTGGCGGCAGCCACCGGCGCCACGATCGCCTGGGTCCCAATCGGCGCCACACCGGCCAGCCTCGGCATGACCGCATGGACCCCCACCGGCGGGCGCTTCGTCGGCTACCACTGCCTAATCGATCTGTCCGGCAGCAACCTGACGTCATGGTCGGGACGCAGCGACGTGCAGCCCTCCGGCTGGTCCATCGGCACATCGAAGGGCGAATACCGCGTTTGCCGCTACAGCAGCGACACCGACCACAGCGGCGCCATCGACCGCAACGAAGAACATCCTCCCACCTATTCCCAAGTACGCACCGCCCTCACGCAACAGCACTTCCTGGTGGTGCGCGGCGAGCTGGCCTGCCCGGGGCGGCCTGCCGTCAAGGTCGACGGTGTCGGCGCGCAGGTCTACGTGGACTGGAGCACCGCGCAGCACCAGCCTTGACTGGCGACGTCCGTCACCCCGTCTTCAGGCGCGACACCCTGGTCTCACTGTGTCAAAAAACTGCCCCTGCGCCGGCCGAGCCCTCAGCCGCCACCGGCCAGCGCCTTGGCCATTCGCACCAGCGGCACGGCGACGCCGCCGCGGGCATCCGAGACACTCTCGACGGGCACATAGCCGCAAGCCCGGTAGAGGGGTTCGCCTGCCCGGGTCGCCATCAACTCGATGCGCTGGAAACCTTCGCGCCTGGCCGCGTCTTCGCACAGGGCGATGATCAGCCGGCCCAGGCCTTTGCGCACATGGCTCGGATGGGTATACATCGCGCGCACCCGGGCGGCGTCCCGGCCAGGGTCGAGCAAGGCGGCGCTGCGGCCGGGAGAACGGTCGCCGCCGTACAAGGTGGCGCGCCGGCTCCATCCGCCGCAGGCCGCAGGCTCGCCGCTTTGGGCCTGGGCGATGACGAAGTAGGTCCCGTCTTCGATGAGCTGGGTGTCCAGGCCCATCAGCCCCCGGCTCGCTTCGATCTGGTCGGCGTCGAGGAAAGGTTTCTGCAAATCGGAAATCGCAGCGTCCATCAGCGCCCGCAACGCCGGCACATCATCGCCCACGGCCAGCCTCGGAACCCACGTCCCGCCGCCATCATTCATGGACCGGCTTCCCACCCTGCGGCGCCAGGCGCTTCTCGAAACAGACCGCGCCTTCCAGCCCGACGTACTTCCCGAAATTCGGGATCCGCGCATAGCCGTGGCGCTCATAGAAGGCAACGGCCCGCCGGTTGACCAGCCTCGTCTCGAGCCACAAAGCTTCATAACCCCTTGCGATGGCCTGCGCTTCCAGGTAGGCCAGCACGGACCGGCCCACGCCCCCGGCGCGCGCACCGGGGCGGGCGTACATGCGCTTGAGTTCCGCCACGCCCGGTTGGTGCACCAGCGGACGGAACGCGCCGCATCCGACAGCCCGGCCATCGTCGCCGCGAGCGATCGCGAAACAGGCCGTGGCGGGGTCGCTCACATCCTCCGGGTCGAAAGACGCCTTGCCGCCGTCACCGGTGATCTGCTCCAGGGTGGCGGAAAGTTCCTCCATCAGTTCGATGGCGTCTGGCGAAGAAGGGTGGGCCGACGCGACTTCCACCGGCCCACCGTGTGGGCGGCCAGGCTGCGAGGACTCGATGTTTCCACTTGGATGCCTCATGCGGTTTCGGCCCCCTGGTCGATCAACAGCACCCGCAACACGGAGCGATGGCAGCGCGCCTCCGATTCGCAGTAGCAGCCGACCGAGAAATCGGCCCCGCGGGAAAGCGCGGCCAACAAAGCCAACGAATGGGCGGCCTCGGGCCGGGCCATTTCGGCCTTGTACCTTTTGACGAAAACCGCCCACTCGGCGGGGGTCTGCGCGGCCTGTCCCAGCTTCAGAGTCTCGACACTGGGCGCGAGGTTGGGGAACCAGACGTCGTACCAGTTCTGGGACGCGAACTGCGCCTTCGGCACGCCGCGGGGCGGGCGGCGCACCGTGCCGATGCGGGTGCCTTCCCCGTCGCCCCGGGGGCTGCCCAGCCTGACGATGCGAACGACCATGGCGAGCCACTCCTCTTGTGATGTGAAGACCGTCGATGCACTTAAGGGAACAGTTGGCCGGGGAAGAAAATGCCACGCCACCGCTGCCGCATGCGGGCCTTGCAGGTCAGCCTTGCGACTGCCAGCGAATCGTCAGGATGCAGGCGGGTTGGATGCCGAAAGCGCGGTGGTGGATGCCTTCCCCCCACACCACGAAGTCTCCCGGCTCCCGCAAGGTGTGGACTCGGCGCTCTTGCGCCGGCTCGAAATCCGCGTCGCGCGAGAACTCCAGCCTGAATTCGCTGGGCGCCCCCACCAGGATGGACATCGTACGCCCTTCGCTCACCGGCTTGGGTTGGCCGTTCGGATCGCCCGCGGCATGGAAGAACCATTTCACGCACAGCCCTTTCAAATGGGCGTCGGGCGGAACGAAGCGCAAGTCGGCGGTGCCCGCGGACCGGGTCCAGTCGCTGAAACCGATGAACCAGCCGGTGCCGTTCGTATCGAGCCTGCCGGCATTGCCGAATTCAATGTTCGCGTGGAAGACCACCGCATCCATGTCGGACATCAACGGACCCGGGGGGTGTGGCAGGCGACGCACAGCTTGTTCCCATCAGGGTCCCTGAAGTAAGCGCCGTAGTAGTGCTCGTGGTATTCGGGCCTCAACCCTGGCGGCCCTTCACAGGTGCCGCCATGCGCCAGGGCCACGCGGTAAGCCTCGTCGACGGTGACGCGCCGTTGCGCCAGGAACGCGGTCATCTGGCCGTTGCCGGTCTCATGCGGTCGCCCATCGAACGGTTTGCCGATCAGAAGCAATGGGCGGCCTCCCGGGCCGTGCGGGTCTTGCCAGCCCGCCCAAGGGCGGGCCCGGTCGCAGAAGCGT
>CBJNAE010000332.1:0-4857 GCA_966433995.1 uncultured Ideonella sp. | reverse complement strand
GAGTTGGAGCAAGCGTACAAGCCCAGCCCCGGCAACGCCCGCAAGGTCGCCGAGGCCAAGGCCGAAGGCGCTTACGAAGTCGCCAAGGAAAAATGCGAGGACCACTCCGGCGACGCCAAGAACGCCTGCGAGAAACAAGCCAAGGCCGACTACGACAAGGCCAAGGCCGACATCAAGGCGACGAAGTTCTGAGTCACACGGGCCCTGCGTTCACTTTCATTGAACGCGCGGGGCCTGGCGCGGCTTGACCTTGGGCGCAAGCCGCGGCTCCCCGGCACAGGCCGGGAACAGGAATTTCATCGCGCCCGGTTTGCCCGCGCCGTTGCCATCGGCGAAGAACAGTGCCCGCCCATGTCGGGCGTGGAAGCCAGGTAGAAGGACTCGGGGAAGCGGGGTTCGCCTTCGATGCCGATCACCGCTTCGTAGGGCATCGCGCACAGGATGTCCCCGGAAACCGCGGCGCAGTCCTTGCGCCCGGGCTGGAACCGCATACCGCTGAAGGGGATGTCTTTCAAAGACGATTGCATGGCTTTCGCCAGCGCCCCTTGACCGCCGACCGCGGCGGCGACTTTGGGATGGGCCCGCGCGGCGACCGCGCCGAATTCGCGCCGGTTCATCGCGTCGGCGAACTGGCGGGTGGATGCCTCCAGCGTCTCACAGGCGAACGAAGGCCTCAGCACCCAACGGGCGATGCGACCGGAACGCATCGGACAGCGCCAGGCGCCCAAGATTCTTCCCCGGTTGAAACACGCACTCCGCATGAATGACATGGCCGAATCCGGCGAGCAAGGGGCCGTCTGCCCCGCTGAAATGGCTACCGCCGCGGCGACAGCGCCGTTCACACATTGTTGGAGGAAGAGCGATGGGATTCGTGGTCCGTGGGATCGACACCGATTGGGTGGAGGCGATTCGGCTCGGTGGCCTGGATGTCAACGGCCAGCCGGCTGTGAAGACAGTAGCCCAGGGAACGGCCAACCCCTGCCGGCACTGCCTCGGCCTGATCGCCGAGGGCGACGAGAAACTCGTCCTGGCCCACCGGCCGTTCGGCCGCCTGCAGCCTTACGCCGAAGTCGGGCCGGTCTTCCTCCACGCCTCGGCTTGCCGGCGCTACGAGGGCGACCGGTTGCCCGACTGGTTCGCGCACCTGCAGCCGGCCCTCGTGCGCGGCTACGGCCATGACGACTGGATCCGCTACGAGACCGGACAAGTGGTGGCGGGGGCGGAACTTCCGGGCGTGTGCGAACGGATCTTCGAAAACCCGGACGTGGCCTATGTGCACATCCGGTCGAAGTTCAACTGCTTCCAGTGCCGGGTGGATCGGGCTTGACGCCCCGATCGCAGCGGCCCGGTCGCTGCCGGCAGCGTTGAACGGTGCGGCGGGCAAGCGCTCACGTGACCACGATCGTGTGCGTCACCGCCCCATAGAGCAGGTTGTCGTGGTACTGGTTGCCGGTGAGTGAGTACGTGCCGGCGGCCGCGCCGACGAGGATGAAGCTGGTGTCCTCCCACATCGCCAGCACGCCGGAGGCCGGCACGGCGGTGACTTCGAAGCGCACGAGCGCGGCGTTCTGCGCCGGCAGGCTGAGCGAAGGGTAGCCGGCGGCGGGGCCGTGCGTGCCGGCGCTTGGGACCTGGTCGCCACGCACGCCGATGCGCCAGGTGCCCAGCACGCGCTTGCCGCCGTTGACGCGGTTGAGGTTGCGCAGCATGTCAGGCCACCGTCACGGGTTGGTAGAACACCTGGTCGTCGGCCGGCGTGGCGCCGAGCACCGCCACGTGCACCAGGCCCGTCCCCACGGGCAGGCCGGTGACGGTGAGCGTGCCGGTGGCCGAGGTGGTGCCGGTGCCGTCGACCACCGTCCTGCCGCTCAGCGAGCCGATGCGTCCGGCGGCCACATAGCTGTAGGCCAGCGACTGGTTGGCCAGCACGCCGGTGCGGGTGTTGTTCTCCATCGGCGAGGTGGTGAACGAGCCCGTGCCGCCTTCGTTGACGTTGGTCACCGTCACGCTGACGGTCTGGGTGGCGCTGTTGGGCGGTGTGGCGGCGTCGGTCGCGCGCACGCCGACGACGTAGACGTTGTCGGCGTTGGCGTCGCCCGGCGACTCGAAGTCGGGCGCCCCCTGGAACGCCAGCGCGCCGGTGCCGGGGTTGATGGCGAAGCGGGCGACGTCGGCGCCGCCGTTCAGGCTCCAGGTGACCGGCTCGTTGGCGGTGAAGGTGTGCACCGCCGTGGTGTTCTCGGGAATGCTCGCGCTGCTGGCGCTTCCCGTGGCGCCGCCCGGTCCGGTGATGACGGGCGGCGTGGTGTCGCCGCCGCTGGAGGCGGTGAGCAGGCTGATGGCATTGTTGGGCCCGAGGCTGGACGCGATGGCCTGATACTCGGCCAGGCTCAGCGCCTTGTCGAAGATCATCGCGTAGACGAAGTCGGCGCCGCCGCTGGCCACGCCGGCCTGGCCGCCGAAAGGCCCGAAGTAGGCCGAGCCGTTGTCGTTGCCCAGGCCGCCCCCGGACGAGACGAGCGTGCCGTCGCGGAACACGGCGTGGGCGGTCAGGCCGGTTCGGGTGATGGCCAGGCTGTGCGCGCCGTTGGCCAACGTGCTGGCGCTCTCGGCGGTGAAATCGACCCGGCCCCAGAACGAGTTCCAGCGCCCGAAGCTGACACCGGTGGTTCCGCCGCTGGTGCGCTGGAACGCGGAGGCGTGCCCGCCGGAGTACAGCGGCGCCGGATTGGAGCCGCCGCCGCCGGCGATGTTGTTGACCACCAGGATGATGGTCTGGTCGACCGGTGCGACCGCGGGGCCGCCCGTCGGCGTCACCAGCGTCGGCGAGAAGCCGTTGCTGAGCGTGCGGAAGTGCTTGCCATAGGCGCCGGTGCCGATGGTGACAGCCGGGTCCTTGGTGAAGGTGACGCCGGTGTTGACCAGGTCCTTGATGCCGTTGTCGCTGTCGACGCAGATGAAGGCTTTGAGGTTGCCGTACAGCGGGTGCGACGTGTTGAGGGTCAAAGGCATGGCTAGGGCCTGTTCACAGTAAAAGGAAGCCCGCGCCGGTGTCTGGCCGGCCTCAGGGCTAGGCGCGGGCGAGGCCGGGGGCCTTCGGCCCACAACGAGTCCGCAACAACGCCCTGAGGCCGGCCAGACACCGGCCCTTCGGGTGATCTCCACAAAAGCCCGCCCTCCGCGTTGCAAATGCTCGCTGTGGCACTTGCCACAGCTGTGCTTTGCGCCTCGATGGCGGGCTTTTGTGGAGTCACGCGGGCTTCCTTTTACTGTGAACAGGCCCTACAGGCCTCCCGTCCAGTTGTTGGGGCGGTAGATCCAGACTTCGCCGTCGGCGACGTGGGTCAGCGCGATGTAACAGTCCAGCGTTTCGGAGCGCCTGAACTTGCCGTGCACGCCGGTCTCCAGCGTTCCCGCGGGGTATTCGGCGATGGTCCTGGGCCGAGGCGACAACGCGTCGCTCCCCGACTGCTCCACCACCCAGCCCGAGGTTTCCAGGTTGGCCAGGTTGGACGGCGGGGTCACGTAAAAGATCGAGCCGCCGTAGTTCCAGACCACGAACTTGCCGCGCACCTTGTCGAAGCAGACGCCGGTGGCTTTGCCCGAGCCGTACATCGCCAGCAGCGCGGCCTTGCCGGGCCCGCCCACCGCGGCTTCGGGCACGCGGAAGTTGTTGTTGCCACCACCGGGGTTGTTGGCGTTCCAGCCTTCGAACAGGTAATCGGAGCGGCGCGTGGGCGTGAAAGCCAGCTTGCGCACGGTGTCGTAGGCGCCGCCCGCGTCGACGGTGAAGTTGTTCCAGGCGCGGCCGATGTCGGAGACGGTGTCGGTGGCGGGGTTGCCGATGTCGTTGATCACCACCTTCATGCAGCCCGCGGACGTGCCCCCGGTGCCCAGGCCAGTCTGCACGACGATGGTGTCCTTGCCGTTCTCCTCGAAGGCCTGGGCCCAGCCGTTGACCGGGTAGCCGATGCGGTGGGACAGCGGCACCCCCGTTAGGGCCCAGTCGCGCAGCTGCCAGGCGTTGGCACCGGGCAGGCTGACCCCCGCGGTGGTGCCGGTCTGCATGTTGCTGCCGGTGACGCCGCCCACCTTGCCGGTGCCGGCCTGGCTGGTGTCGCAGGTGTAGAAACGCGCCGGGCGCAGTTCGGCACCCGAGGCATCCCTCACCCGCCACTGGCCGCCCCCGGGTTGCGCCGCGCCACCGAAGGTGGCGAAACGCTTGCTGACGGGCAGCCAGATGTTGTTGGCGTAGGTGTGGCTGGATACCGGGCTGTGCAGCGCGCCGTCGACGGTGTCCAGGCCGTTGGCGGCGATGCGGCTGTCGTGGAAGCCGAGTTTCCAGTCGCCGGTGGCCGCTTCCCAAAGGTAAAGCGCGTTGGACCAGCTGTTGGCATGGCCGCCGCCCCAGAGTTCGATGCGGCAGAGGTCTTCGTTCCAGGCAAAGCCGGACCAGGCGCGGATGATGGCGTCGGGTAGGGAGTTGGTGCCGGGCCCGATGGCGCGGTAGTCGGGCGGGGGCCAGGCGTCGGAGAACTTGTTGCCCGACAGGTTGGCCCGGCGCCAGGAGCCGTCGGGCATCGAGGCCAGCAAGGCCAGCAGCACGCTCTTGCCGTTCTGCGCGCCGAACCGGCCGCCGTAGACCGTCTCGCCGGCCGCGGCGGTGTAGACGATTCCCGTCATCGCTTTGCCTCCTCCCTGCCACTGTTCTGATGTGGAACGACGCTGGGAGAGCGCCGTCTCGCGCGGGCGCTTTTCTCGGCCTCGCCGGGCGCATTCTGTGCGCCCGCAGGGTCCCTTCCAGCTGCGATTGCTTGCAGTAGCCAGCCGCGGCAAAGCCCGCGGCGCGGGGCTCAG
>CBJNAE010000331.1:0-4899 GCA_966433995.1 uncultured Ideonella sp. | reverse complement strand
CCGCTGGTGAGCGCCTTGGGCAGGATGTCCATCGCCTGCGGGATGGATTTCCCGTCCAGCCAGTCAGCGGCCTGCTGGCCCATCGCATAGCCGAATATGGATGACGCAAGGCTGATGCTCGCCTTGTAGGGGCTGTCGCCTTTCTTGATTTCGACGACCGCTTCCCGCTCGCCGTCGATGCCGCCCAGGAACTGGTCCCCCCGCGCCTTGCCCGCTTCGCGCAATGCCGCCAGCGCGCCCAGCACCACCGTGTCCGCGCCGAGCACCACATCGATGTTCGGTTGCGCCAGCAGGATCGTCTTCATCGTGCGGTATCCACCCTCCTTGTCGACCGTGGCGGGCGAAATGTCGGCCACGATCGTCACGCCCGGAAGTTTCCGCAGGGTATCGCGCATGGCGGTGAAACGCGGCGCCAGGAATTGCAGGCCGTCATGCGTCAGCAGCACGACCTTGGCCTTTCCGCCAAGCCGCGTGCGGATGTAATCCGCCGCCGCTTCTGCGAGGACTTTGCCGGTCAGGTACTGCGGCGCGTTCAGCACCGTCGTCGCCGGCGGCGGCACGATGGCACCCACATAGGCGCCCGCGCCGATGACCTTCTTCAAAGCCGGCGCCAGCGACGGCGGGTCGATCGGCGCCACCACGATCGCGCCCGTTTTGTCGGTCGCCATGCCGCCCACCTGTTTGATCATCAGCGCCGGATCATTGTCGGCGAAGGCAACGCTGTAAGCGAGGCCCCGCGCCCGCGCCGCGGCTTCCAGCCCGCGTCCCGCGCCTTGCATGAATTCGCGCTTGTTGTCTTGCACGAACACCAGCTTTTTCTGCAAGCCCGTGGGCACCCTGCAGGAGGCCCGCGCCGGGTCGTGCGGGGGCAACTTGACCGCCATGGTCAGCCCCTCGCCGCCAGCGGCGAACGAAACGCCGCTGAGGCACACCATTGAAGCAATCGCGGGAAGCAGGATTTTCATCGCCATGCCCTCACGCATTCGCCGTCGACAGCACCAGCCGCGCCGCCGTGCCCGGCCTGCGGTTGATGTATTCCACATGGGTCTGCAGCGCAGACGCCATCGTCTGGATGATCTTGCTGCCCAGCCCCGTGCCCGCATGCGGGGCGTTCGGCGCGATCCCCACGCCATCGTCCTCGACCGTCAGCTCGGCCTTGCCGTCGTCCAACCGCTTCAGCCGCACCCGGACCTCGCCGGGCTTGTCTTCGGGATAAGCGTATTTGAAGGCGTTGGTGACCAGTTCCTGGACGGCCACGCCCAGGCTGACGCTGGCGTCCGTGCGCAGCGAGACCGGCTCCAGATAGCATTTCAGAATGGCGGTATGCCCGTCCTTCTTCATCGCCGTCTCCAGGTTGCTCAGCATGGCGCCCAGGTAATCGTTCAGCGCCACGTTGGTCACATCGCCCGAGGTGTAGAGGCTCTTGTGGATCAGTGAGATGGCATTGATCCGCGATTGCGTTTCGCGCAATGCGTCCTGGGCCGCTTTGTCGGTGACGGCGCGCATCTGCATCCGCACCAGCACCCCCACCAGCTGCAGACTGTTGGCCACGCGGTGGTTGACCTCGGCCAGCAGGACTTCCGCGCGCTCCCGCGCCATGGCCAGGTCGGCCGTGCGGGTCTTCACACGTTCTTCCAGGGTCAGATTGATGGCCCGCACTTCATCGCGCGCCAGTTTCAAATCCTGCCCGTTGCGGTAGACGGTGAAGGCCACCACGAACACCACCAGGACGATGACCACGGCGGCGCCCGCCGATATCCGGCGCAGCAGCGATGCATTGAGTTGCTGTTCCGCGCTGTTGAGCGTCCCGTTCTCGTCGGCGATCAATATCGCGCCGTAGAGAAAGACATTGATTTCATCCATCAGCGCCTTGCCGCGATGGCGCTGGAGCAATGCCAGGGCTTCGGCATCGCGGCCGGCGCTTTTCAGCGCGATGCTGGAGTCCATGTCGGCGATTTTTTCACCCACCGCTTCCGACAGCCTGGGCAGCATGGCCCGGTTGGGGGCGTCCGGCGGAATCATCCGGCCCAGGTCCTCCAGCTCCTGCCGCGCCCGCGTCTTGGCCGTGTCGTAAGGGGCCAGATAAATCTGGTTGCCGGTCAGGAGAAACCCGCGCTGGCTCGACTCCGCGGTGCGCAAATGATCGCGCAGTTCCACCGCTGCGATGCGGATCGTGCGCTGCAACGCCGACTGCTCAAACAGGCTGTTGCCGCGTTCCACCAGCCAGATGGTGGTGCCCACGATCACGATCAGCGCCAGAAAGCCGATCGTCAGGCCCGCGCCAACGCCTATCGCCAACCGGCGTCGTCCGAACATCAATCAACTTCCTAAGGGCTGGGGGACAAAAAAGAGCGCGCTCCTTCGCTGTGCTCCCTACTTTTCGACAATCTGTCACTCATGCGTCTGGCGGGCATTCCCGCAACGATTGAGCGGCTCAGCTGGAAAACAAACAGCCCCCTGACGGGACTGTTCGACCCAAGGCTTGCACCTGCGAACCAAAACCCACGTTTGCACTTGATGCAACCCAACGCCTCAAGTCGCAGGCCCTGAACAGTCTCGGCCCTTGAACGGTGGTGGAGAGGAGGAGGATCGAACTCCCGACCTTCGCATTGCGAACGCGACGCTCTCCCAGCTGAGCTACCCCCCCACGCGCGCCAAACAGTTTAGACCAATCGGCGAAACTGGGTGGCGGCGCTTCGCCAAGGTAAAACCCTGGTTGGTTTTGACGATGGGGCGAAGCACCCTCCCACCTTCCAGGACAGGAGCAGGCATGACGATGACGACGGCAGCTTTAGCGAAGAATGATCCCGCCTGGCTGCAGGCGCAGTACGACAACCGGGCCCGCGTGCCCGAGCATCCGAAGGTTTTCGAGCTTTGGGCCAAGGCTTCGCTGATGGCCCGGGAAGGGTTGTCGCGGCGGCTGGACGTGGCCTATGGGCGGGGGCCCAAGGAGACGCTGGACCTCTTCCCGAGCCGGCGCGACAAGGCGCCGGTGCTGGTGTTCATCCACGGCGGCTACTGGCGCTCGCTGGACAAGAGCGACATGTCCTTCGTCGCGCCGTCCTTCGTCAACGCCGGCGCGATGGTGGTGCTGCCGAATTATTCGCTGTGCCCTCAGCCCGGCGGCATCCACACGATCGCGCTGCAGATGACGCATGCGCTGGCCTGGGTGTACCGCAACGCCCACCTCTACGGTGGCGACCCGGCGCGCATTGTGGTGGCGGGGCATTCCGCCGGCGGCCACCTGGCGGCGATGCTGTTGTGCTGCGACTGGAAGTCGGTGGGGCGTGACCTGCCTTCACGGCTGGTGAAGCAGGCGCTTTCGATCTCTGGCCTGGTGGACCTGGAACCGCTGCGCAACCTGCCCTTCCTGCAGGACGACCTGAAGCTCACGCCCAAGGCGGTGCGCCAGCTCAGCCCAGTGGCCTTCCCGGCGCCGCGCGGCACGCTGGTGGCGGTGGCCGGCACGAACGAGAGCGACGAATTCCTGCGCCAGAACCTGCTCATCCAGAAAGTGTGGGGCCGCCGCGCGGTGCCGGTGTGCGAGACGGTGGCGGGCGTAAACCACTACACCATCATGCATGAGCTGGTCGACCCGGCGGCGCGACTGCACGCGCTGGGCAAGGGGCTGCTGGGGGTTTGACGGAAGCCGGCGGTGGCGGGTGCAGTCTTCCGGTGAACAAGCTTGGAGGAGCGCTTCAGCCGCGGCGAGGTGCGCCGGGATCGCGGCTGAAGCCGCTCCTACAAGGAAGGCGAGCGGGCAAGCCGACGGATTTTCGTCGGATCGAAGCAGGCGCCCGGTGCGCGGCGAATGCTTCCAATGCCGGCTCACCCGCCCGACTCCCCCGTCACATAGAACCACCGCCCGCCTTCGCGCACGAAGCGGCTCACTTCGTGCATGCGGTGCGCCCGGCCGTTCTGTTTGCTGCGGGCGACGAATTCGACGGTGGCATGGTCGGCGTCCAGGGTCTCGTGCCGCTTCACTTGCAGGCCCAGCCATTGCAAACCCGGGCCATCGTCCGACAGATTCAACTCCGCCGGACGCGTGCCGGCGTGCCAGGTGGCGAGCAGGTAGCCCTCCAGGCCCCGGGCGAAGGCGCTGTAGCGGGACCGCATCAAGGCCTCGGCGTCAGGCGCCAACCCTTCGAGCGGCCCGGCGTGGTAGCGGCCGCAGCAATCGGCGTAGGCCAGTGGCGGCCCTTGCTCCGCCCGGCAAGGGCAGAGGGTCGTTAAAGGCCGACCGCCCGCCGCGACGTCGCCTTTGGTTTTCTTCTTCGCTTCTTTCACAACAGGGCCTCCGAACGCATGCTGGGTCAATCGCCCGCTTGCCGGCCGATCGCCGGGAACGCAGCGTGCCGGCCATCGGGCGACCCACCGCGCATTGTTCCCTGACAGGGGCCGGGCCCGTCCCATCGCATCCCAGCGACAAACCCGCGGCTCCATCGGGGTCACTCGGCTGCAGCGCGCGGTGCCGGGTGGCCGCATGCAGCATTTGACAGGTCAAGCACGGCGGATTGCGCGCTACGATGGCCCGGCACCGCCCGGGCGGCGCGCCGATCGATCATCATCATCAATTCCACCAAGCGAGGAGAGGCGAATGGCCGGCTGGTTGTCACGGTTGTTGGGCGGGGACGGCGAGTCCAAAGACGCCAAGCCCAAGAATTCCACGCGCGCGCCTGCCCCCAATCCGTTCCCGCTGTCCACGCCGGCACCCGCCCCGGTGGGCCCTGCGCCCGGGGCCGCGCCGCAGGTCGCGGCCATTCACCGCTTCGGCGTGCGCCGGCCGCTGGTCGGCCGCAACGGCGAGATGGCGGGCTTCGAGTTCCGCCTGGCCCGCAACCTGGAGCAGCGCTTGCAAGCCAGGCCCGACGTGTCGGTGCAGGCGGCCTATGTCGTGAC
>CBJNAE010000330.1:0-4903 GCA_966433995.1 uncultured Ideonella sp. | reverse complement strand
CACGAATACACTTCGATCATGGTGATCGGCTCCTGCTGTTTACGGCGTCAAAATCGCAATTCAGGCGACCCGACTCTAGTCCATCCGAACGCGTCTTTGAACAGTCCATGCTCAACACATTGAAACGTTGGATCGCCGGCGTGCCCTCCGATTCGGAGTGGGGCGGGCTGGCCGTTTGGGCGAGGCAGCGTGGCTGGGATCTCAAACGCGTCCGCGAGGTCGACGGCTTCGTCATTGACGGGGCGGTCGACGGCGCCGCCAGGCAATTGCCTTGGCGGATGGAGTGGGGGCCCTCCCAGAGGGACTACATCGCGGGCAGGGAGTTGCGCATGAGGATGGAGCTGCAATTGCCCGCCGACCTGCAGATGCTGGTGCTCAGCCGTCCCTTGATGGACACGCTTGAGAAGGCCGCCTACGAGCAGTTCACGCAGACCTCGCAGACTTTCATTGACGGCACGGCACCGGAAGAGATGCGCTGGCTGTCGATGTTCACCAAGGTGGCGGTGGCCGACAAAAACCTGCGGACTCGCTTCGCCGTCGTCGGTAGCGAGCCCTCGCTGGCGGCGGCCTGGGTCGACAGTGCGTTGAGCGAACAGTTGGCCCAGGCTTCGCGCCAATGGCTCTCCGGCGACCCGCCGTTCGTGCTGATGACCCTGCGGGGAAGGGTTTACTTGCGGCTGGCCTGCGACGACCCCCAACCTGGGCTGGCGGACGCGGTGGCGCGCCTGTTCGTGGTCGCGGCCTTGCAGGCGAACCAGGTGGCGCAGTCTTCCGGACCTGCTTCCACCAACGAGTGGCCTTCGACCGCTATCAGCGCATGGCAGGCGCAAATCGACGCATCCGACACCGGCTCAGGGGTCGACACGCGTTGAATGGCCTTTCGGGCCGCGGGCTTCGGTCAGCCGCTCCTTGCTGAAGGCCAGCGCCGCCGGTGGCTGGCTGCCGAGTTGTTCGATGGCCTGCAGCGCGCGATCGGTGGCACGGCCGGGTTCCGTGACCCAGTTGACGAGGCCGAACCGATGCAGCGCGTCGGCGTGGATCGGTTCGTTGAACCAGATCAACTGCTGTGTGAGGTGACGGGGGAGTCCCCGCGCCAAAGGTTCAAGGCCGGGGTCTTGGTTGAGGACGGCCGTGGCATTGCGGCCCGCGACCACCAGGTCGGACGACCAGACCAGGGACGCGGCGGCGCCGCTGACGCCGCCTTCCACGACGGCGACAACGGGCTGGGGACTGGTCCTGATGGCGTCGACCAATTGCGACAGCGCGGGTGCGGCTGCGGCGGAGGGCGGACTCGAAAGAAAGGCTGATCCTTCGCCGGCCAGCACCACGGCCCTGATGTCGGGCATGCTGGCGGCCACGTTCAAGGCCTCGACGCACGCCGATAAAAGTTCGGCGCTGAATTCCGCGGCGGCGCTGCCGTGGAAACTCAAGACCAAGGTATCGCCGCGGCGTTCGGAGCGCAATTCGGTTGGCATGGAAAACCCATGGAGTGATGGGAGCACGGCGGAACCGGCCAGTTTCTGCCGGGGCGAACCGAGCGCATTGTGGCATGCGCTTCGGCGCACCCACCCGCATGGAGACTGGCATTCCTCGCGGGATACGCCGCGATCGCTTCATGCTAGAGTGAAATTCAACTCTGGCAAAGAACAGACAAGAATGCCTCATGTCCTGCGCGTGATCGCTTGTATCTTGGTGTTGCTGCCGATGACCTCCGGGCTTGCCTGGAGCGTGGGCCTGGGGCGTGTGAGCGACGCCACCGTGCTGGGCGGCCCGATGGATTTCTCCGTGGCCTTGAACTTGGCGCCCGGCGAGGCGTTGAGTTCGGGTTGCGTGAGCGCCGAGGTGCTGGTCGGCGAGAGCCGCGTTCCTTCCCAACAGGTGCATGTCATCCTCCAGCGCTCGGGCGACGCCACGGTGCAGGCGCTGCGGGTGCGCACCGATACACGCATCGACGAGCCGGTGGCGACCATCACGCTGAGGGTGGGTTGCCCTGTCCGCCTTGTGCGGCAGTTCGTGGCCTTGATCGACCCGCCGACGCTGGCCGATGCACCCGCGGCGCAGGCGAACGGCGTCGGCCAGCCTTTGCAGGACGTGCCACACGACGGTTCGATTGCGGCGCAGCTTCGGGCCGCCGCCGCGGGCTCCGCTGCGGCGAGTGCCGCGGCCCCGGATGCCGAGTTGCCCCGGGCCACCTCGTCCGTGAATGCACAGCCCAGTCCCGGTGCCGCGCCCGCGCGTTCGAAGCGCCCGCGTGCCGCCACGGCGAGAGGCTCCCAGTCGCCACCAGCGGCGGCCGCTTCCCGGTCATCGGCCAAGCCCGCCCGCGCCGCGGGCGGAGCACCTGTCCTGGCAGCCAGGCCGGCCGCCGATGGCGCGTCCCGGGCGCCCGTGGGCCAGAAGGAGGCGGTGGCCCGTATCGCCGCGAAGCCCGCGGCCGAGCCCACGTCGCGACTGAGCCTGGATCCTCCGGCGCCTCGCGTGTCCGCAGCAGTTTCGGCCCCGGCGAGCGCGGCCTCCGGCGCCGCGGCCTCGGCGCCGCCGCCTTCGGAGGACCGCGCCCTGGCGGAAGGCCGCCTGGCGGCGCTCGAGGCCAGCCTGAACAGGTTGCAGGCCGAGAACGAGGCCAGCAAAGCGCGCATGCTGGCGTTGCAAGCGCGACTGCAGCAGGCGGAGTCGGCGCGCTACGCCAACCCCCTGGTGTTCGCGTTGCTGGCGCTGGTGCTGTTGATGGCCGCCGCCCTGGTATTCATGTTCAGGCGCCAGCGGCGGTTGAAGTTGCAACGGCCGCCTTGGTGGGACGCGTCGGTGATGCCGTCGTCCCAGGCGGATTCTTCCCTGCACTCGCGCTTCGACGATCCGCTGCCCCCGATGACGCCCCAGGACGTCTGGCCGACGCAACCTCCTCCGTTGTCTCGCGCCAAGCCCGTGGCCCGGCCATCGCCGGCACCAGTGCAAGCCGCAGCCGTGCAGCAGTCGGCCGCGCCACTCACGGCACCGATGCCCTTGGCCGGCGGCGAGCCGGATTTGAGCCTGATAACGCCCAAGCGCCCGGTCGCGGTGGAGGAATTGATCGACCTGGAACAGCAGGCGGAATTCTTCCGGGTGCTTGGCCAGGAGCAGTCCGCGATCGACCTCTTGATGAGCCACCTGCGGGAGTCGGGCGCCAGCAGCCCGATGCCTTACCTGAAGCTGCTCGACATCCACCGCCGCCGCGGGGACCGCGACGACTACGAGCGCATCCGCTCGCGTTTCAACGAGCGCTTCTCGGCCTATGCGCCGGAGTGGGGCTCCGACCTGGGGGCCGGTGGCTCGCTCGAAAACTATCCCGATGTCCTGGCCGAACTGCAGCGCCTGTGGGTGGCGCCGAAACAGGCGATGGCCCGGCTGGAGACGCTGCTGTTCCGTCACGACGACGCGGATACGACTTTCGAGTTGCCGGCTTACCTGCAGCTGCTGTTCCTGTTCTCGGTGGCGCGCGACCTCGCGGACACCGAGATCGATCCGAACACCGTCGACCTGCTTTTGCCGATCGCCTGAAAAGGTTGTCTGCGGTAAGGCGCCCCGGCAGGGCCGCGCCTCAAAGCTTGGCCAGCCGCTCCAGGGCCAGCCTCAGCGTCTCGTCTTTCTTCGCGAAGCAGAACCGGACCAGGCCTTGCTCGAACCGGTCCGGGTAGAACGCCGACAAGGGGATGGCGGCGACGCCCGCTTCCCGGGTGAGCCAGCGGCAGAAACCCTCTTCGGTGTCGTTGCTGATCGCACGGTAGTCGACGCACTGGAAATAGCTGCCCTGGCATTCCTGCAACTTGAACCGCGTGCCTCGCAGGCCGTCCCGGAACAAGTCGCGTTTGCGCTGGTAGAAGGCCGGCAGTTCCATGTAGGGGGCGGTGTCGCCCATGTAGTCCGCCAGTGCCCATTGCATCGGGGTGTTCACGGTGAAGACGTTGAACTGGTGGACTTTCCGGAACTCGGCCATCAGGGCCGCGGGCGCGGCCACGTAGCCCACCTTCCAGCCCGTGACGTGGTAGGTCTTGCCGAAGCTGGACACCAGCAGGCTGCGCGCCGAGAGCTCGGGGAAGCGGGCCACGCTCTGGTGCGGCTGCCCGTCGAACACCATGTGTTCATAGACCTCGTCGGCGACCACCAGGGTGTCGGTCGGGCGCAGCAGGGTTTGCAGGCGCAGCATGTCTTCCTCGGCCCACACCGTCGCGCTGGGGTTGTGGGGCGAGTTGACCAGGATGGCGCGGGTGCGGGGCGTGAGCGCCGCCGCGATGCGGTCGAAATCGGGGCGGAAGCTGCCCGGCGTCAGCGGCACATGCACCGTTTTGCCGCCCGCCAGCGCGATGTTGGGTTCGTAGCTGTCGTAGCAGGGCGTCAGCACGATGACCTCGTCGCCTGGGCCCACAAGGGCGAGGATCGCGCTGAGGATGGCCTGCGTCGCGCCTGCCGTGACGGTGATTTCCGAGGCCGCGTCGTAGCGCCGGCCGTAGAGCCGCTCGATCTTCCGGGCGATGGCTTCCCGCAGCGCCGGCACGCCGGGCATCGGCGGGTACTGGTTGTGGCCCTGCCTCAAGGCCCGGTCGACGGCCTCCAGCAGCCTGGGGTCGCATTCGAAGTCCGGGAAGCCTTGGCCGAGGTTCACCGCGCCGTGCTCCTGCGCCAGCGCCGACATGACGCTGAAGATGGTCGTGCCCACCTGGGGCAGGCGGCTGGGCGGCACAGGTGTCTTGAGATCGGGCGTCGTCATGGCGGGGTTCGGATTCTCGGAAGGAATGTCAAAGGGACGCGTCGTGGTCCGGCGTGGCCGGGCCCACCAGGGCCTGGTTGATCATGGCGCGGCTCAGCCGCGGTGCGACCAGCTCGGCGAAGGCGTAGACGAAGCTGCGCAGGTAGGCGCCGCGCTTGA
>CBJNAE010000329.1:0-4903 GCA_966433995.1 uncultured Ideonella sp. | reverse complement strand
CGATGATCCCGCTGTGGATGTTCCCGATGGCCATCGCCACCGGCAACACCTTCGTGCTCAAGCCCTCCGAGCAGGACCCGATCGTGACGATGCGCCTGGTCGAGCTGGCGCTGGAGGCCGGCGTCCCGCCGGGCGTGCTCAACGTGGTGCACGGCGGCGAAAACGTCGTCAACGCGATCTGCGACCACCCGGACATCAAGGCCGTCTCCTTCGTCGGCTCGACCAAGGTCGGCACCCACGTCTACCAGCGCGCGACGCTTTCCGGCAAGCGCGTGCAATGCATGATGGGCGCTAAGAACCACGCCGTCGTGCTACCCGACGCGCACAAGGAGCAGACGCTCAACGCCCTGGCCGGCTCGGCCTTCGGCGCGGCCGGCCAGCGCTGCATGGCGGTGTCGGTGGCGGTGCTGGTGGGCAAGGCGCGCGAATGGGTGCCCGAGCTCGTGGCCAAGGCGCGCCGGCTCAGCGTCGGCGCGGGCAACGCGGCCGGCACTGACGTGGGCCCGGTCATCTCCTGCGCCGCCAAGGAGCGCGTCGAGGCGCTGATCGCCAAGGGTGTCGAAGAAGGCGCCGTGCTGGAGCTCGACGGCCGCCTGCCGCCGTCGGCCGGCGGTTTGAAAGACGGCAACTTCATCGGCCCGACGGTGTTCTCCGGCGTCAAGCCGGGCATGGCGATCTACGACCAGGAGATCTTCGGCCCGGTGCTGTGCCTGGCCGAGGCGGAGAGCCTCGACGAGGCCATCGCCCTGGTCAACGCCAACCCCAACGGCAACGGCACCGCGGTGTTCACGCAGTCGGGCGCGGCGGCCCGCAAGTTCGAAGATTTGATCGACGCCGGCCAGGTCGGCATCAACGTGCCCATCCCGGTGCCGGTGCCGCTGTTCTCCTTCACCGGCTCGCGCGCGTCGAAGCTGGGGGACCTCGGGCCCTATGGCAAACAGGCGATCCTGTTCTACACGCAGACCAAGACCGTCACCGCCCGCTGGTTCGACGACGACGCGGTGGCCGGCGGCGTCAACACCACCATCAGCCTGCGCTGAGCGCCGGCCACCGAGATGGACTTCGACCTCAACGAAGACCAGCGCGCCTTCCAGCAGGCGGCCCGGGACTTCGCGCGCGAGGAGATGGCGCCCCAGGCCGCCGCCTGGGACGCCGGCGCGGAATTCCCCGTCGCCACGCTGCGCCACGCCGGCGAGTTGGGCTTTTGCGGCCTCTACGCCGCCGAGGCGCACGGCGGGCTCGGCCTGCCGCGACTGGACGCCACGCTGGTGATCGAGGAGTTGGCCGCGGCCTGCCCATCGACCACCGCCTTCCTCACCATCCACAACATGGCGACGTGGATGATCACGCGCTTCGCCAGGCCCGAGGTGGCGGCGGCCTGGGGGCCGCGGCTCACGCGCGGCGAGAAGCTGGCCTCCTACTGCCTGACCGAGCCCGGCGCCGGCTCCGACGCCGCCTCGCTGCGCACCACTGCCCGGCTGGAGGGCGACCACTATGTGCTCGACGGCGGCAAGGCCTTCATCTCCGGCGCCGGCGCCACCGACGCGCTGGTGGTGATGGCCCGCACCGGCGGCGCGGGCGCCGGCGGCATTTCGGCCCTGCTCGTGGCGGCCGACAGCGAAGGCATCAGCTATGGCCGCAAGGAAGAGAAGATGGGCTGGAACAGCCAGCCGACCCGCGCCATCCAGTTCGACGGCGTACGCGTGCCTGCGGCGCATCTGCTGGGCGTGGAGGGGCAGGGCTTCAAGATCGCGATGCAGGGCCTGGACGGCGGCCGCATCAACATCGCCACCTGCTCGATCGGCGCCGCGCAGGCCGCCCTGAACGCGGCCCAGCGCTACATGCACGAACGCCGACAGTTCGGCAAGGCGCTGGCCGAGCAGCAGGCGCTGCAGTTCAAGCTGGCCGACATGGCCACCGAGCTGGTGGCCGCGCGCCAGATGGTGCGCCTGGCGGCGAGCAAGCTCGACGCCGGCTCGGCCGACGCCCAGGTTTACTGCGCCATGGCCAAGCGCTTCGCCACCGACGCCGGCTTCGCGGTGTGCAACGAGGCGCTGCAGATCCACGGCGGCTACGGCTACATGCGCGAATACCCGCTGGAGCGGCTGCTGCGCGACGCTCGCGTGCACCAGATACTCGAAGGCACCAACGAAATCATGCGCGTCATCGTGGCGCGCCGCTTCCTGCAAGACAACGCCCTGGAGACCATCCGATGAACCACGACGACCAACCCTACGCCGGCATGAAGCTCGAACTGCGCGGCGCCACCGCGCTCGTCACGCTCGACAACCCGCCCGCCCACACCTGGACCGCCGAGAGCCTGCAGTCGCTCACGCGCCTGGTGCGCGACCTCGACGCCGACCGCGAGGTCTATGCCCTGGTGATCACCGGCAGCGGCGAGAAATTCTTCAGCGCCGGCGCCGACCTGAAGCTGTTCGCCGACGGCGACAAGGCCCGGGCCCGCGAGATGGCCCGCCGCTTCGGCGAAGCCTTCGAGGCGCTGGCCGCCTTCCGCGGCGTGAGCATCGCCGCCGTCAACGGCTACGCCATGGGCGGCGGCCTGGAATGCGCGCTGGCCTGCGACCTGCGCGTCGCCGAAGAACACGCGGTCATGGCCCTGCCCGAAGCGGCGGTCGGCCTGCTGCCCTGCGCCGGCGGCACGCAGTGGCTGAGCTGGACGGTCGGCGAAAGCTGGGCCAAGCGCCTGGTGCTGCTGGGCGAGCGGGTGGACGCCGAGACCGCATTTCGCATTGGCCTGGTGGACGCGGTGGAACCCAGGGGCCAGGGCCTGGCGCGCGCGTTGCAAATGGCCGAGGCGGTGCGCAAGCAAAGCCCGAGCAGCGTGGCGGCCTGCAAGCGGCTGATCCAGGGTGCGCGCCACGGCAGCCCGCAGCAGGCGCTGGTGCGCGAGCGCGAGGCCTTCGTCGACCTGTTCGACACCGCCGACCAGAAGGAAGGCGTGCAAGCCTTCCTCGAAAAGCGCGCGCCGCAGTGGCGCAACGCCTGACCTCGGAGCGACCCATGACCGTGCTGTTCAATGAAATCCAAACCGCCTCGGGCCACCGCTTCGGCCACGCGACACTGGCCGCGCCGGAAACCCTCAACGCCCTGTCCCTGCCGATGATCGACCTCCTGGCACCGCGCCTGGACGCCTGGCTGGGCGATCCGGGTATCGCCGGCGTCGTGCTCGACGCCCAGGGTGACAAGGCCTTCTGCGCCGGCGGCGACGTGGCGGCGCTCTACCGTGCCATCCGCGAGGCCGGGCCGGGCGTCGCGCCGCCGCTGGCCTATGACTTCTTCGAGCGCGAATACCGGCTCGACCACCGCATCCACACCAGCCCCAAGCCCATCCTCTGCTGGGGCCACGGCATCGTGATGGGCGGCGGCCTGGGCCTGATGGCGGGCGCCTCCCACCGCGTGGCCACGCCGTCCACCCGCATCGCCATGCCCGAGATCACGATCGGTCTCTACCCCGACGTGGGCGGCAGCTGGTTCCTGCCCCGCATGCCGGGCCGGGCCGGGCTCTTCCTCGCGCTCACAGGCGCGCCGCTGAACGCCGCCGACGCCCGCTTCGCCGGGCTGGCCGACCTGGTGCTGCCGCACGCGGCCAAGGCCGCGGTGCTCGAAGCCTTGTCGCGCGCCGAGTGGACCGGCCGGCGGCAGGACGATGCGGACCGGCTCAGCCACCTGCTGCAGGCCCACGCGGCCGAACCCGATCCCGCGGAGTCGCCGCTGCGCCGCCACCAGGCGGTGGTCGACGAGGCCACGGGCAGCGACGACCTGGCGGAGATCGGCGCCCGGCTGGCTTCGCTGGCGTCCCAGGACGACCCCTGGCTCGCCGCGGCGGGAAAGACCTTCAGCCGCGGCTCGCCGACCTCGGCGGCCTTGTCCCACGCGCTGTGGCGTCGCGCGGCGTCGTTGCCGCTGGCCGATGTCTTCCGCCTGGAATACCAGGTGTCGCTCGGTTGCTGCGCCCACCCCGATTTCGCCGAAGGCGTGCGCGCCCTGCTGATCGACAAGGACCGCAACCCGCGCTGGTCGCCCTCCACGCTGGCCGAGGTGACGCGGGACCATGTCGAGGCGCATTTCATCGCGCGCCACCGGGGCGAACATCCGCTGGCCGACCTGGGCCGGCCCAGCCCGGGCGGATCCACTGGCAACCACAAGGAGGCGACCGCATGAGTACGACGACCACCGGAACGCCGGCCACCATCGCTTTCATCGGCCTGGGCCACATGGGGGCGCCGATGGCGATCAACCTGCGCAAAGCCGGCCACGCGGTGCAGGCTTTCGACCTGAGCGCCGACGCCCTGTCGCGCGTGGCGGCCGAGGGCGTACGAGTCGCGGCTTCGGCGCAGGCCGCCGTCGAGGGCGCGCAGGTGGTGGTCACGATGCTGCCCGCCAGCCGGCATGTCGAGTCGTTGCTGCTCGGCGCGCAAGGCCTGATCCAGGCCATCCGGCCGGGCAGCTTGCTGATCGACTGCAGCACCATCGCGCCGGCCAGCGCGCGCAAGGTCGCCGCCGCCGCGGTGGAGCGCGGCCTGGCGGTGCTGGACGCGCCGGTCTCCGGCGGCACCGCCGGCGCCGCGGCGGGCACGCTGACCTTCATCGTCGGCGGCGAGGCCGAGGCGCTCGAACGCGCCCGCCCGGTGCTGCTGTGCATGGGCCGGAACATCTTCCACCTCGGCGGCAGCGGCGCCGGCCAGGTGGCCAAGCTGTGCAACAACATGGCCCTGGGCGTGATCATGGCGGTCACCGCCGAAGCGCTCGCCCTGGGCGCGGCCCACGGCCTGGATGCCAAGGCGCTGTCGCAGATGATGGCCGTCAGCACCGGCCGCAGCTGGGCCACCGAAGTCTGCAACCCCTGGCCGGGCGTGCTGGAGAACGCGCCGGCCTCGCGCGG
>CBJNAE010000328.1:0-4910 GCA_966433995.1 uncultured Ideonella sp. | reverse complement strand
CACGGTGGAGTCGCGCAAGTCCTACGCCGCCTGGCGCGATGCCTTCGGCCGGGCGCAGGGCCATGCGCGGCAGATCGGCCAGCTCGTGCAGGGTGGCGCGGAACGCGGCCTGCTGGAAGGCACGGTCCAGTCCCTGCAATCCGTCGAACAGGCCTTCGCGCCGATCGCGCAGAAGCTGGTGGAGGAGGTGGCCTACCAGGCGCCGTTCTTCGCCGCCACGGCGATGGAGCCCCTGGTCCCGCTGTTCCAGAAGGCCGACACCGCCGCCTCGGCGCTGGCCGTCCAGCTGCAGTCGAACTTCGACGCCGGCGTCGGCCGCGTCGACGCCGCCTCGCGGTTGGTGATCGTGCTGATGGCGGTGGCCATGGCGGTGGCGCTGGGCATCACCGGGCCGCTCACCTGGCTCAACATCGAACTCATCTGCCGGCCGCTGAACGCCGCCAAGGCGATGGCACAGCGCATTGCCCATGGCGACCTCGGCCAGTCGTTGGAAGACGACGGCCGCGGGCGCGACGAAGTGGCCGAGCTGTCGCGCGCGCTGCAGCACATGCAGGAGGGTTTGCGCCAGCTCGTCGGCGAGGTTCGCACGTCGGCCGGCTCGATCCTGCTGGCCAGCACCGAGGTGGCCAGTGGCAACCTCGACCTGAGCCAGCGCACCGAGCGCGCAGCCGCCAACCTGCAACAGGCCTCTTCGTCGATCCAGCAGCTGTCCGACGCCATCTCTCAGTCGTCGGAAGCTTCGCGACAGGCGGACCGCCTCGCGAAGTCCGCCGCCGAAGGCGCGGTGGGCGGTGGCGAGGTGGTGGACCGCGTGGTGCAGACCATGGACAGCATCAACGCCAGCTCCAGCAAGATCTCCGACATCACGGGCGTGATCGACAGCATCGCCTTCCAGACCAATATCCTGGCGCTCAACGCCGCCGTCGAGGCGGCGCGGGCCGGCGAGCAGGGCCGCGGCTTCGCGGTGGTGGCCGGCGAGGTGCGCGCCCTGGCCAGCAGCAGCGCCGAGGCGGCCAAGGAGATCAAGGCGCTCATCGTCGAGAGCGTCAGCCGCGTCGAGGGCGGTTCGCAGCTGGTGCGCCAGGCCGGGCAGACGATGTCGGCCATCGTGCACGCCACGCAGCAGGTGACGGGCATCGTCGGCGAGATGACGCACGCCGCCGACCAGCAGGCGCGCGAGATCGAGCGCGTGAACCAGTCGGTGGTGCAGCTGGACGCCATGACGCAGCAGAACGCCGCCCTGGTCGAGCAGGGCGCGGCGGCCGCGCAGAGCCTCAAGGACCAGGCCGGGCGGTTGAGCCTGCTGGTCGACCGTTTCCAACTGGGCCAGGACGCCGACGCCGGTCTGGACCAGGCCGGTCGCCAGGCGTCGCCGCAAGAGGGGGGCGAAACATGATGCTCATCAACCGGCGCCGATTCATCGGCCAGGGCGCCTGCGCCGCTGTCACCGGCGCGTCGCGTCTTTCAGGGCCGGCGGGCGCGGGTGCGCTGCTGGGCGCCGCGGCGCATGCGGCGGCCTTCGACCGGATGAACGTCTACATCCCCGCCAACACCGGCGGCGGCTGGGACGCCACCGGCCGCGCGCTCGGCTCGGCCCTGGTCGGCGCTGGCCAGGCGGCCGAAGTGACCTACGACAACAAAGGCGGGCAGGGCGGCCTCGTCGGGCTGCCCGACTTCGTGCAGCGCTACGACGCCGACCCCAAGGCGCTGATCGTCAGCGGCCTGGTGATGATCGGCTCGATCGCGCTGAACCGGCCGGCGGTCGACCTGCGCCGGCTCACGCCGGTCGCGCGGCTGAGCACCGACCTGCTGGTGCTCAGCGTCCCGAAGGATTCGCCGTACAAGGACTGCGCCAGCCTGATGCGCGACTTGAAGGACCGGCCCTCCGCCATCGGAATCGCCGGCGGCGGCGCGGGCGGCGTGGACCACATGTGCACCGCGATGCTCGCCCGCGCCGCCGGCGCGGACCTGTCCAAGCTGAACTACCTGCCCTTCGCCGGCGGCGCAGACGTGCTGAAAGCGGTGGCCGAGGGCCGCGCAAAAGCCGCGGTGTCCGGCTACGGCGAGATGAAGAAAGCGCTGCAGGATGGCCAGATGCGCGCGCTCGGGGTCACCTCCCTCAAGAGCAGCTTCGGCATCCCGTCGATGCGCGAGCAGGGCATCAATGTCGACCTGACCAACTGGCGCGGCGTGTTCGCCGGCCGCGGCATTTCGCCGGCGCAGGTCGACGCGTTGCGCGAGGCGGTCTTCAAGGCCACCCAGCACGCGTCGTGGAAAGAGGCGCTGGCCGCGAATTCCTGGCAGCAGGCCTGGCTGACCGGCAAGGACTTCCAGGAGTTCGTGGACCTGGATGTGGCGATGGCCTTCGCCTTGGTGAAGGTGCTGAAGCTGCGCAAGGACTGATCAATCAATGCAATCAATGCGCGGCCGGCCGGCCGGCTGCGCCAGAACAGGACACGCCAAGTGTTCGGTGGGGGCATCGCGCGGTGCCCCCACCGAACGCCTGTCGTCCCAGCGACGTATTTCCGGTGGTCAAGCGCGCTGATGCAACGGGTGCGGGGAGCCGCCGGGCTTTTCAGGGGCGATGGGCGTTCAACCGGTTCGCAGCCAGGCTGCTGCGATTGTTTTGCGCGCAATTCATACAGACACAAAGGAAAGCAAAGAAATGATGATGAAAAAGCACTTCACGGCACTCGCGGTGCTTGGCGCATTCAGCGCGGCCGCCAGCGCCCAGTCCACGGTCACCTTGTACGGCGTGGCCGACGCGGCGCTTGAACGCGTCAAGGGCGCCACCTCGCTGACCCGCGTCACTTCCGGCCAGCAGTTCGGTTCCCGCTGGGGCCTGCGCGGCAAGGAAGACCTGGGCGGCGGCACTGCCGCCGTCTTCCAGCTGGAGTCGGGTTTCAACATCGACACCGGCACCAGCGGCCAGGGCGGCGCGCTGTTCGGCCGCCAGGCCTACGTCGGGTTGACGGGCGGCTTCGGCGGCGTCCGGCTGGGGCGCCAGTATTCGCCGATGGACGACATCGCCGGCGTGATCGGAACCAAGGTGTACGACGTGATGAGCGTCGTGCCCATCATCGGCAACGGTGACTACAACCGCGTGAACAACGCCATCACCTACCTCACGCCGTCCCTCGGCGGCCTGACCGCGCAGCTGCAGTACAGCCTGGGCGAAGAGCGCGTCAGCACCAACACCAGCAAGGACTTCGGCAAGCAGTACAGCGGGCACCTGCTGTACGCGGGCGGCCCCGTCACCGCCGGCATCTCGCTGATGAAGGTCATCGACGCCGACGGCACAACCGCGGGCAAGCAGAAGAAGGACGCGGTTCTGGTGGTCGGCGCCTACGACTTCGGCTTCGTGAAGCTGTCGGCCTATTACGACGAGGAAGACAAGGCGGCCGAGAAGCTCAAGCTCTACGGCGGCGCGGCCGCCTTCAAGTTCGGCGCCGCGACGGTGGCGGTGGGCGCGGCCCAGGCCAAGAACGTCAATGGCTCCGACGGGCCGGTCAGCGACGACGCGGTGGTCTACACGCTGCAGGCCAACTACGAGCTTTCCAAGCGCACCCAGCTGTACGCACACTTCACCGGCGTGAAGAACGACGACGCGGCGGCGCTGGGCTTCAACAGCCCGCGCGTGGGCGAGAACTCCAACGGCGTGCAGGTGGGCCTGCGCCACAGGTTCTGACCACCGGCCGTCGGGTATCTGCGGGTTCCGCGGGCCCGCCGTCCGGCATCCTGGGCTGCATGTGAGGGGCGGACCCCAGGGGTGCCGGCGGCATGGCCCGTCGTTCGAGCGCGTCGCCGGGCTGCAGGCCTGGAGACGCGTTTTTTTCGCGTTTTCGATGCGTCCGGCCGCGAGGGTTTGCCCGCATCGTGTTTCCCTGCATTCAGGGCACTTCCTCCAATGACGAATTAGACGATGGCGCTCCCGCCGGGAAGCCTTAACTTTGGGAGACCACTATGCGATCGAGAATAGCGCTTGCAGCCCTCCAATTGGCTTTGGGATGCGTTCTGGCCGTCCCGCCGGCCGTGGCGCGCGATTCATTCAGCGTGCTGATCGGCGGCAGCGCCGGCGGCGGTTACGACCAGACCGGCCGCGCGTTCGGCAAAGGTTTGCAGGAAGCCGGCCTGGCCGACAACGTGACTTATGAGATCAAAGCAGGTGCCGGCGGCACCATCGCGTTGGCACAGTTCGTGGCGACCAGGAAGGGCGACCCGAACGCCCTTCTGGTGGCGGGCGCCGTGATGGTGGGCGCCACGCTGCAGAACGAAACGAAAAACACGCTGTCCGACGCGACACCGATCGCTCGGCTGATCGCCGAATACAACGTGTTCGTGGTGCCTGCGTCGTCGCCGATCAAGTCGATGAAGGACGCGGTGGAGATGCTCAAGAAAGACCCGTCCAGCCTGAAATGGGGCGGCGGCTCCAGCGGCTCGATAGACCACATCAGCGTCGCGTTGATCGCCCGGGCCGCCGGCGTGGACGTCGCCAAGGTTGCGTATGTCCCGTTCAAGAGCGGCACCGAAGTGGCCGAGGCGGTGAACAAAGGCCAGATCACGATCGGCACCAGCGGCTTCGCCTAGGGCCTGTTCACACCAAAAGGAAGCCCGCGTGACTCCCCAAAAGCCCGCCCTCAAGGCGCAAAGCACAGCTGTGGCATTTGCCACAGCGAGCATTTGCAACGCGGAGGGAGGGCTTTTGGGGAGATCACCCGAAGGGCCTGTGTCTGGCCGGTCCCAGGGCGTCGTTGCAGGTTCGTTGTGGGCCACAGGCCCACGGCCTCTCCCGCGCCTATCCCTGGGACCGGCCAGACACAGGCGCGGGCTTCCTTTTGGTGTGAACAGGCCCTGGGTTCGAGGCCCAGGTGCAGTCGGGACAGCTGCGCGCGATCGGCTTCACCGCCCCG
>CBJNAE010000327.1:0-4915 GCA_966433995.1 uncultured Ideonella sp. | reverse complement strand
ACCTGCAGCGGCGTGAAGGTGCCGTAGTCGTGGTAGCTCTTGATGCGCGCCAGCGCGGCCACCAGGTCTTTGTTGCCCACCATGAAGCCGACACGCCAGCCCGCCATGTTGTAGCTCTTGGACAGCGTGAAGAACTCCACCGCGATGTCCTTGGCGCCCGGCACCTGCATGATGCTCGGCGCCTTCCAGCCATCGAAGACGATGTCGGCGTAGGCCAGGTCGTGCACCACGAAGATGTCGTGCTTGCGCGCCAGCGCGACCACGCGCTCGAAGAAGTCCAGCTCGACGCACTGCGCGGTGGGGTTGCTCGGGAAGCCCAGCACCATCATCTTGGGCTTGGGGTAGCTGCCGCGGATGGTGCGCTCCAGCTCGGCGAAGAAATCGACGCCGGGCACGTTGGGGACGGAGCGGATGTCGGCCCCTGCGATCACCGCGCCGTAGATGTGGATCGGGTAGCTCGGGTCGGGCACGAGCACGGTGTCGCCGCGGTCGAGCGTGGCGAGCATCAGGTGGGCCAGGCCCTCCTTGGAGCCGATGGTGACGATGGCTTCCTTGTCGGCGTCGATCTCGACCTGGTAGCGGTCGCGGTACCAGTGCGAGATCGCGCGGCGCAGCCGGGGGATGCCCTTGCTGGCCGAGTAGCCGTGGGTGTCGGGCCGCTGGGCAGCCTCGGTCAGCTTGGCGACGATGTGCGGCGGCGTGGCCCCGTCGGGGTTGCCCATGCTCATGTCGATGATGTCTTCGCCGCGGCGTCGCGCGGCGGCCCGCAGCTCGGCGGTGATGTTGAAGACGTAGGGGGGGAGGCGGTCGATGCGCGCGAAGCGGCGCTGGCCCGGAGAGGACATGGTTTGACTTTCACGTGAGCGCCCGGAACCGTCCGAGCGACGTCGCCGCCGTTGCGGCAGCCGGCGGATCTTAGCCGACGATCCGGGCCGCTTTCAGGCGGCGACGCCGAACAAGTCCCCGCAGATGCGCGGGCCTCGATTCGTGATGGGTTGCGAGGCGCAAAGCGCAGCGATACCCGCAGGTATCGCGAGCATTTGCAACGACGCAGCCCACCCGAATCGAGGATCTGCGCGCTGCGAGGGATTTGTTCAGCGTTGCCTTCAATCGATCGGCCGATGGCCGGCCGGCGCGCGGCGGGTCAAAGCTTCCAGACCCGGGGGGCTTCGGCGTGCACGCCCCAGGCCGCGAGCCGCCACGCGGCCCAGGCCTGGCGCAGCAAGTCCATCGCCGGCTCGACGCGCGGCGCCAGCACGCGCAGCACCGCGCCCTGGTCGGCCAGCCGGGTGCAGCCGGCGCGCGGCGCCAAGGCGCCATGCGCCTGCACGGTGCCCCGGGCCAGTTCGAGCAGCGCTTCCAGCCGGGCCGCGGCCTGCGCCTGGCCGCAGGCGAACCACAGCGTGGCCAGCACGCCCTGGCCGTCCCAGCCGAGCGGGCTGCGCAGCAGCCGCTCGTCGCCAGCGGCCACATGGGCGCGCTCCAGCCACAGGCCGGGCACTTCGATCTCCTGCCGCATGTGGCCCAGCTCGAAAGCCTGGCCGGAGGCCGGCAGGCCCAGGGCAAGCAAGTCCCAGCCCAGCATCTCCGCGCCGGGCGCGAGGTCGAAGCGCATGCGGTTCTCGGCCAGCGCGCCGCTGTGGACGATGGTCTCCAGGGGCAGCCACTCCAGCCGCGAGCCGGCTTCCAGGCGCGCCTGGACCGACTGCCGCGCCGGCTCGCCGCTCGTCCGGTAGAAGCGCGTCGCCCCCGGCGTGGTGACCAAGGCGTGGCTGCCGGGCTGCAGGCGGGCCTCGATCGACAAGTCGTCGCCCCCGACGATGCCGCCCGGCGGGTGGACCAGCACGTTGTGGCAGACCGCCGGGCCTTCCGGGTAGAGGCTTTGCAGCACGCGCAGCGGGCCACGGTGGCGGTCGTGCAGGACGGTGCGCGGGCCGCCGTCGGCGGCGGGTTCGCTGCGGTAGTTCAGTGTCAGTTGGCCGGGCCAGCCCATGGTCGCAGTTCTCGGTGCGTCGGGGATTCGCGGTGCTGTCGAGCCGTCATGGGCCGGGATCAGGCCACGCGGCAGGCTTCGCAGTAGCGCTGCTCGGTGTTGCCCACATGCACTTCCAACAGACGGCATGCACCGTCGATGTCGCCGGCCGCGATGGCGTCGTAAAGCACGCGGTGGTTGTGCACCGAGCGGTCGATGGGCGAGCGGTGGCGCAGCGCCAGCAATTGGTAGCGGATGCGCTCGTAGGCCGCGCGCAGGTAGACGTTCTCGCAGCAGGCGAGGAACTGGTAGTGGAAGTCCATGTCGATGCGCGCCAGCGCCGACAGGTCGCCCTCCTGCTCAGCCGCGGCGAACTGCCGCAGCAGGCGTTCGAGTTCCTTCAGCAGGCGGGGCCGCTGCGAGGCCGCGGCCTCGCGCAGCGCGGCGGATTCGATCATGGTCCTGAAGCGGCACAACTGCCCCACCTGGGTGTCGCTGAGGGTGAAGACTTCGGTGCCGCGCTGCGGATGCACGTCCACCAGCCCCTCCATCTTCAAACGCACCAGGGCTTCCCGGACGGGGGTCTTGCTCGTCCCCAGGCGTTGCGCGATCTGGGCCTCGGACACGAGTTCGCCCAATTTGAAGTCGCCCTGGACGATGGCGTCGCGGATCCGCTCGATCGCCAGGTCCGTCAAAAGCTGCGGGCGCTCCAGGCGCAAGGACCGGGGTTTGGCTGTCATCCCGAAATTCTATTCGGGTTATTTCTGATGCGATATCTGATATATCAGATACGATACATCGACTGACACTTCGAACCGTTGTTCATGGACATTTCGCAAGCACGGGTCGTCGCACTCGACGATGGGTACACCTCTTACGACCAGGAAATCGCGCTGCTGGCGCCTGTCGGCGCGGGCTTCGAACTGCGGCCCTGCGCCGGCAGCGAGAGCAAGGCGATCCAGGCCGTCCAGGGCGCCGACATCGTGCTGGTGAGGGAGTCGCCGGTGTCGCGCGCCGTCATCGATGCGATGGACCGCTGCAAAGGCGTGGTGCGTTACGGCATCGGCCTGGACAACATCGATCTCGACGCTGCCCGCCGCCGCGGCATCGCGGTGGCCAATGTCCCCGATTACGGCATCGAGGAAGTCAGCACCCACGCGGCCGCCCTGCTGCTCGCCGTCGCCCGCCAGATCTTGCGTCGCGACGGCGAAGTGCGGTCCGGCCGCTGGAGTTCGGCGCCGTCCCATCCCATGTACCGGCTGCGCGGGCGCACGCTGGGCCTCATCGGCTACGGCCGCATCGCGCGCCAGGTCCACGAGAAGCTGGCGGGATTCGGCTTCACCCGCGTGCTGGCGCACGACCCGGCGGCCGACCTGCCCGATTCGGTCACGGCGGCCGGCATCGAGCAGGTCTGCGCCGAATCGGACGTGATCTCGCTCCACGCGCCCCTGACCCCGCAGACGCGCCACCTCGTCAACGCGCAACGCCTGGCGCTGATGAAGCCCAACGCCATCCTGGTGAACACCGCGCGCGGCGGCCTGGTCGACCTGGACGCGCTGCACGACGCCTTGCGCGACGGGCGCATCCTGGGTGCCGGGCTCGACGTCTTCGAAGCCGAGCCGCCCGACACCCGCCACCCGTTGTTCGGCCTGCGCAATGTCGTGGTGTCCGACCACATCGGCTGGTACAGCGAAGAGGCCATGCGCGAGCTGCAGCGCAAAGCCGCGCAAGAGGCGGTGCGGATGTTGTCGGGCCAGCCGCCCAAGCACTGGGTCAACGCCTGGTGATCGCCCCCTCCCACTGCACAAGGATCCCATGAGACATCCCGACCACGGGCCGAGAACCGCGGCCGCCACCGGCTTGCGCGCATTGACGCCCCGGAACATCGGCACAACCCACCGCGCCGACGGAGGCGCGCGATGAGCCTGGACGTCGTCACCTTCGGCGAAGCCATGCTGCTGCTCGTGGCCGACAGGCCCGGGCCGCTGGAACACGCCGAATCCTTCGCCAAGCGCACCGCGGGCGCCGAGACCAATGTCGCCATCGGCCTGTCGCGCCTGGGCCTGAAAGTCGGCTGGGCCAGCCGGCTCGGCACCGACTCGATGGGCCGCCACCTGCTGGCCGCGATGCGCGGCGAAGGCATCGACTGTTCCCGCGTGGCCTGCGACCCGGCGCAGCGCACCGGTTTCATGTTCAAGGGGCGAACGGCCGATGGCAGCGACCCGGTGGTTGAATACCACCGCCGGGGCTCGGCCGCCAGCCTGTTCGGCCCCGGCGACATCGACGCGCCTTGGCTGACTTCGGCAAGGCACCTGCATGCGACGGGGATCTTCCCCGCGCTGTCGGACCACTGCCTCGCCGCCGCGGTACGCAGCATCGGCTTGATGCGCGAAGCGGGACGGACCGTCTCCTTCGACCCCAACCTGCGCCCTGCCCTTTGGGCTTCGCCCGGGCACATGCGGGAAGCCGTCAACAACCTGGCCGCGCGCGCCGACTGGGTGCTGCCGGGCCTGGAGGAAGGCCGGTTCCTGACCGGCGCCGCCACTCCCGAGGACATCGCCCGGTTCTACCGCGAACAAGGCGCGAAGGCGGTCGTCGTGAAACTCGGCGCCGAAGGCGCTTATTACGACGGCGAGGAAGGCCGGGGGTATGTACCGGGCGTGCCGGTGGCCCAGGTGGTGGACACGGTGGGCGCCGGCGACGGCTTCGCGGTCGGCGTGGTGAGCGCGCTGCTGGAAGGCCGGGGCCTGGCCGCCGCGGCTCGCCGCGGTGCCTGGATCGGCGCGCGCGCCGTGCAAGTGATCGGCGACACGGAGGGCCTGCCCACCCGCGCCGAACTCGAGGAGGCTGGGCTGTGAACGATCCGATCCGACAGGAAGAAACCCAGGCCGCGCCGCCCTGGCAGCGCGCCGGCGAGCTGCTGATGGCCGCCTGCCTGGGGGC
>CBJNAE010000326.1:0-4973 GCA_966433995.1 uncultured Ideonella sp. | reverse complement strand
CCGCGGGCGACGCCTTCGTGTAGGAGCGGCTTCAGCCGCGATTCGGTGCACCGCATCGCGGCTGAAGCCGCTCCTACGAAACACCGTGCCGCACGGGCCGATCCGCCGGCCCTTCCTTCAACCGATCCACCCATCTTCCAGGAGAAGACCATGACCACCGCAACCGCAACGACCACCGCCGAATCCCAGGACCAGCAGCAACTCGCCAGCATCGACCTCGTCTCCTACGTCGACGAAGCCAAGGCCGACGCCATCCACGCCTTCGAGACCCTGCGCGCCAACGGCACGCTGTCGGCCAGCCTGACCTTCCACATCTCGCACAAGGTGCCGGGGCACGACCTGCTGCTGGGCATCCGCTTCCCCGGCGGCTTGAAGCGCGACCAGTCACCCAGCATCAGCCTGAAGAAATTCTCCGAGGCCAAGGATTCGATCCTGAACGAAGAGCGCCTGGACGCCGACACCGCGATCCACGTGCACACCTCCTACCTGTCGGCCTGGTCGCTGGCCCACAAGCCTTTCCCCATCCTCTACGTCGCGGCCGCCCGCCACCTGCTGGCCCGGGAGATCCCCAACCACCTCGACCGCACCCGCAGCGTGCTCGACACCGTCAAGGAACGCCTGGACCAGCACCCCGAGCTGGCCCCGCCGCCCGCGCTGCTCGAATCCAACGGCGGCGTGAACTTCTGGGGCCGCGGCATCCTGAAGACCTCGGAGCTGATCCTCTTCGTCGAAGAGGCGGCCCGCTACCAGGTGTACGCCGAAGTCGTCGGCGGCGCCAAGGTCTACACACCGGGCGCGCTGGAACAACAGTGGAAGCGCACCGGATTGCTGGAGAAGTCCAAGGCCTTCACCGGCTGACCGGTGGCCCCGCCGGCAGCCGCCGCTGCCGCCCGGCGCCGAAGCCATCTGCACCCGCACGAGAGCCCCGCAGAAAGAAAACACCCCATGAGCAGCAACAAAAAAAGACAGCTCGCGCTGAACGTCTTCGTCCAGCGCTTCGGCCACCACACCTCGGCCTGGCGCCACCCCGGCTCCACCGACAGCGGGCGGCCCGACCTGAACTGGTACATCAACGCGGTCCGCCTGGCCGAAGCGGCCAAGTTCGACGCCTTCTTCATGGCCGACTTCATCGGCCGCTCCGCCGACCTCGGCCCCGAGGCGGGCCGACAGGCGCTGAGCTACCAGTTCGAACCGTTCACGCTGCTGTCCGCGCTGGCCACCCACACCAGCCGCATCGGCCTGATCGCCACCGTCAACACCAACTACGACCACCCCTACAACCTGGCCCGCCGCTTCTCTTCGCTCGACCACATCAGCGGCGGCCGGGCGGGCTGGAACGTGGTCTCGTCGTTCTCGCCGCACACCGCGCAGAACTTCGGCGTCGACGACGGCCGGGACCACGAGGAACGCTACGAGCGCGCCGGCGAGTTCGTCGACTTGGCCAAGCAGCTGTGGGACTCCTGGGACGACGACGCCTTCGACCACCCCGACCGCGAGACCGGCCAGTTCTACGACCCGCGCAGCGCGCACCCGGTGCATTTCAAGGGCGAGCACCTGAAGTCCGACGCCTTGCTCGACATGGCGCGGCCGATCCAGGGCTACCCCGTCTTCGTGCAGGCCGGCAACTCCGAGACCGGCCGCGAGTTCGCCGCCCGGCACGCCGAGATGATCTACGCATCGGCCACTTCGCTCGACGTCGCCAAGGCCTACTACGCCGACGTGAAAGGCCGCCTGGCCAAATACGGCCGCGAGGAGGACCAGATCAAGGTCACGCCCGGGCTGTCGGTGGTGGTCGCCCGCAGCGACCAGGAGGCGCAGGACCGCTTCTGGGAGCTGCAGTCCAGGGTCGAGTTCAAGAACCTGGAGTTCGGCGGCTTCGACCTGTCCGGCTACGACCTCGACGGCCCCCTGCCCGACCTGCCCTACCAGCCCGGCGAGAACGGCCAGGGCCGCTTCCTGCAGCAACTGGAACTGGCCCGGCGCGAGAACCTGACCATCCGCCAGCTGGTGCTGAAGTTCCGCGTGGCGCGCGGCCACGTGCAGGCCATCGGCTCCGTCAAGACGGTGGCCGACCTGATCGAGCAATGGTTCGTCGAGAAAGGCGCCGACGGCTTCAACGTCGTGCCGCCCTTCCTGCCCGGCGGCTTCGTCGACTTCGTGAACCTGGTGGTGCCCGAGCTGCAGCGGCGAGGCATCTTCCGCAAGGAATACGAGGGGCGCACGCTGCGCGAGCACCTGGGGCTGCGGCGGCCGGCGAATCCGAACACGGCTGCTCCGTCGGCACCGAAGCTGGCGAGCCTCGCCAAGGCGGCCTGAGCGCGCCGGCACCGCCTTCGACCCCGCCCCTGCTTCGTAGGAGCGGCTTCAGCCGCGATGCGGTGCACCGCTGAAGCCGCTCCTACAAGCCGCTCCAACCAGGCGTCAGGGAGTCGCGGGCCGCAAACACCGTTTCCGGATGTCCTCATGCGAATCCCGCAGTTCGCATCCCCTCCTGCGGCACGTAGCCTGCCCGCTGCATCCATCCCATCGAAATCAGCAGACACCCCAGGAGGACACCATGGCGGAACCCACCCCATCCCAAGACCGCGCGCAGCAGGAAAAGGGCTGGCGCTTCGAGACCTTGTCGGTGCACGGCGGCTACTCCCCCGACTCCACGACCAAAGCCGTCGCCGTGCCGATCTACCAGACCGCCGCCTACGCCTTCGACGACGCGCAGCACGGCGCCGACCTGTTCGACCTGAAAGTGCCGGGCAACATCTACACCCGCATCATGAACCCGACGCAGGACGTGCTGGAAAAGCGCGTGGCCGCGCTGGAGGGCGGCATCGCGGCGCTGGCGCTGGCCTCGGGCCAGGCGGCGGTGACCTACGCCATCCTCACCATCGCCGAGGCGGGCGACAACATCGTCGCTTCCAGCGCGCTCTACGGCGGCACCTACAACCTCTTCGCCCACACCTTGCCGCAGTACGGCATCCAGGTGCGCTTCGCGGACCACCGCAAGCCCGAGTCGTTCGAGCCGCTGATCGACGCGAAGACCAAGGCCGTCTTCGTCGAATCCCTCGGCAACCCCCAGGGCAACGTGACCGACCTGGCGAAGGTCGCCGGGGTCGCCCACCGCCACGGGGTGCCGCTGATCGTCGACAACACCGTGCCCACGCCCTACCTGAGCCGGCCGATCGAGCACGGCGCCGACATCGTGGTGCATTCGCTCACCAAATACCTTGGCGGCCACGGCACAAGCATCGGCGGCGCCATCGTCGACTCGGGCAAGTTCCCGTGGGCCGATCACAAGGAACGCTTCAAGCGCCTGAACGAGCCCGACCCGAGCTACCACGGCGTGGTCTACACCGAGGCGCTCGGCCCGGCGGCCTACATCGGCCGGGCGCGCGTGGTGCCGCTGCGCAACACCGGCGCGGCGATCTCGCCGTTCAACGCTTTCCTGATCCTGCAGGGCATCGAAACACTGGCGCTGCGCGTGGACCGCATCAGCGCCAACGCGCTGGCCGTGGCCCGGCACCTGAAGACACATCCCAAGGTGGCCTGGGTGAATTACGCCGGCCTGGAAGACCATCCCGACCACGGGCTGGCGAGGAAATACCTCTCCGGCAAAGCGTCCGGCCTGCTGACTTTCGGGCTCAAGGGGGCCGCCGGCCAGGGCCGCGAGCGCGGCGCGCGTTTCCTGGACGCGCTGCGGCTCTTCACGCGGCTGGTCAACATCGGCGACGCGAAGTCGCTGGCCACGCACCCAGCCTCGACGACCCACCGCCAGCTCTCCCCCGCCGAGCTGGACCAGGCCGGCGTGTCGGAAGACACGGTGCGGCTGTCGCTGGGCATTGAGCACATCGACGACCTGCTGGCGGACCTGGAGCAGGCGCTGGAGAAGGTCTGACGGGCATGCCCGACACGCCGGAATGTGTCCCCTTCGACACATTCCGGCGATAAGGCCGACAAGCGGCCCGGCTCCAATCGTGTCCAGGGAGCCAGCCCCGCCCGCCTGAAAACCGGCGGCCTCACCAGGGGATGGACGGCCAGGGCTCCCCCTTCAAACAGGAGCCTCATCCATGCACGACCACGACCTGGGCCTGGCCCACGACCTTCTCCGAATTCAGCAACAACAGCAACAACACCGGCGGCGCCTGGCTTTGCGCTGGCTGGTGGGGGCAAGCAGCCTGGCCCTGCTCGGCTGCGGCGGCGGCGACGGCAGCGAGACCGGATCCACCACCGGCGGCAGCGACACATCCAGCGGCACCGGCACCGGTTCGGGCAGCAGCACCGGCTCCGGTTCCGGGTCCTCGAGCGGCTCGACGACGACCACCGGCAGCTGCTCGGTCATTCCCGAAGAGACCGCCGGCCCCTACCCCGGCGACGGCTCCAACACCTCGAACGGCTCGATCGCCAACGCGCTCATCCTCAGCGGCATCGTGCGCAGCGACATCCGCGCCAGCATCGCCGGCGCCTCGGGCACGGCGGAAGGCGTCCTGCTGACGGTCACGCTGAGGCTGGTCAACACCAACGGCGGTTGCGCCGACCTGTCGGGCTACGCCATCTACCTGTGGCACTGCGACCGCGAAGGCCGGTACTCGATGTACTCCTCCGGCGTCACCCAGCAGAACTACCTGCGCGGCGTGCAGGTGACGGGCAGCGGCGGCACGGTCACGTTCACCACCGTCTTCCCCGGCTGCTACGACGGGCGCATGCCGCACATGCACTTCGAGGTCTACAAGAGCGCGAACTCGGCCTCGTCCTACTCCAACAAGCTCAGGACCTCGCAGCTGGCCTTCCCCACCGACATCTGCGCCACCGTCTACGGCACGGCCGCCGGCTACGGCGCCAGCGTGGCCAACCTGCAGCGCATCAGCTTCGCCACCGACAACGTCTTCAGCGACGGGGTGGCCAGCCAGATGGCCACCGTCACCGGCAGCGTAGCGCACGGGTACGCGGCGACGCTGACCGTCGGCATCGCGGCCTGCTGC
>CBJNAE010000325.1:0-4981 GCA_966433995.1 uncultured Ideonella sp. | reverse complement strand
TGACCTGCACCTGCCCGGTGGAAAGCCCGGCGGCCAACGCCACCGAGATCGTGGCGGAGACGCTGAAGGTCACGGTGAGCGAGCGGGGCGCCACGCGGATGGACGACCGGACTTCGGATGCTTCGATGGAGCGGCGGAAGAAGGAAGGCTATTTCTGAGAAACAAGCCGTTCGCACCGGAGCCGCGCCGTTCGCTTGCCACTGTGGCCCCGTCACCGTTCGCCCTGAGCCTGTCGAAGGGCCCACGCGGACGAGCAAGATCACGGGTTCTCGGAAAGGCTTCGACAGGCTCAGCCCGAACGGCTGGCTGCGACGCAACAAAAGAAAGTTTTAGGTGTCTGAATTGAACGCACAAACACAAACCTCCGTTCACCCTGAGCCTGTCGAAGGGCAAGCTCGCGCCGCCGGTGCCACATCCACCCAGGGCTTCGACAAGCTCAGCCCGAACGGGGTGGGTGCCCTGAACGGCGCAGCCCCCGACCACCGCGCCCTGCGCTTCCTCACCGCCGGCTCTGTCGACGACGGCAAGAGCACGCTGATCGGCCGGCTGCTGTACGACAGCCGCGCCATCCTGGCCGACCAGCTCGACACGCTGGAAAAGAAGGCAGCCGGCGCGCCGATCGACCTGTCGCTGCTGACCGACGGTCTGGAGGCCGAGCGCGAGCAGGGCATCACCATCGACGTGGCCTACCGCTACTTCGCCACCAAGTCGCGAAAATTCATCATCGCCGACGCGCCGGGCCATGAGCAGTACACCCGCAACATGGTCACCGCCGCCGCCGGCAGCGACGCCGCGGTGGTGCTGGTGGACATCACCAAGCTCGACACCTCCAAGCCCGTTTCGCTGCTGCCGCAGACGCGCCGCCACGCGCTGCTAGCCCACCTGCTGCGCGTGCCGAGCATCGTGTTCGCGGTCAACAAGCTCGACGCCGTGGACGACCCCGGCCGCGCCTTCGCCACCGTCAAGACCGCGCTGGAAGATTTCGCCCGCCAGGCCGACATCGAGGTCGCCGGCATCATCCCGGTCTCCGCGCTGCGCGGCGACAACGTCACCCAGCCCCTGGACGCCGACTGGTACGACGGCCCCTCCCTGCTGCAACTGCTGGAAAGCCTGCCCGCGCTGCAAGAGCGCAAGGACGGCGACCTGCTCATCCCGGTGCAGTACGTCAGCCGCGAAGGCGAAGGCACCGGCAACCAGCCGCGCACGCTGTACGGGCGCATCGCCCACGGCCGCGTGAAGTCCGGCGACACGGTGCAGCTCTTCCCCAGCGGCCAGACCGCCGTGGTGGCCGAAGTGCGCCTGGCCGCCGAGGTGGTGGACGTGGCCGAGGCCGGCCAGTCCGCCGGCGTGGTGCTCGACCGCCAGCTCGACGTGTCGCGCGGCGACTGGATCAGCACGCCCCAGGCCATCCGCGAGGCCCAGCGCTTCACGGCCACGCTGGCTTGGCTGGATGTCGAACCCGCCGTCGTCGGCCGCAAATACTGGGTTCGCCACGGCAACCGCTGGGTGCAGGCCCGCATCGCCGCCATCGACAGCCGGCTGGACATCCACAACCTGCAATCCACCGAAGCCCACGAACTGGCGGTGAACGACATCGGCCACGTCACGATCGAAACCCAGCAGCCGCTGCCGGTGGAGGCCTATGCCGACAACCGCGTCGGCGGCTCGCTGATCATCGTCGACCCCGCCAGCAACCGCACCAGCGGCGCGCTGCTGGTGAAGGCGGCCGCCTGATCGCGAAAAACATTCCCTGGAGGCACGCCATGGACAACCGCCAGCAGACGCACCGCACCGGCCACGTGGCCTTCATCGGCGCCGGCCCCGGCAGCGCCGACCTCATCACCGTGCGCGGCGCGCGGCTGCTCGCGGCCGCCGACGTGGTGCTGTTCGACGCGTTGACCGACCCGGCGCTGCGCGAGCTGGCGCCCCAGGCGCAATGGATCCATGTGGGCAAGCGCGGCTTCTGCGACAGCGTGGCCCAGACGAAGATCAACGCGCTGCTGGTGCAGCACGCGCTGGCCGGCCGCCGCGTGGCCAGGCTCAAGGGCGGCGACCCGAGCGTGTTCGGCCGCCTGGAAGAAGAACTGGCCGCGCTGGCCGAGGCCGGCATCGCCGCCGAAGTGGTACCCGGCGTCACCGCGGCCATCGCCGCCGCAGCCGTCACCCAGCGGCCGCTCACCCGCCGCGGCAACGGCCGCAGTGTCAGCCTGACCACCGCGATGACGCGCTCCGGCGAGCTGCAGGCCAGCCGCAGCGCCGACACCGAGGTGTTCTACATGGCCGGCAAGCAATTGCCCCAGCTCTCGCGCCAGCTGCTGCTGGCCGGCTGGCCGGCCTGCACACCGGTCAGCGTGGTCTCGCGCGCCGGCTGGCCCGACCAGCTGCACAGCGACCACGACGTGGCCAGCCTGCCACGCGCCAGCCTGCTGCACGCGGGCCGGCCCACCGTCGTCACCGTGGGCGCGGGCGCCGCCCCCTTGACTGCAGGCGCTCCGCCTGCCCGAGGCCAGTCCGCAAATGATTCGCCGAAACATCGCGCCCAGGTAAAAACCCCGGTCCCTTAAAATCGGTGGTTTCCCGCCGAGCACCGCCTGCGGCATCCCCAGCGCGGGACCGGCCAGCCCACCGCCAAACCCATCCCACCATCCGAGCCCCGAGCCATGACCCACGTTGTCACCGAAGCCTGCATCCGCTGCAAATACACCGACTGCGTCGACGTGTGCCCAGTTGACTGCTTCCGCGAAGGCCCCAACTTCCTGGCCATCGACCCGGACGAATGCATCGATTGCGCGGTCTGCATCCCCGAATGCCCGGCCAACGCCATCCTGCCCGAGGAAGACGTGCCGAGCGACCAGCAGCACATGATCAAGCTCAACCTGGAGCTCTCCAAGAAATGGCCGAGCATCACCAAGCGCAAGCCGGCGCTGCCCGATGCCGACGACTGGAAAGACAAAACCGGCAAGCTGCCCGAGCTGGTCAAGTGAAGCCACGGCTCCCAGCCGATTGACCGACCCACAATTCACGACCCATGGAGCCGCAGACCGGCGCGACACCACCGCAGGGCGCCGCCGGCGGCCCAGTCGAGACCGACGCCCTCATCGTCGGCGCCGGCCCGATTGGCCTTTTCCAGGCCTTCGAACTCGGCCTGCTGGAAATCCAGGCCCACCTTGTCGACGCGCTGCCCCACCCGGGCGGCCAGTGCGTCGAGCTCTACGCCGACAAACCCATCTACGACATCCCCGGCGTGCCGGTGTGCAGCGGCCGGGAGCTGGTCGACAACCTGCTCAGGCAGGTGAAGCCCTTCAACCCCACATTCCACCTCGGCCACCTGGTGTCCACCGTGCAGCGACAGCCTGACGGCCGCTTCTTCGTGGAGACCGACCGCGGCGCACGCTTCCTGGCCAAGACGCTGTTCATCGCCGGCGGCGCGGGCGCCTTCCAACCCCGGCTGCTCAGGGTGGACGGGCTGGACGCCTTCCACGGCACCCAGTTGTTCTACCGCGTGGAAGACCCTGTCCGGTTCCAAGGCCGGGACCTCGTCATCGTCGGCGGCGACGATGACGCGCTCGCCTGCGCCGCCCGCTTCGCTTCGGCCGGCGGCCCGCACCGGGCCCGCAGCGTGCTGCTCGTCCACCGCCGCGATGTCTTCCAGGCCGAGCCGCGGCGCATCGCCGAAGTGAAGGCGCTGTGCGACAGGCACGAGATGCAGTTCATGGCCGGGCAGGTGACCGGGCTTGAAAAAGTCGAAGCCGGCCGGCTCGCCCGGGTGAAAGTCACCGGCAACGACGGCGTCACCCGCGCCGTGCCGCTGGACGCGCTGCTGGTCTTCCTCGGCCTGAGCCCCAAGCTCGGCCCGATCGCCGATTGGGGGCTGGAGCTCGACCGCAAGCAGCTCGCCGTCGACACCGAGAAATTCCAGACCAGCGAGCCGGGCATCTTCGCGGTGGGCGACATCAATACCTACCCGGGCAAGAAGAAACTCATCCTCTGCGGCTTCCACGAGTGCACGCTGGCCGCCTTCGGCGCCGCGGCCCTCGTCTTCCCGGACAAACCCATCCACCTGCAATACACCACCACCAGCCCCAAGCTGCACAAGGCGCTGGGGGTGGAGGTGCCGGCGTCGGACTGACCGACGCGCACACCGCCCCAATTGCCGACCGGCCTACCCCGCGTGGGCGTTTTTTTCCGTGCCCTGGCCCGAACAGGCACCCGGTTTGCCGCGTGGGAACTCCACTCCCGACCCGCCGCGTCGGCCCGTCAAACACGGAAGGAGAAACCGCCATGCCCCAATCCGCCTGGAGCGCCAAGCGCGAGCGCCAATTCGCACACATCAAGGACAGCCTGAAGGAACACGGGAAGCCCCCGAAAGTGGCCGCGGAGATCGCGGCCCGGACCGTCAATAAGGAACGCGCGCAGCACGGCGAGGCCAAGGAGGCCAGCCGCACCTCGGTCGACGACATGCCCGCCGGCCGGCGCGGCGGACTGCGCTCGCACCACGGCGCCGGCGGCCGCACCGTGGCCCAGCTGCGCAACGAGGCGCGGCAACGCGGCGTGAAGGGCCGCTCGACGATGAACAAGGCGCAGCTGGAGCAGGCGTTGAAGCGGTGACGGCTGCGCGAAGGCTTCGACAACCTCAGCCGCAATCCGATCTTTGTTCACCCAGTCGAAAGCCCTTGTCACTTCGTTTTGCAACCAAGGCTTCGACAGCCTCAATCGGAGGAAGAGGTTGTCCGCCACCTTCCCCCTCACCCCAACCCTCTCCCCCGTGCCTGGGGCGAGGGAGTTTTTGCTCCCTCTCCCGCTTGCGGGAGAGGGCTGGGGTGAGGGTGGACACGGACCGCGGTGCTTGACACAAACCATGGACCCTCAGGGCGAACGGAACAGGGTCGGCGAAAATCCATGCAGGTCCTAGTGGGCCGTAACACTGAAATCGGAAGCGAGGGACGCGTCCTACGCAGGGCAATACAAGGCGCGAAGCACA
>CBJNAE010000324.1:0-4985 GCA_966433995.1 uncultured Ideonella sp. | reverse complement strand
CTCGATCAGCACGGACACATCCTTCCAGCCGTCGCGGCGGCTGTTGCCCAGGGTCTGCATGCGCCGGCGGCGCTCTTCGAAGAGTTCGGACCGGATCTCGGGGGCCTGCTGGAATTCGCTGTCTTTGGAATCGACCACGTGCAGCAAGACGAGGGACCGGTCGGCGCCGGCGAAATGGTCGAGCGCCGTCTGGAACGCACTCAGGGAATCGTCGGAGAAGTCGATGGGGACAAGGACGCGCTGGTGGTTCACGGGGCGATCTCCGGTAGGTGGGGTGTGCGAATGACCCCGAAAGTCTAGGGGTGAACCACACGGAAAGTTACCGGAACGGGGGCTATGGAACCTGCCGATATTGCATGAGAACTTCGGTCTGATGCATACCGGGGGCAAACCGCGTGCCTGTGCCTTCAAGGCGGCGGGCAAGGCCCTGCCCGCGGGGGACGCCCGGGGTCAGCCCGGACCCACGCCCAACTTCAACAGCATGCGCACATATTCCAGGCGCGCATGAAGCGTCGCCATCTCGCGCTGAAGGTCCTGCATCGCGCGCAGTTTGTTTTCGAGTTCGAAATTCTCTTGCGCGGGCGAAGGGTTGGCGGGGGAGGAATCGGGCGTATTCATGATGGACATCCAGCCGGGACAACAGGTCGGCAAGAGGCATGGTCCCGCCAAGCGGAGGGTGGGTCAATCCCTGGAACCGGTGTTCGACACACCCTGTAACCACTGAGACGCCAAGTAAGCGCGTCTCCCGCGGTTCAAATCATCGCGGCGGGGTCGTCCGTGACACGCACGGGCGACGCCCCGGACGAGAATCGCGTGACCTTGCGCGGAAGCAAGTGCACACGGCTGCCGGCGCGCAGGTCCAGGCGCTCGCGCAGGGCGTTGTAATCGGCGCGGGCCATCTCGACGTCGACGTAGCTGCCGTCGTCCAGCCGCTTGAACTCGATGCGCGTCTGCGGGCCCACCGTCAGCGCCTGCGAGAACTGCACCGCCAGGCTGCCCTCCTGGGCCTCGGGGACGATGTCCAGCTCGTGCGGGCGCACGTAGCTCACGTCCTCCGGCGCCACCTGGCCGCCGGGCGCGTGGCCGAAGCGGCCGTGGAAGAGGTTCACGTCGCCGAGGAACTGCAGCACGAAAGGCGTCTTCGGATGGTCATAGACCTCGTCGGGCGGGCCGTCCTGCTCGATGCGGCCGTGGTTCATCACCACCACGCGGTCGGCCACTTCCATCGCCTCTTCCTGGTCGTGGGTGACGAAGACGCTGGTGACATGCACCTCGTCGTGCAGCCTACGCAGCCAGCGGCGCAGCTCCTTGCGGACCTTGGCGTCGAGCGCGCCGAAGGGTTCGTCCAGCAGCAGCACCTTGGGCTCGACCGCCAGCGCGCGGGCCAGCGCGATGCGTTGGCGCTGGCCGCCGGAGAGCTGGTGCGGGTAGCGGTCGGCGATCCAGTCGAGCTGCACCAGCTTGAGCAGCTCGTTGACCTTGGACCGGATCTCCTTCTCGCCGGGCCGGGTGGCCTTGGGCCGCACGCGCAGGCCGAAGGCCACGTTCTCGAAGATCGTCATGTGGCCGAACAGCGCGTAGTGCTGGAAGACGAAGCCGACATTGCGCTCGCGCACATCGGTGCCGGTGGTGTCCTCGCCGTGGAAGAGCACATGGCCCGAGTCGGGCACTTCCAGCCCGGCGATGATGCGCAGCAGGCTGGTCTTGCCCGAGCCGGACGGGCCGAGCAGCGCGACCAGCTCGCCCGACGGGATGTCGAGGTTGAGGTTGTCGCACACCACGGTCTTGCCGAAGCGTTTGTTCAGGTTGCGGACTTCGATGCTCATGGTGGACCGTCTTCCTTCTTCGATTCGGTGTTCACTCGCCGCGCTCGCCGTCGCCGCGCTTCTGGGCCTTCACCCGCTGCTCGACGAGGTACTTCAGCACCAGCGTGACCAGGGCCAGGCTGGCCAGCAGCGAAGCCACCGCGAAGGCCGCGGCGAACTGGTATTCGTTGTAGAGGATCTCGATGTGCAGCGGCATGGTATTGGTCTGCCCGCGGATGTGGCCCGACACCACGCTGACCGCGCCGAACTCGCCCATGGCGCGTGCGTTGCACAGGATCACGCCATACAGCAGCGCCCACTTCACGTTGGGCAGCGTCACGCGCCAGAAGATCTGCCAGCCGCCGGCGCCCAGCACCCGGGCGGCCTCCTCCTGCTCGACGCCCTGGGCCTGCATCAGCGGGATCAGCTCGCGCGCGATGAAGGGGAAGGTGACGAAGACGGTGGCCAGCACGATGCCCGGCACGGCGAAGATGACCTTCATGTCGTGGTCGCGCAGCCATTCGCCGAACCAGCCCTGCAGGCCGAAGACCAGCACGTAGATCAGGCCGGCGATCACCGGGCTCACCGAGAACGGCAAGTCGATCAGCGTGAGCAGCAGGTTCTTGCCGCGGAAGTCGAACTTGGCGATCGCCCAGGCCGCAGCGACCCCGAAGACCAGGTTCAGCGGCAGCGAGACGGCCGCGGCGATCAGCGTCAGCTTCACCGCGGCCAGCGCGTCGGGCTCGACCACGGCGGCCAGGTAGACGTCGACGCCCTTCTTGAAGGCCTCGGTGAACACGGTGACCAGCGGCACGAAGAGGAACACCGTCAGGAAGAGCATCGCGGTGGCGATCAAGGCCCACTTCACCCAGGTGGGCTCGGTGGTGGCCGAGCGCACCGGGCGGGGCGACAGCGCCCGCGCCGGGTGCCGCGCGGGGGGGGAGGAGGTGGTGGTGGTTGTCACGGCGGAACCCATGGCGTCGTCATCGTTCACAGGCCGCCCTGGCGCTTGCGCGACCAGGCTTGCAGGGCGTTGACGGTCAGGAGCAGCGCGAAAGCCAGCACCAGCATCACCACCGAGATGGCGGTGGCGCCCGCGTAGTCGTATTGCTCCAGCTTGGTGATGATGAGCAGCGGCGTGATCTCGCTGACCATCGGCATGTTGCCGGCGATGAAGATCACCGAGCCGTACTCGCCCAGCGCGCGCGCGAAGGCCAGCGCGAAGCCGGTGAGCAGCGCCGGCATCACGATCGGAAAGATCACCTGGGTGAAAGTCTGCCAGCGGCTGGCGCCGAGCGTGGCGGCGGCTTCTTCCAGCTCGCGGTTCAGGTCTTCGAGCACCGGCTGCACGGTGCGCACGACGAAAGGCAGGCCGATGAAGACGAGCGCGACAAAGACGCCCAGCGGGGTGAAACTGACCTTGAACGGCAGCCATTGGCCGAGCCAGCCATTCTGCGCGTAGATCGCGGTGAGCGCGATGCCAGCCACCGCGGTGGGCAGGGCGAAAGGCAGGTCGACCAGCGCGTCGACCACGCGCTTGGCCGGGAACTGGTAGCGCACCAGCACCCAGGCGACGAGCAGGCCGAAGGCCGCGTTGAGCAGGGCCGCGGCGAAGGACGCGCCGAAAGTCAGCCGGTAGGAGGCCAGCACGCGCGGCGACGTGACTGTTTCCCAGAAGGCCGGCCAGGTCAGCGTGAAGGTCTTGAGGAAGGCGGCCGACAACGGGATGAGCACGATGAAGCTCAAATACAGCAGCGCGAAGCCCAGGGCCAGGTCAAAGCCGGGCAGCACGCTGTGCCGCTTCAGGAGCGCGCGACGGAGGAACATGGCGGGGGCCTCGGGAAGAGTCGATCGATGGGTCGTTCGAACGCGCCGCCCGCGCGGGGCGGGCGGCCGGGGGGCGGTCTGTCGGTGTCAGCGCTTCTTGCCGGCCAGGATGATCTGGTCGTACAGCGCGCCGTCGTCGAAGTGGTCTTTCTGGGCCTTCTTCCAGCCGCCGAACACTTCGTCCACCGTGAAGGTGTTGATCTTCGGGAAGTCTTTCGCGTACCTGGCCAGCACCTTGGCCGAGCGCGGGCGCAGGTGGTGCCTGGCGGCGACCTCCTGGCCTTCGTCGGACCAGAGGTATTTCAGGTAGGCCTCGGCCTGCTTGCGGGTGCCGCGCTTGTCGACCACGCGGTCGACCACGCTGACCGGGTTCTCGGCCAGGATGGTCCAGCCGGGGTAGACGACTTCATAGTCGTTGCCGAACTCCTTCTTGATCAGCGGCACTTCGCTTTCGAAGGTGACCAGCGCGTCGCCCAAGTTGCGCTGGGCGAAGGTGGTGGTTGCCGCGCGGCCGCCGCCGTCCAGCACCGGCACGTTGGCGAAGATGCGGCCCACCAGCGCCTGCGCGGCGGACGGGTTCACGCCCTTCTTCAGCGCGGCGCCCCAGGCGGCCAGGTAGGTGTAGCGGCCGTTGCCCGAGGTCTTGGGATTGGGGATGATCACCGAGACGCCGGCGCGTCCGAGGTCGTCCCAGTCGCGGATCTGCTTGGGGTTGCCCTTGCGCACCAGGATGACCGAGGCGGACGTGGTGGGCGCGCTGTTGTCCGGCAGGCGGCTGGCCCAATTCTCGGGGATGAGCCTGCCGCGCTCGAACAGGATGTCGATGTCGTTGGCCTGGTTCATCGTGATGACGTCGGCCTCCAGGCCGTCGGCCACGCTGCGCGCCTGCTTGCTGGAGCCGCCATGGGACTGGTTCAGCGTCAGGGTTTCGCCGGCGGTCTTCTTCCAGTGGGCGGCGAAGACGGCGTTGTAGTCCTTGTAGAACTCGCGCGAGACGTCGTAGCTGACGTTCAGCAGGCTGTTCGCCTGTTGCGCCCGGGCCGGGCCGGCGACCCACAGGCAGCTTGCGGCGGCCGCTGCCAGCAGCAACCATTGGCGGCGTTGGGTGTGCGGAAGGTCGGACGCGGCGGGCGGAAGCGAAGGCATGGTGGCGACAACCGCCTCTCGGCGGCCCAATTCGATGAGAGCCGAGATGCTAAAGACCCAGGTGCCAAATGCAAGGATCAAATAAGCCGCTGCTTATTTGTTATTCGAATATGCAGATGCGGCCAGCACCCGGTCGGGCGTCGCGATGCCGGGAATCAAACGGGTTGGGCGGAACACCCGAAACTGTTTGTTCACGCTGGCCAGGCC
>CBJNAE010000323.1:0-5047 GCA_966433995.1 uncultured Ideonella sp. | reverse complement strand
CTTTGCCTACTTTCTTTTGGCGAAGCAAAAGAAAGTAGGTCGGCTGTCGGGACGAAATCCCGACGCGGTGCAACAAGCCAAGGCTGTCCTCCATCAGGGCTTCGACAAGCTCAGCCCGAACGGAGGGGAGGCTCAACTCGAACGAAGGAGGAGGCTCAACTCGAACGAAGGAGGAGGCTCACCCCGAACGGCGGGAGCGGGCTTCGACAGGCCTGTCCTGAGCCGTCGAAGGGCTCAGCCCGAACGGAACGTGCCGCCCGACGACAACGAAGATTCAACCCGCCCGGCTGGGAGGGAGCCCGAGAGAAAGCCCCCTCCCCCCAGCCGGCGCGGCCCGCCTCAGGCCGCTTTGCGCCTCACCTGCCCCAGCACCCGCTCCAGCGGCGCCGGGTCGATCCAGGCCGACACGCTGAAGTCCTTCGGGATGAAGCCGTTGCGGAAGAGGAAGTCCTTGTAGCCCGACAGCGCGGCGACCGACGACGGTTCCAGGTCGGTGCCCTGGTGCAGGTGCACGTCGGCGCCGTAGGCCTTGCGCACCCAGTCGTCGGTCGAACCGGATTCGCGCGCGATGTAGGCGACCGTCTCCGCCGGGTGGGCGGCGGCCCAGTCGGCGATGCGCACGATGCGGGCCAGGAAGCGGTCGACCAGGTCGGGGCGCTCCTGCAGCAAGGCGGCGTCCACGGTGATCGGCCGCGGCGCGCCGTTGTTGGAGCGCACGCTGGCGATCGGGTGGTTGCGCACGTCGTAGACGATGGTCAGGCCCTGCTCGGCGGCGGTCTCCAGCCCGCGGGCGCCCTTGGTGAAGATCGCGTCGACGCGGCCGTCCTTCAGCGCCTGCACCACCGGTGAATAGCCGCCGCCGTTGCGCGGCCGGTCCTGGCTGCCGGGCAGCGACGAGTTCGCCCAGCCCTGGCCGGGGGTGCCGCCGCCGGCGTGGATGTCGACGAAGGTGGCTTCCCCCGGCGTCAGGCCGCCCACCTCCAGCGCGACGTGGATGCCCCGCAGCGCGCTGGCGCGGCCGTGGTCGATGCTGTTCTGGTGCACCGGCAGCGCGATGCGCTTGCCCTTGAGGTGCTCGGGCCGGGTGATGCCCGAGCCCGGCAGCGCCAGGATGACCTGCGACTCGTCGACCCAGTTCAAGCCGATCACGCGGGTGTCGGCGCCGCGCGAGCGCGCCCAGATCGCCGGCACGTTGCCGCCCTGGCGGAAAGAGCGCGGCAGGCGGTGGTCGTAGTGCGACTCGCGCAGCTCGGGGTCGAGCGTGTCCTGCAGGGTCTGGACGGTGATGCCGTCGGCCTTGAACTCGTCGTCGAACCAGCCTTGGCGCGCCGCCAGGCCGAGCGGCGTGGGGACGGGACAGCGGGTGTACCAGATGCTCTGCACTTTCGCGCTTTCTCGGTGTTGCTGACTCATGGGAACCTCCTGAAGGGGCGACCGCCCCGGTTGATGAAAAAAGAAAGGGGCCGGGTTCAAAGCCGGTAGCCCAGCTGCAGGCCCACCGTGCGCGGCGCGCCGACGGACGTGGTGTAGGTGCCGTTGGTGGCGTTGACGATCTGCCGCAGGAAGGGGACGTTCTTGTCGGTGACGTTGTTGACGAAGAAAGTCAGGTCCCACTTGTCCTTGGGCGCCCGGTAGCTGGCCCGCAGGTTGCCGATCCAGTAGGCCGGTGTCTCCTGCAGCGGGTCGTTCTGCACCGTGGCGTTGTGGTAGATCTTGCTGCGGTAGCTCCAGTCGGTGCCCAGCACCAGCCGGTCGCCGGAGTCGCCGACGTTCACGGTGTAGTCGGTGTTGACGCGGAACTGCACCTTCGGCGTGCGGTAGAAGGTGTTGCCGCTGGCGTTGAGCTTCACGCCGCCCACTTCGTAGTCGAAGTTCTTGTATTCGGAGTGGATCAAGCCGAGCTGGGCGCCGACGCGCCAGTTGCGCGCCACCAGCGCGTCGGCCTCCAGCTCCAGGCCGCGGATCACGCCATCGGACTGGCCGGAGGCGCTGGTCACCACCAGGCCGGCCGCGTTGACCACCGACTGCTGGATGTTCAGCTGGGTGTTCTTCAAGTCGTAGTGGAAGGCCGAGGCGTTGAACACCAGCCGGCCGTCCCAGAGCGTGGACTTGGTGCCGACCTCGATGTTGGTCAGCTTCTCCGGCTTGAGCACGTTGATGAAGGGCGTGCCGCCGGTCGGCTGGGTGATGGTCTGGTTGAAGCCGCCCGAGCGGAAGCCGGTGGCGATGCGCAGGTAGGCCAGGTGGTTGCGGTCGAAGCGGTATTCCGGCGTCAGGTCGAAGGTGGTGTTGGTCCACGATTGCGAGGCGCTCAACTGCAGCGGCGTGAAGCTGCCGCTGCCGGAGATGGCGCCGGGCAGGTACCAGCCGCTTTCGCTCGCGTAGTTGACGACGCCCGCGTTGGCGGCGGTGTCGCCCACGTTGAGCGCGTCTTCGGTGATGGTCTTGCGCTCGCGCGTGACGCGCAGGCCGGCGCCGACGGCGGCCTTGTCGGTGGCCTTGAACTTCAGGTTGCCGAAGATCGCCGTGCTGGTGGCCTCCTGGTCCCAGAAGGCTTCGCTGTAGTTGTCGCGGTTGGTCGAAATCGTGTTGCTGCCGCCGTTGGCGAACCGGGCAGTGGCGGTCTTGGCATCGGCGGTGAGCTTGTAGTAATAGGCGCCGAGGATCCAGCTGACCTTCTGCTGCGCGGGCGAGGCGACGCGGAACTCCTGCGTGAATTGGCGGAAGGAGTCGCTCGTCTGGATGCTCTGGCGTGCCAGCGTGGTGTTCAGCGGCACGCCGACGCCCGACAGGCTGCTGCCGGTGCCGTCGCTCCAGCCGGTGACCGAGGTCAAGGTGGTGCCGCCCAGGTTGTAGTTGAGCTTGAAGGTGGCTGAGTTGCGGTCCTGGCTGGCGCCGTCGGCGCCGCCCCAGAAATCGCTGTAGACATTCGGATCGCCGCCGTAGGGCGGCACGTAGCCGCTGCCGGCGGCGATCTGGGCGGCCGTCTGGCCCTGGGTGATGCGGCCCCCGGGGTTGGTGATCGTCACCGCGCTGCCGGGCGCGTTGCGGCCGCCGACCGGGTAGGCCGGCGTGTTGGCCGCGTCCACCTGGCGCAAGCCGAGGATGAGATGGGCCTCCAGGTCCGGCGTCGGGTAGGCGAGGAACTGCACCCGGGCGTTGAAGTCCTTCAGCCGCGGGCCGTCTTCGCCGGTCAGGATGTTGCGCGCCCAGCCGTCGTAGCTTTCGTTGTAGACCGAGACCCGCGCGGCCAGCACCTCCTCCTTCACCGCGCCGCCCACCGCGGCTTCGACGATGCGGCTGTTGTAGTTGCCCAGCGTCAGCCGGCCGTAGCCGTCGGGCGCGAAGGTGGGCCGCTTGGAGACGAAGTGCAACGCGCCGCCGGTGTTGTTCTTGCCCCAAAGCGTGCCCTGCGGGCCGCTGAGCACCTCGACGCGGTCCAAGTCGAAGAGCGGGAAACTCTGAAGCCTCGTCAGGCCCACGACCACCTCGTCGACATAGACCGCGATCGGCGCTTCGATCGTCGCGTTCGGGTCGTTGGTGCCGATGCCGCGCAGGAACCAGCGCGGCTTGGCGGTGCGGCCGCCGCCCTGGCCCGACAGGCTGGGCGCCAGGCGTTCGACGTCGGTGCTCAACCGGATGTTGGCGTCCTTCACCGTGTTGCCGCCGATCGCGGTGATCGGCACCGGCACCTCCTGGATCTTCTCCGAACGCTTCTGCGAGGTGACGACCACGGTGCCGAGCACGGTGTCGTCGGTGGCTGGCCGCTGTTGTTGTTCGGCCGCGCCCGCATCGGCCGGCGCCGTCTGCGCGCGCGACGGCGCGTTGAACAGGAAGGTGGTGGCGAATGCCAGTGACAGGGCTTGCGCCAGCGGGCGCCGCTGCAGGGGGGCCGGGGCGCCATGGCCGGTGCGTTCAGCCCGGCGGTTCGTGCTGCTCATGAAATCCTCTTCGCTTTCTTTCTTGGTTTGTCTGGTTGAGTGTTCGGTGCGGAATGCGATGCCGTCGGCGCTGTGTTCCGCAGGAAACATGCCATGGGGTGGACTTCGGGAAGCGAGCCGTTCGCAGGCTTTCGCACACCGCATTGCGCCGGGGCGAAACAGCCCTTGCATGCACGCGGCGCGGTTGCGCAGGCGCAAATGCAGCAAGGCTGCTGGGCTGGGCGCAGGGCTTGTTGTGAACGCAGCAGCCGCGGGGCATCGGATGAAGGGTCGAGCACGGGCGGTCCACCGGTCCGCTCGCAGCGATTCCCTGCGCGGTTCGCAGCAGACGCCGCCTTGCCCTGTTGGATTCACTGCAGCGCAAGCTGCCGGCCCCTCACCCCAGCCCTCTCCCCGCAAGCGGGGCGAGGGGGTCCGATCGGCTGGCCCGCTACGAGGGTTGGGCTCCCTCTCCCACTCGTGGGAGAGGGCTGGGGTGAGGGTCGTGGCGCTGCATCGACCGTTGCCGTGCACGCATCCGGAATCCGCGGATCCATGCTCCCGGCCGCTGGCACGCTTTCTGCGTTGAAGCCCCCGCGGATCGCCGTCAATCCCACGCCCCCACCACCCCGCCAGGAGCAACACCATGTCCACAGCACCAGAACACGCTGCCCCCATCGACCTCTACTACACCCGCTGCGGCGCGGCCACCGCCTCGGCGCTGGCCATCCGCAAAGGCTGGCTGCAAGAGGAATTCGCCCGTCCCGGCACCGCGCTGCACTCGCTGCGCGAGTCACCCAGCCTGGAAGTGCGCAACTCGCACTACCACCACAAGCAGACGGGCATGTTCCGCGAGGGAGGCAACATCCCGCCGATCTGGGCGCGCGGCCTGGGCCACGACACCGTGGTGCTGGGCATCACCTGGCTCGATGAATACCAGGGCATCCTCGCCCGCAAGGACTCCGGCATCCGGACCGCCGCCGACCTGCGCGGCAAGCGGCTGGGCGTGCCGCGCCACGCCAACGCGGTGATCGACTTCCAGCGCGGCGCGGCCCAGCACGGTTTCGAGACCGCGCTGCAACTGGCGGGCGGCGCGGCGCTCGACGCCCACTTCGTCGACATCGAGG
>CBJNAE010000322.1:0-5053 GCA_966433995.1 uncultured Ideonella sp. | reverse complement strand
GCGCGACGCTGAAAGCCGGCGAATCGGCGGAGTACCGCCTGGGCAAGGACCGCCGCGGCTACATCGTGTCGGCCCAAGGCGAGGTCGACGTCGACGGCGTCGTCCTGGCGTCGCGCGATGGCGCCGCGATCCGCGACGTCGAAGTGTTCCGCGTCACCGCGCGCTCCGATGCCGAACTGGTGCTGGTCGACACGGCTTCCTGAGAGGGTGAACGAATCCGACACACCCGCTCGGCTCGAAACCATGGCCCGAGCCATGGCCCCTTTCGTGCAGCGAATCCCATGGTGCACGCAGCCGCGTGGGCGTGCCCTCCGGCGTGTTCAAGACGCCCCCGCACTTGCGCCCTGGTTCAACAAATGCTCGCGCACCGCCTCCGGGTTGCGGCCCACCGCTTGCACCGCCTCCTGCAGTTGCTCGATGGTCACGCCGAGCCGGTCGCGCCAGAAGGCGACGTTGTCGGGGTCGGATAGGTCGACCCAGTCTGGGGGGGAGGGTCGTCCGCCGTCGGGTTGTCGGGTCATGGCGCGTCCTGTGCTGCAACGGGGTCCTCGACGCTTGGCAATCCGGATGCCACGGGCGCCGCCATGCCGGCCGCGCGGTCCCACGGAAGACGGCCGCCGGGGCGTGGCCGCTCCCGGTGGGCCGGGATTTCTTCCAGGAGGGAAGTGCGCGTAAAAGTTGCCGCGGCGCGCGCCGGAAGCCGCAGCCGGGCCTGGACGGACGGACGGGAGGGCCACCGGCTCGGCCCGCCTGCGCCGCGCCGGAACGACGGATCGATCAGCCCGCGCCGCCGGGCGCCCGTTCGACGCGTTTCAGGCGGCGGTAGGTGGCGAAGACGAAGGGCACGCCGGTTTCGGAGACGTGGGGCCGCGCATCCACCCGTTCGAATTCGTCCCGGTTCCAGGTGGGGAAGAAGGCGTCGGCTTCGAAATCGGTCCCCACCTCGGTCAGCACCAGTTCATCGGCCAGGGGCAAGGCCAGGGCGTAGATCTCGGCGCCGCCCATCACGAACGCCTCGTCCGCGCCGCTCGCCGCGGCCAGGGCGTCTTGCAGGGAGTGCGCGGTCAGGGCGCCGTCGGCCTTCCATTCGGGATTGCGGGTGATGACGATGTTGCGGCGGCCCGGCAAAGGCCGGAAACGCGGCGGCAGGGAGTCCCAGGTGCGGCGGCCCATGATGACGGGGCAGCCCATGGTGGCCTCGCGGAAATGCGCCTGGTCGAGCGGATCGTGCCAGAGCAGCGCGTTGGCCTTGCCGATGCCGCCGCTGGGGGTCACGGCCGCGATCAGAGTGAGCAGGGGGGCGGGGGTGGGGACGAGGGGAGGGGGCATGAGTTTCATGGCGGCATTTTGCAGGCAGCCGCCTGTCCGCATTTGCGGTGAATGCCTGGGGCCGTTAGCCGAGCCCTCAGCTCGCCGCCGCCACCTTGCCGTTGCTGATGTGGTCCCGCATCAAAGCGAGGACCTTGTCCGCGTCGCGCTGCAGCAGCGCCTTCATCAAGTGGCGGTGTTCGTTCAGGGAGGCGCCGAGCCGGCCTTCCTTCAGCAAAGAGTGGTGGCGGTTGAGCTTCATCACCTTGCGCAGGTCGGCCACGAGCTGCTCGCGCCAGCGGTTGTCGGCCATCTGCAGCAGCCGCCAGTGGAAGGCCTCGTTGGCCTTGAAGAAGGCGTCGCGGTCGCCCACGGTGTCTTCCAGCACCTGGTGCAGCGCGGCCAACTCGGCCAGCTGCGCGTCGCTGGCGTTGCGCGCGACGACGGCGGCGGCATCGCTTTCCAGCAGGGCCAGCAGGTGGAAGACGTCGGACAAGTCGCGGGCCGACATCTCGGTGACATAGGCGCCGCGGCGCAGCTTCATCGTCACCAGGCCTTCGGCGGCAAGCACCTTCAGCGCTTCGCGCAGCGGCGTGCGGCTGATCCCCAGGCCGGCGCACAGCGCCTGCTCGTCGATCCAGCTGCCGGGCGCCATCTCGTGGCCGAGGATGCGGCCGCGCAGCTGGTCGGCCACTTCTTCATACAGGGCGCGGGTCGGCAGTTTGAGAGTGCTCATGGTGGAAAAAAAGGAAGGGCAGCGGGTGTGATGCAGGCGTGGCGGGAAGACTTTCGAGGGGTTGGGCAAGACCTTAAGCACTCGTGATGCCCGGGCCGCTCGGTGCGGGAAAGTCCGCAAGGATAGAAGATGGAACTACCTTGTGTTTATAATTCAATTTTGAATTATCGCAATTTCATTCGATCCTGCGTGGGTCCGGCAAAGGTTTTCAGTGGTTTTTTTGCCGGTTTCGATGGCCAATCCATCGTGGGTCGAGATGGCTTTTCAACTTGCGTTGCAGGAGTGCCGGGTCGGCCCGACCGGTTCGGTGCGCCGATCCGGCCTGCTTCCAGTTCCAGCGAGAGTCCCATGTCCGAATCTCCGTCGAACCCGAAAACCTCCGAGCCGGCCGCGTCCGGCGACCCGCGCCTGGCCGCCTGGGCCAAGGCCGCCGCGAAATCGGCGCCCGGCGGCAAGCTGGAAGCGCTCACCTGGACGACCCCCGAGGGCATCCCCGTCAAGCCGCTCTACACCGCGGCCGACCTGCAAGGCCTGCCCCACACCGACACGCTGCCGGGTTTCGAGCCTTTCATCCGCGGCCCGCAGGCCACGATGTACGCGGTGCGGCCGTGGACCATCCGCCAGTACGCCGGCTTCTCGACCGCCGAGGCCTCCAATGCGTTCTACCGCAAGGCGCTGAAGGCCGGCGCCCAGGGCGTGAGCGTGGCCTTCGACCTGGCCACCCACCGCGGCTACGACAGCGACCACCCCCGGGTGCCGGGCGACGTCGGCAAGGCCGGCGTGGCGGTCGACAGCGTGGAGGACATGAAGATCCTCTTCGACGGCATCCCGCTCGACAAGGTCAGCGTCTCCATGACGATGAACGGCGCGGTGCTGCCGGTGCTGGCCGGCTACGTGGTGGCGGCCGAAGAGCAGGGCGTGGCCCAGGACCAGCTCAGCGGCACGATCCAGAACGACGTGCTCAAGGAGTTCATGGTCCGCAACACCTACATCTACCCGCCCGAGCCGAGCATGCGCATCGTCGGCGACATCATCGAATACACCGCGCGGCGGATGCCGAAATTCAATTCGATCAGCATCAGCGGTTACCACATGCAGGAGGCCGGCGCCAACCAGGCGCTGGAACTGGCCTTCACCCTGGGCGACGGCAAGGAATACGTGCAGACCGCGCTGGCCAAGGGCTTGGACGTGGACGACTTCGCGCCGCGCCTGAGCTTCTTCTGGGCGATCGGCATGAACTTCTACCTGGAAGTGGCCAAGATGCGCGCCGCCCGGCTGATCTGGAGCCGGATCATGCGCGGCTTCGGCGCCGAGAACCCGAAGAGCCTGATGCTGCGCACCCATTGCCAGACCAGCGGCTGGAGCCTGACCGCACAGGACCCTTACAACAACATCGTGCGGACCACGATCGAGGCGATGGCGGCCGTCTTCGGCGGCACCCAGAGCCTGCACACCAACAGCTTCGACGAGGCGATCGCGCTGCCCACCGAATTCAGCGCCCGCATCGCCCGCAACACCCAGCTCATCATCCAGGAAGAGACCCACATCACCTCGGTGGTCGACCCCTGGGCCGGCAGCTACATGATGGAGAAGCTGACCCAGGACATGGCCGACGCGGCGATGAAGATCCTGGAGGAAGTCGATGCCCAGGGCGGCATGACGCGCGCCGTGGCCAGCGGCTGGGCCAAGCTCAAGATCGAGGCCGCCGCGGCCGAGAAACAGGCGCGCATCGATTCGGGCCAGGACGTGATCGTCGGCGTCAACAAATACAAGCTCGACCAGGAAGACCCGATCGACATCCTGGACGTCGACAACGTCAAGGTGCGCGAACAGCAGGTGGCGCGCCTCGCCCAGATCCGCGCCTCGCGCGACGCCAAGGCCGTGGACGCCGCCCTGCAGGCCCTCACCGACGCCGCCCGCGGCGGCCAGGGCAACCTGCTGGCGCTGAGCATCGACGCCATGCGCGCGCGCGCCACCGTGGGCGAGGTGAGCGACGCGCTGGAGAAGGTGTTCGGGCGCCACCGCGCCGACATCCAGAAAGTCAGCGGCGTTTACGCTTCGGCCTACGATGCGGGCTTCGCGCCCGACGGCGGCCACGAAGGGGACACCATGGCGTACTGGAACCAGCTCAAGGAAGACATCGCCGCCTTCGCCGAACAGCAGGGCCGCCGCCCCCGCGTGATGATCAGCAAGCTCGGCCAGGACGGCCACGACCGCGGCGCCAAGGTGGTCGCCACCGCCTTCGCCGACCTGGGCTTCGACGTCGACATCGGCCCGCTTTTCCAGACACCCGAGGAATGCGCCCGCCAGGCGATCGAGAACGACGTCCACGCGGTCGGCGTCAGCACCCTCGCGGCCGGCCACAAGACCCTGGTGCCGGCCATCATCCAGGCGCTGAAAGACCAGGGCGGCGACGACATCATCGTCTTCGTCGGCGGCGTGGTGCCCCAGCAGGACTACGATTTCCTCTACCAGGCCGGCGTCAAGGGCATCTACGGGCCGGGCACGCCGATCCCGGTGAGCGCCAGGGATGTGCTGGAGCAGATCAGGAAGGCGTTGGGGTGAGCCTGCTCGTCCATCCTTGGTGAATCAAAAAAAAGACCCGCCCCCTCTAACCGTTCGGGCTGAGCCTGTCGAAGCCTTTCCAAGACGCCGCCGTGAAGCCTTTCACCGTCTACATCCTCCATTGCGCCGATGGCAGCTACTACTGCGGCCACACGGACGACCTGGATGCCCGACTACGGCAGCACGCGGGCGGCGTCGTCGGGTACACCGCGGAGCGCAAGCCTTTCGAGCTGGCCTGGATGGGGGAATTTGAGACGCGGGTTGGGGCGCTGGAGTTCGAGCGGCGGATCAAAGGCTGGTCGCGGGCGAAGAAAGAGGCTTTGATCCGGGGTGACTGGGAAGGGATCCAACGGTTGGCGCGTTCAAAAACCACCGAGCTAGAGTCACCAGGGCTTCGACAGGCTCAGCCCGAACGGGGAGGGGATGCCGAACGGGAGAGGGAAA
>CBJNAE010000321.1:0-5058 GCA_966433995.1 uncultured Ideonella sp. | reverse complement strand
GCGTCGAGTTGATAGATGTCGAAGCTGCCGTCCCTCAGGCGCTTGATGGCCTGTTCGTTGAGCAGCCTCGCGGTGGGGGTGGGCAGGGCGATGGCGGTGACCGAGGAAACCATGCCCCGGTGGGTGACCGGCGAATAACCCAGCGCGCCGCCGATGGGAAAGCCGATGAATGCCACGCTGCTGCCTTCGGCCGCATAGCCGGAACGGGCCAGTGTCAAAGCGGGCAGGGGCGTGCCTTCGATCTTCAGCAGCGCCAGGTCGTGGTTCCTGTCCATGGCCGAGATCGTGGCGGCCCGCATTTCCAGGCCTCCCGGCCGGTTTGGGATCTGCACCACCAGCTGGGTCATGGTGCCGGCGCTGGCCGCGGCCTCGGGAAGGACGTGGGCATTGGTGACCACGGTGTTGCCGTCTCCCACGACGAAGCCGGTGCCCCTCAACCCGAACCGGGGCGAGTCGGTGGCGTTGAAGGTGCCGACGATCACGACCCCCGGCTTGGCCTTGGCGATCAGGTCGACCAGGTCCGCAGCCGCAGCCGGGCCCAGGCACCACCATCCCAGCCACAACATCGCGGCGTTCTTGAAGAAAAGCTGAAGCACGGAAGTCCTTTCAAGCGTCGTCGTCGCACCAAATTGGAAAACCATTGGCACGAAAATGGTTCTGATCCCACAATCCTCATGATGCCGGATCTGCATGACTAGGGCCCGACCGACGGAACTCATCTCTTGAACCCCCTATAAACCCGGGTTTGCGGGACATAGCGCATAAAATAAACGTTCTGTTACGCATCGATGGGCGAAGTCGGTTCAAACTCCGGGCTCGCGGGGGAGACATGGGGAAAGAAACTGTGGGGAACACCATCATTGGCGTGTCGATGCGGCCTCAGCCACAGCTGAAGTCGCTGCTATCGACCGACGATCATGCCAATGAATCGACCGCCGAGCCTTTCAACCAGAATTATTTGAAGATTCGCGCCGCCAACTCCGAAGGGCAGCGCAGTTCCGCGAGCATCTTGATCAACAAGATGTACGCCACGCGGGGTTACCTGAGCGCGGGTTTGTCCGGCAAGGGGCAGGACGCCTACCGGATGACGCTCACCGCCAACGAAGCCGACCTCACCATCGGCACATTGACCATCGGCTTCGACAACCCGCAGGGCCTGTTGGCCGACGACCTCTTCAGGCGCGAAATCGATGGCCTGCGCCAAGAGGGCCGCAAGGTTTGCGAGTTCACCAAGCTCGCCATGGAAAGCACCAGCAAATCCAAACGGGCGCTGGCCTCGCTGTTCCATGTGGCCTACATCTACGCCCACCGGATCCACAACTACCAAGACCTGGTGATCGAGGTCAATCCAAGGCATGTCGCCTACTACCAGCGGGTGCTGGGGTTCACCGTCCTCGGTCCACAGCGCATCAACCGCCGGGTGAACGCGCCTGCTGTCCTCCTGCGGCTGGACTTCAACTATGTCGAAGCGCAGATCAGCAAATTCGGCGGCTCGCCGGAAGTGTGCGCCGCCGAGCGGTCCCTCTACCCTTATGTGTTCTCCGTGGCCGAAGAAGCGGGCATTGTCGGCCGCTTGTGCGGATTGGTCGCCGCGCTGGAATGACGGCGTGGCCTGGCCCCTACTGGCCGGACCGCAGTTGCCTGATCAGGCCGATGGCTCCGGCCTCGCACAGCTCCAACACACGGTCGAAACCTTTGCTGTCGCCGTAGTACGGATCGGGGATTTCTCTCTCCGGTATGCCCTCGGCATAGTCCAGGAACAGCCTCACCTTGTGACGATGTTCGGCGGGACAGTGTTTCTGCAGGTAGGCGAGATTCGCGCCGTCCATCGCGAGGATGAGGTCGAAGCGCTCGAAATCCTGGTCCGTAATGCGCCGGCAGACGTCTTTCGTGGCTTCATAGCCACGTCGCTTCAGCGCCGCTTTGGCTCGTGGGTCGCAAGAGGCACCCGCCAAGCCGGCGTGCGTGCCCGCGGAGGAGAAACTCACCCAAGGCGAATTCCCAGGCCCCTGGGCGCTGCCGGCGTGATGGGTAGCCACGGCTTGCGCCATGGGCGAGCGGCATATGTTCCCGAGGCAAACCATCAAGACTTGAAACATTCCTTCAGGATAACTGAGCGTGAAAAGCCGGGTGATCGCCTTTGAATTCGCGCGTTGGCGCTGAGCCGGCAAAAGAAACACTATGCCAATGGCTTGTCGCGTGACGTCTTGCCGATCGGCGACAATTTCAGCTACTCGCGCGCATGCGCACCCCGCGGCGCGACTCGCCCTGTCGAGTGCGCCCGGTGCGGGGCGAAGCATTCGATATCCCAGTCACATGAAGCGGTGTGGAGGCAGTCGATGACAGACTCGATGACGAAGCCGTCGGCGGCGCAAGGCCCGGTGGTGGTGCTGTCCCAGGTTGAGCGGACCTATCAGATGGACGCCGTCGAGGTCCCCGTCATCAAGGGCGTGGACATCCTGGTGAGACATGCCTGTTTCACCGTGCTGCTCGGGCCGTCTGGCAGCGGCAAGACGACGCTGCTCAACATGATCGGCTGCATCGACAAGCCGGACAAAGGCTCGATCACCGTGTCCGGCTGCGACGTGGGTGAACTGTCGGACGATGCCCTGTCCGATTTCCGGTCGAAGAACATCGGCTTCATCTTCCAGAACTTCAACCTGCTGCCCGTCCTCAGCGCCTACGAGAACATCGAGTACCCGATGATCCTGGCCGGCCTGCCGCCCAAGAAGCGCGCCGACCGCGTCGTCAAGCTGCTCGAAGCCGTCGGGCTGGGCGACAAGGCGAGGAACCTGCCCGGCCAGCTTTCCGGCGGCCAGCGCCAGCGTGTGGCGATCGCGCGCGCATTGGCGCGCAAACCCAAGTTGGTGATCGCCGACGAGCCCACCGCCAACCTCGACAGCCGCACGGGTGCGGCCATCCTGTCGCTGATGCGCAAGATGGTCGACCGCTACCAGATCTCCTTCCTTTTCTCCACCCACGATCCTGAAGTGATCAAGGCGGCCGACGACACGATCTTCCTGAAGGACGGCACCGTCCGGGGCATCCGCCGAAAGGGCGAAGGCACGCCGGCATGATGATGACGCTGTCGCTGGCGCTGAGGAACCTGCTGCGCAACCGGCGCCGCTCGTTGGCGACGCTGCTGGCCATGTGCATCGGCTCGACGTCGATCCTGCTGTTCGGCGGCTTCAGCGCCAACATCAACTACATGATGCACACCCACCACGTGAGGCTGGGTGGCCATCTGCAGATCCAGCACCGCGACTTCTACCTCTACGGCAACGGCAACCCCACCGCCTACGGCATCGCCGACTACGACCAAATGATCGCGGCCATCAAGGCGGACGAGGTGCTCAGCAAGATGGTGCTGGTCGTGACACCCACCATGCAGTTCGGCGGCATCGCGGGCAACTACGCCGCCGGCGTGTCGCGCACCATCATCGGCAACGGCTTCGTGGCGAAGGACGTCAGCCAGATGTGGTTGTGGAACGATTTCGAACTGACTGACCCGGTCAAGGGTTTCACCCTGGACGGTTCGCCGCGCGACTCGGCGGTGGTCGGCATCGGCGTCGCGCGCGTGCTGCAGCTGTGCGAGGCCTTGAAGATCGAGCGTTGCCCGGCCCCGGAGAAAGACAAGGCCCCGGCTCAGGCGGATGGCGGCGGCTCGATTCCGGACGACATCGCCCAGCTCAGCGCCGACGAGTCGCCGTCCAGGCAGAGCGGCGCCACGCAGGCGCCCGCGGCCGCCCCAGGCGCCCACCCCCGCATCGAGGTGCTGATCGGCAATGCGCGCGGCGCGCCGAACGTGACCTCCCTCCAGGTCATCCGCGCCGAAGAGCAGGGCATCAAGGAGCTGGACGAGGTCTACGTCATGATGCACCTCGAACAGATCCAGCAACTGATCTACGGGCGCTCCAAGCCCAAGGTGACCTCCATCATGATCCAGCTGCGGCATTCGGAGCAGATCCCGCAGGCGCTGGCGCGCCTCGACCCCATCCTGAAGAAGTTCGAACGCAACCAGCCGATGGCCGTGCTGGATTTCCGCAAGCTCAACCCGTTTTATGTGCAGACCATCGGCATGTTCGACACGATCTTCGGCTTCATCTTCGTGTTGATCGGCGCCATCGTCCTGTTCACCGTCAGCAACACCATGAACACGGCCGTCGTCGAGCGCACCGTCGAGATCGGCACGCTGCGGGCCATCGGCCTGCGCCGCTCCGGGATCCGCGGCCTGTTCATCACCGAGGGTGCGCTGCTCGGCATGTGCGGCGCCCTGCTTGGCGTGGTCCTCGCGCTGGCGCTGTCGACTCTGGTCAACCACCTGGGCCTGACTTGGTGGCCGCCCGGCAATGTGGACCCGCTGCCGTTGACGTTGACGGTCTGGGGCGAAAGCAAAATGATCGTCGGCACGACGGTCGGCCTGATGGTGATCGCCGTGGCGTCCGCCTGGTGGCCTGCCTACCGGGCCGCGCAGTTGAGCGTGGTGGACGCCTTGCGCCACGTCTGAAGAAAATGGAAAGGCACCTCCCATGAAATTCCTGTCTTTTCTCCTGGTTGGCTGGAGCCTCGCGCTGGCCGGCCACGCCGCCCCGACGGCGGAGGAGATCCTGGTCGCCAGCGACAACATCCGCAACCCCGGACGCCCTTTCAGCGTGACCGTGACCTTGACCGAGTTCGAGAACGGGCAACGCACCGACACCAGCACCCTGGTGAGCTATTCCAAAGTGCTCCAGCAGGGCGGCCAGTTCGCCAGCATGGTCCGTTTCGTGCAGCCGGCCCGGGACACCGGCAAGCTGATGCTGAAGAACGGCAACGACCTGTGGTTCTACGACCCGGTGGCGAAATCCAGCGTCAGGCTTTCGCCCCAGCAGCGCTTGCTGGGCCAGGCGTCCAACGGCGATGTCGTCACCGTGAACTTCGCCAAGGACTACGCCGCCACTTTGGCGGGCGAGGAAGAAATCGTCGACGGCGAGCGCCGCAACCGCAAGGCGTACAAACTGACGCTGGCGCCGACATCCAACCTGGCGACCTACGCGAACATCGAAATGTGGGTCGACG
>CBJNAE010000320.1:0-5066 GCA_966433995.1 uncultured Ideonella sp. | reverse complement strand
CCGGAAGCCACATAAATCTTCGCCAAGCCCAGGCGCAAATTGGGGTCGTCCACGCTCAACGCCATGGCCTTCTTCTGGGTTTCGACCGCTTTGGCGAACTGCTGGGCCTGCGCCTGGGCCATGGCCAATGTGTCGAGGAACGCCGGCTGGTTGGGCCTCAGGCTATTGGCCTTCTCGGCATAAGCCAGGGCGCCGTCCTTGCCGAGCTTGGAAGTCACCCAGGACAGGTTGTTGAGCGCGGGCGCGTTGTCTTTCTGGAGGTCCAGGACGCGTTTGTATTTCGCCTCCGCCTGGGCGTAGTTCTGCGCCATCACGGCGATGTCGCCGAGGTAGAACTCGAAAGCGGCGTCGTTGGGGTGGTCCTTGATCCACGCGGAGGCCAGCTTGTCGGCCTCCGCGGTCTTGCCCGCGGCCCGCAGCACCGAATGGAGTTTCGTGGCCAACTCGGTGTTCGGCGCTTTCTTTAAGCCGTCTTTGTACGCATCCGCCGCCGCGTCCCAGGACTTGCGGCGGGCTTCGATGTCGCCTTCGTACATGTAGCCAACAGCCTCGTTGGGGCGCTGCTTCTGGATCGATTCAGCGATGGCCAACGCATCCTTGATTCGGCCGGCATTCGTGTCCAGCCGCATCAACGCGTACTGGGCGGCCAGCATGTCCGGCTTGATGGCCAAGGCGCGCTTGAGGCTTTGCGCGGCGGCGGCTTCGTTCTTGTCGGCAACCTGCACCTCGGCCAGCCGGATGTGGGGCAGTGCGGAATCGGGTTGCATGGCCGCCAACGCCTTGAACGACGCGCCGGCCTGGTTCAAGTCGCCCGAGGCCAGCTGTGCGCGGCCAAGCGCTTCGAGGATCTCCGCGTTGTCGGGCAACTTCGCGTTCGCGTCCTGGGCGGCGGCGGCGGCCAGCTTGAATTCCTTGTTGGCGAGGTACTGCTCGATCAGCACCAGCCTGGGCGCGGGCTGGGTGGGGTTGGTCTCGACGATGTTCTTGAGCGAGGCGATGATTTCGTCCTTGCCCGCGCCGGCGGTCGACTTCAATCCGGTCAGGGCGAGCAGGGCCTGCACGTTCTTCGGGTCGCGCGACAGCATCGCTTCGAAACGCTTCTTCGCATCGTCGGGCTTCTTGTCGGCCAAGTCCATCGAAGCCAAAGCGGACGCCGCCGGGAAATACAGCGGGTCGATCGACAGCGCTTTCTCGAAGCTCTGCCGCGCGGCCGGCACGTCCTTGCGCGCCAGTTGCACCCGGCCGCGGAGATTGGCCGCCATCGGCTTGTCGGGCTGTTTGCGTTCGAGCTCGTCGATCGCCTTGAGGGCGCGGTCCAGTTGGTTGCGGCGCATCAGCGCGCTGATGAGTGCCAGGTTGGCCGTCGTTCCCTTGTCGGATTCGGCGATCGCCTGCAACTCGCCGAAGGCGACGTCGCTGTTGCCTCCCTTGGACAACTGGGCCATGGCCAGCACGGTGCGGCTGCGCACATCGGCGGGGTTGAGCTTCGTGGCGCGGGAGAAGAAACCCTCGGCCTTGCCCGCATCGCCCGCCATCAGGTGAGCCTCGCCCGCGAAGGCGAGCACCTGGGCGTCCGGATTGGGCTGGGCCAGCAAGGGTTCCAGCGCGGTGAGCGCCTTGGCACTTTGCCCGGAACGAAGGTAGACCTGGACCAGCATGCGGCGCGGCAGGGACAAGGTCGGCGCGGCTTGCAGGACCTTGCTCAAGTGCGCTTCCGCCTGGAGGAGCGAACCGCCCGCATAGAGTTCGGTGGCCCCGGCCAGCTGCAACACCCGGATGTTGTTGGGCGACACTTTCAGCAACTGCGGCATCAGCTCCTTGACGGTCTTGAAGTCGCGCTTCTGGAAGGCCAGCTGGGCCGTGAAGTATTGCGTCTGCGGATGCGATGGCTGGGTCTTCTTGAGGGCGTCCAGTGCCGTCTGCGCGGCTTCGAGGTCGCCCTTGATCAGGTGAACGGCCACAACGCCCGAGAGGGCCGGGAAATTGTCGGGCTTGATCGCCAGGATCTTCTGGTAGGCAGTCAACGCGCCGGCCGCATCGTTCTTGACGGAAGCCAGCAAGTCGCCCTTGAGCTGCCAAGGCTCCAACTCGGTGGGTGCGTCGGCGGTGATGCCGTCCACCAGGGCCAGGGCGCCGTCGAAATCGCGCGCACCCGCGGCCATGCGGACCTGGACCAGGCGAGCAGGAACGTATTTGGAATCCAACTGGAGCGCCGTCGCCAAGGCGGCCTGGGCCTTCTTCGCTTCGCCCTGGATGCCGTACGCGGTCGCCAGCGAAGTCTTGAGCGAAGCCTGGCTCTTCGCGTCTTTCAGTTCCGTGTTCGCGAACTGGTCGATGACTTTCAGGCCCTGCCCCTCCAGCAGGAGGGCCCGCGCCAGCACCGGCACCACCACCTCGGGCGGATGTTTGAGGTCCAGGGCCTTGCGCAATTCGATGCTTGCGGAGGGCGCATCGCCGGAGTCCAGGAGGGCCTGGCCCAGCAGGAAGCGCGCTTCGGCCATCTCGGGCTTTTGCTGAAGGGCGTTCTTCAGCTGGATGACGGCGGCCTTCGGATCGTTCTTCTGCAGGTATTCCTTGGCCGAACCCAGGAGTTTCTCGGGATCTTCACCACCACAGCCCACCAATGCGGCGCAAGCCAGCGCCAAGGCCAATGATTTGAAGTCGAAAGGAGTTTTCACAACAGGACCCTTATGAGGTGGTATCGGATGGGCGGACGCGCCGCGGCGGCGCGCCCATTCACTTGATGGCCAGCCTGTGCATCAAGTCGTAGAGCGTGGGGCGGCTCACGCCCAGGGCTTCGGAAGCCTTGGCGATGTTACCGTTGGCCCTCGCGAGGGCGGCGACGATGGCCTCGCGTTCCGCGCGGTCACGGATGGTGCGAAGATCGGTGGGCACCGCGTCCGCCGAGTCGGTGCCGGCATCGGGAGGCGGCAAGCCGAGGTCTTCGCAGGTGACGCGGTTGCCGTCCGCCATGATGGCTGCGCGCTTGATGACATTGAGCAGTTCGCGCACGTTGCCCGGCCAGCGGTGCAATTCGATGGCTTGCAGCGCGGTTTCGGTGAAGGCCATCGAGCCGCGGTTCTGCTCCTGGGCGAAGCGCCGCAGGAAGCTGTGGGCCAGCAACGCCGCGTCGCCCACGCGCGAGCGCAGCGGCGGGATGTTGATGACGATCTCGGCCAAGCGGTAGTACAAATCTTCGCGGAACTTGCTGTCCTTGATCTGCCCCTGCAAGTCCTGGTGGGTGGCGCAGACCACCCGGACGTCGATGGGGATCTCCTGGCGCCCACCGATGCGTTCGATCGTGCGTTCCTGCAAGAAGCGCAGCAGCTTGGCCTGCAGGGAATGCGGCAGGTCGCCGATCTCGTCGAGCATGAGCGTGCCGCCGTGGGCTGTTTCGATCTTGCCCGGGGTTGTCTTGGAGGCGCCGGTGAAGGCGCCTTTCTCGTAGCCGAACAGCTCGCTTTCGAGCAGGTTTTCCGGGATGGCGGCGCAATTGATCGCGACAAACCGGCCGGAGCGCTTGGAGGCCTGATGCAGGCCCTGCGCCAGCACTTCCTTGCCGGTCCCGCTCTCGCCCAGGAGCAGCACCGTCGCATTGCTGGAAGCGACGCGCTCGACGGTGCGGCACAGCCGCATCATCTCGGGGTCGCGCGTCATCAGCCCCGACAGCGCGTCGGGCTGGTGCAGGGCCTGCAAGCGTTGGTTCTCCCTTTGCAATTCGAAGAGCTTGAACGCGCGGTCGATGGTCAAGCCCAGCAGGTCCGGGTCGAACGGCTTGGCGAAGAAATCGTAGGCGCCCAGGGCGATGGCGCGCAAGGCGTTGGCCTGGTCGTTCTGGCCCGTCAGGACGATCACTTTCACGTGGGGGTCCAGCTCGAGCATCTGGCCGAGCAGCTTGAAGCCTTCGGAAACCGAATCGGCGTCGGGGGGCAAGCCCAGGTCCATGGTGACCACCGCCGGGTTGTGGCGCTTGAACTGCACCAGCGCCGACTCCCGGTCGGCGGCGGTCACCGATTCGAAGCGGTCCAGCGACCATTTGATCTGCTTCTGCAGGCCCAGGTCGTCCTCGACGATCAACAGCAGGGGAAGTTTGGATGAACTCATGAAGATGCCACCATCTGCAGGTCTGATGCTTGCTGCGTGTCGAACAAAGGCAGGGTAATGGTCACCACGGTCCCACGGTTCACTTCGCTTTGCACTTCGATTCGCCCACCGAGTTCTTGGATGTATTGAAAGCTCTCATAAGCCCCGATGCCCATGCCCGTCTGTTTCGTCGTGTTGAAGGGCTTGAAAAGCTTCGTCGCCATGAATTCCTTCGACATTCCGACCCCCGTATCGCCCACCACCACTTGCGCACTGCCCACCGACCGCTGCAAACGCAGCCAGACGCGGCCCGAAGCCGGGGTGGCGTCAAAGGCGTTCTGGACCACATGGCCTAGAACCCGCTCCACGCGCTCTTCGTGGCCGCGCGCGACGACGGGGTCCAGGACTTCGAGTTCGAGCGCCCTACCGCGGCTCTGGGCGACGCTGGCCAGCCGGTTGACGATGTCGACCAGGCCGACACCGCTCAAGCCGCCTGGGGGCCGGGCGCCTTCCCGCAACTGGAGCATCAGTTGGCGCATCTTCTCCAGGGAGCCTTCCACCGTCATCAGCATGTCTTGCTGGAACTCGGGATTGTCCCCCAACCGCTTGGCATTCTTCATCATCAAAGACAACTGCGTGACGATGTTCTTGAGGTCATGGACGACGAAAGCGGACATGCGGTTGAACGCATCGAACTTTCGCACCTCCAGCAACGCTTCGGTCGCGTGCATCTGCGCCAGGAAGCTCGCCGCCTGCCGGCTGGCGGTCTTCAAAAGGTCGGTCACCTCCCAGTTGACATCGACCAGGGCGCGCGGCTTGCAAAGCACGACGAAGCCGATCAAGTCGTCGCCGACCAACAGGGGCACCACCAGCCAATGCTGGGGGTTGGAAAGAAGCCACTGCGGCAGGGCGAGGGAGTCATAGCGCTGGGGAAAGGCCTTGTATTCGTCGATGTTGATGATCCAGCCCTTGTCGCGCAGGAA
>CBJNAE010000319.1:0-5068 GCA_966433995.1 uncultured Ideonella sp. | reverse complement strand
GACATCATCGGCGAGATCACCGCCGCCGCCATGGAGCAAAGCGACGGCATCGGCCAGGTGAACACCTCGGTCGGCCAGCTCGACCAGATGACCCAGCAGAACGCCGCCCTCGTCGAGCAAAGCGCCGCCGCGGCCGAAAGCCTCAAGGACCAGGCACAACGCCTCGCCCAAGTGGTGGCCGCCTTCAAGCTGAGCGCCGCCACCGGCCGCGGCAGCACGCCTGCGACCGTTCCGCCGCCGGCCCACAAGCCGGTGGCCCACAAGCCGGCGGCAGTCAAGCCGGCCTCCGCCACCGCCCCGGCGGTGCCTGCGGCCGCGCCCGCCGCCCCTGCCCCCGCACCGGCCGCCAGCGCGCCCGCCGCCGCCAAACCCAGCGCGGCGCCGGCTTCCTCCCCGACGCCGGCCGCGGCCGCCGCAGCAGCCGCCACGGACGACTGGGAGACCTTCTGAACGGCGCGCAGCGCCCGTCCACCCCCTTCCCTTGCGCCATGACCGGCGCAAAACCTTGAGAGAAGAAACACCATGGACATGATCAGCGACGCCAGACAAGCGGCCAAGACCGAAGCGGCCCGCACGGCGGCCCTCGGCGGCGAGTTCCTGACCTTCCGCCTGGGTGCCGAGGAATACGGCATCGACATCCTGAAGGTGCAGGAGATCCGCTCCTACGAGCAGCCCACCCGCATCGCCAACGCGCCCGAGTTCGTCAAGGGCGTGGTCAACCTGCGCGGCGTCATCGTGCCCATCGTCGACCTGCGCCTGAAGCTCGCCTGCGAAACGGCCGACTACAACAGCTTCACCGTCGTCATCGTGCTCAACGTCAAGGGCCGCGTCGTCGGCGCCGTGGTCGACTCCGTCTCCGACGTCATCGAACTGGGCAAGGACACCATCAAGCCCGCCCCGCAAATGAACACCACCGTCGACACCAGTTTCATCACCGGCATCGGCAGCGTGCAGGGCCGCATGCTCATCCTGATGGACATCGAGGCCCTGATGAGCAGCACCGACATGGGCCTGATCGACGAAGTCGACCACGCTTGACGCGACTCCGGCGCGGAGGACGAACGAACCCGCCCCGGTGGCGTCGCCGGCGCGGGTTTCTTTTTTGGCGGCGAATCCCGGCGCGATCCGCGAGATTTCTTCACGCTTCATTTATCCCGGCGGCTGCCGATAGATACGTGAGGAGCTCGCCGGTCCAATCCGGCGGGCAGTGCGGCTCGAAACCCAACGCCGCGACTGCAACCGCGGCAACCCCAGAGAGAGGATGACGACCATGGACATGATCAGCGACGCAAAACAAGTGGCCAAACACGAAGCGGCGAGGGCCGCGGCCGTGGCCGGCGGCGAGTTCCTGACCTTCCGCCTGGGTGCCGAGGAATACGGCATCGACATCCTGAAGGTGCAGGAGATCCGCTCCTACGAGCAGCCCACCCGCATCGCCAACGCGCCCGAGTTCGTCAAGGGCGTGGTCAACCTGCGCGGCGTCATCGTGCCCATCGTCGACCTGCGCCTGAAGCTCGCCTGCGAAACGGCCGACTACAACAGCTTCACCGTCGTCATCGTGCTCAACGTCAAGGGCCGCGTCGTCGGCGCCGTGGTCGACTCCGTCTCCGACGTCATCGAACTGGGCAAGGACACCATCAAGCCCGCCCCGCAAATGAACACCACCGTCGACACCAGTTTCATCACCGGCATCGGCAGCGTGCAGGGCCGCATGCTCATCCTGATGGACATCGAGGCCCTGATGAGCAGCACCGACATGGGATTGATCAACGCTGACGAATAACAGCTTTTTGGGTGTTTTTTTGACGATTCATTGGGGTTTCACAAAAGCAGTTGGATATATCTCTATTGACTGAATCATCTGCTTGCATTTGAATACCGGACGAAATCACCGTCCATGACCTGGGCGGACCACCCCCTGCCCCGCCCGACCGGCCCGGCAGCCCTTGCCCCCTTCTGTGCGGAGACCTGTCGATGAACGTCTTGAGATCCCTCGGCTACCCGGTCGTCGCTGCAGCCGTCTTGGCTGCAAGCGCCTGCAGCCCGGTGCCCGACGCCGTGAAAATCGGCGTCGCCCAACCCCTGACCGGGCCGCTCGCGCCCCAGGGCATGGATCTGCTGAACGGCGTGCAGCTCGCGGTCGACGAGATCAACGCGCAGGGTTTGAAGATCAAGGGCAAGACCGTCAAGCTGGAAATCATCAAGGGCGACGACAAGTCCGACGTCGAGGAAGGCAAGAAAGTAGCCCAGGCCCTGGTCGACGCCGGCGTCACCGCGGTGGTCGGCCACCTCAACTCGGGCGTCAGCATCCCCGCCGCGCCGATCTACGCGTCCAAGGGCATCCCCCAGCTGGCCATCTCGACCAAGCCCGAATACACCCAGCTCGGCCTGCCCACCACCTTCAGGCTCGTAGGCAACGACAACATGCAGTCCAAGGCGCTGGGCACCTATGCCGCCACGCAGGTCGACGGCAAGGTCTTCGCGCTGGTGGACGACAGCACGCCCTACGGCAAGGGCCTGGCCGACCTGGCGGCCGTCGAGCTGAAGAAGCATGGCAAGGACGTCGTCATCCGCAAGTCGCTGGACGACAAGACCACCGACTTCAAGCAACTCGTCACGGAGCTGAAGGAAGCCAAGGTCGACACCTATGTGACCACCCAGGCCGACTTCCAAGTGGCGGCGCTGATCGAGCAGCTCGGGCAAGCCGGGGTGTCCGACATCCAGATCATCGGCGGCGACACGATCAAGACCGACAAGCTGCCGTCCATGAAGGCCTCGGTGCGGGCCATCTATTGCACTTCGCCGATCGTCGAGGCGCGCGAGTTCCGTTCCGCGCGCGAGTTCCTGCCCAAGTTCACCGCCGCCTTCAAGACCGAACCCATTTACGGCGCCCATTACAGCTACGACGCGGTGCATGTGCTGGTGGCCGCGATGCGGCGCATCGAATCAGTGGATCCGAAGAAGCTGACCGAAGAGCTCAAGCGCATCGACGCCCTTGCGCCGGTGACCAACAACATGCGTTTCCGGCCCGACGGCGAGCAGTTCTACCCGGTGGTCAGCGTCTATAAGGTGGTGCGGGGCCGCTGGGAACCCGTCACCCGAAGCGACACCTGGTGACACCGCCCCCGCGGCGACAAGGAGAGCCCCACCTCGCGTGGGGCTTCTTTTTTCCGGGGCGCACCCTGATGGGTAGCGCCAAACCAGGAAGCGCGGGGAGAGGCACCGCCCCGGTGCCTCGGTGGCGGGAGCTTGCAGGGCTGCCACAGAAAGCCCGTGAAACGGGATCTTTTCCAAAGATGGTTCCGGGAACCAGTCCACAAAATTCCCGCGACGCAGTGAAAGTTTTCGAAACATCGGCCGATAACTTCCTGAACCTCGTGGACAGAGGCGAAGGCTTTCCGCAGGCACCGCGCCTCAGGCCCTGCCCGCGGCTGCCGAGCGGACCCGCATTTGGAGCGAACCCATGTTCTCCCTTCGAAACTTCAGCATCCGATTCCGCTTCTACATCGTGATGGGGACGGTCACGCTGTCCCTGATGGTGCTGGGCGTCTGGGGTTGGGTCTCCGGCCAAAGCACCAACCACAGCGCGGCGACGCTGTTCGACAGCGCGAACGCCGCCGCCAACGACCTGGCGGACCTCCGGGAGTCGATGAGCCAGGTGCGGCGCTGGGAGATCGAAGCCATGGCCGTCGGCACGCAAGACTCCAACGACGTGCAGCGATTGATCGCCAGCTGGCAGAAGCAACTCGAACACACCAAGGCCACCGGCGAGAAGATCATGCAGGCCAATGACGGCAACGCGGAAATCGCCGCCCTGGTGGCCAACCAGGACAAGCTGCTGACGACCTACGCGTCGGTGCTGCTGCCGATCCTGAGGCAGATCCAGGAAGCCAAGATCGACGGTGTCGTGGGCCTGGCCTACGCCCGCCAGCAGGAAGGCACCATCGCCGAGCTGAAGAAGAACACCGACGCGCTGCTGGCCGCCCAGCAGGCCGCCATCGCCCAACTGCGCGACAAGATGGCGGAGGAAGCCACCTTCGCGTCGATCCAGCGCTTCGTGCTGGTCGCGCTGACGCTGGCGGTGCTGGCGCCGCTGATGTGGATGACGCTGCAATCGGTCTGCCAGCCGCTGGACCGCGCCGTGTCGGTCGCCCGCCGGATCGCCACCGGCGACCTCAGCCAGAACATCGTCGTTTCGGGCGAGGACGAGACCGCCAACCTCCTCAAGGCGCTGCAGGCCATGCAGGCGTCGCTGAGCAAGGTGGTGGGCGAGGTGCGCAACTCCGCCGACTCGATCAAGCTGGCCAGCACCGAAGTGGCCAACGGCAACCAGGACCTCAGCCAGCGCACCGAGCAGACGGCCAGCAACCTGCAGCGCACCGCCTCGTCGATGTCGGCGTTGACCGGCACCGTGCAGCACTCCGCGGCCTCCGCCAAGCAGGCGGACCAGCTCGCGTCGTCCGCGGCCGAAGTGGCCGCGCTCGGCGGTTCAGTCGTCTCCCAAGTGGTCAGCACCATGGATGAAATCAACCAGAGCTCCAAGAAGATCGCCGACATCATCTCCGTCATCGACGGCATCGCCTTCCAGACCAACATCCTGGCGCTGAATGCCGCGGTGGAAGCGGCGCGGGCGGGCGAACAGGGCCGGGGCTTCGCGGTCGTCGCGGGCGAAGTGCGCAACCTGGCCAGCCGCTCGGCCGAGGCCGCGAAAGAGATCAAGAGCCTGATCGGCGCCAGTGTCGACCGGGTCGAGGCCGGATCCAAGCTCGTGACCGCCGCCGGCAAGACCATGAGCGACATCGTCGGCTCGGTGCAGCGCGTCACCGACATCATCGGCGCCATCACGCAGGCCGCGGCCGAACAGAGCAACGGCATCGGCGAAGTCAACTCGACCGTCGGCGAACTCGACCAGATGACCCAGCAGAACGCCGCGCTGGTCGAACAAAGCGCCGCCGCCGCGGAAAGCCTGAAGCAGCAGGCGCTGAACCTGTCCAAGGTGGTCGGCACATTCCGCCTGGCGTCGTGATGCCCGGCTGAACCGGGCGGCGCGCCCTCGCCCCCTCCCAAT
>CBJNAE010000318.1:0-5088 GCA_966433995.1 uncultured Ideonella sp. | reverse complement strand
CGGCCTCTTCCAGGAAGATCGACACCTTCACGCCGTTGGGCGTGGGCAGCGAGTAAAGCTGCAGCCGGTCGGGATGGAAGGCGGGCCATTTACGGGTGATGGCGAAGGCGGAAAGGTCGGTCATGGGGGTTTGCTGATGGGTAGATGGCCAGATCAGGATGCCGCCGCGCAAGCTCGCCGCAACCGGGCCATCGTCACCGGCATCCAAAGTGCGGGCATTCTGGCCACCGCCGCGCAGGCCCGGCACCCGAAGGGCTATTCACGGCCCAGGCCGAAACATGCTTGGATTGCCAGGCACCGGCCAGCCCGGCAACCGCCTCACACCGCCGCGCCCGCCCCCTGCGCCGCCAGCAATTCCACGTTGCCGCCCGCGGCGGCGGTGTTCACCGTGACCGTCTGCTCGGCGACGAAATGCAGCATCAACCGACCCAGGGCCGCGTCGCAAGCGGCCGTCCCGCCGCCGCAGGCGACGCCGCCGACGACCAGGGGGACGATGGGCCCGCCGCGCTGGGCGAGCGCACGCTCGACGCCGCCGACATCGGCGGCGGTGTCCAGCATCACGCCGGCCAGCGCCGGCAGCGAGCGCAGGGCCTGCACCGGGTTGCCGTCGCAGCGGGCAGCGGTTAGCGCGCCTTGCGGCACGCCGGCTTCGTGCAGGGCGTCCAGCACCATCCTCGACGAGGCCAGCGCGTCATTGAGCCAGAGCACCGCGTTGCCGGCGACCAGGGCCGCGGCGAGTTGCTGCGCCAGCACCAGCGGCCGGGCCGTGGGCGTCGGCAGGGCGGCGAACACGCCGCGCCCGTGCAGGTGCAGCTCGTTGCGTTCGCCGGTGGGCCCAGGCAGCGGCTGCACCGCGAGGCGCCGCCGCGCCTGCAGCGCCAGGGAACGCCAGGACGCCACGATGGCCTGGTGCGTCGGGTTGGACGAAGGCGCGGTGCGCTGGGCGAGCAGCGACGCGGCTTTCTCGATCGCGGCGGCGCGCTTGTCCACCGGCTCTTCGTTCCACGCGAGGCCGGCCTCGTGCAGCCGCGGCATCAGCGCCGCCAAGGCCGACAGCGACTGCGGCGCGGGCTGCGCGCCGGCCTGCGCCTGGCCGCCGGTGTCCACCGATCGGACGGGGTCGGCGCAAAAGCGCAGCAAGTAGTGCGGGCCGCCGGCCTTCGGACCGGTGCCGCTCAGGCCTTCGCCGCCGAAGGGCTGCACGCCGACCACCGCGCCGATCATGTTGCGGTTGACGTAGACATTGCCGATGCGGGCCTTCGAGGCCAGCCGCAGCGCGCGGCTGTCGATGCGGGTCTGCACGCCCAGCGTCAGGCCGTAGCCGAGCGCGTTGATTTCCTCGATCACGGATTCCGGCTCGCCGGACCAGCGCACGACGTGCAGCACCGGGCCGAAGATCTCCTGGCCCACGTCGGCGACGCGGTCGAGTTCGAAGGCGATCGGGGCGACCAGGCGCGGCACGTTGGACGTCACCGGCGTCTCGCCGATCCAGCGTGCCTGCCGGCGCAGTCGGGCGACGTGGGCGCGGATGCCGTCGTAGGCCTCGGCGTCGATCACCGGGCCGACGTCGGTCGAGAACAGCGCCGGGTCGCCGACGCTGAGTTCCAGCAGCGCACCGCGCACCATCTCGACCACGGCGTCGGCCACGCTCTCGTACACGCACAGCAGGCGCAGCGCCGAGCAGCGCTGGCCGGCCGAACGGAAGGCGCTCTGCACGACCGCGTCGACCACCTGCTCGGGCAGCGCGCTGCTGTCCACCAGCATGGCGTTGATACCGCCGGTCTCGGCAATGAGCACCGGGGGCTGCGCGCTGGATTCCTTGGCGGCCAGGCTGCGGTGAATGATCTGCGCCACCGCCGTCGAGCCGGTGAAGCAGACGCCCACCGTGGCGGGGTGCGCCACCAGCGCCGCGCCCACCGTCTCGCCGGCGCCGTGCAGCAGGGCCAGCGCGTCCCGCGGCAGGCCGGCCTCGTGCAGCAGCTCCACCATCATCCGCGCCACGGCAGGCGTCTGCTCCGCGGGCTTGGCGGCCACGGCGTTGCCGGTGACGAGCGCCGCCGCCACCTGGCCCGCGAAGATGGCCAGCGGGAAATTCCAGGGGCTGATGCAGGCGAACACGCCCAGGCCGCGCGGGCCGCCATCGCCGAACTCGGCGACCAGCGCCTCGGCCTGGTCGGCGTAGTAGCGCAGGAAGTCGACCGCCTCGCGCACCTCGGCCACGCAGTCGCCCATCGTCTTGTGGGCTTCCTTGACCAGCATGCCGCAGTAGTCCGCCATGCGCGCTTCGAGCAGGTCGCCCGCGCGGCGCAGCACCGCCGCGCGCTCGCGGACCGGCATGGCCCGCCACGCGCCGTAGCCCTGCTGCAGCCGGGCCATCGCCTCGCCCACCTGAGCCGTCGAGGCCTCGGCGATCTCGGGCACGCGGGTGGCGGCCACCGCCGCCTCCAGCGGCGCGCGCTGCGCCGGGTCGGCCAGGTCCAGCCCCAGGGAATTGCGGCGCCCTTCGAACATCGACAGCGGCGGCGCCACGCCCGGCTGCGGCGACGGGGTGAGCGGGCTGGCCAGCAGCTGCTCGACATCCACCGCCTCGTCGGTCAGCTGATGGACGAAAGAGGAATTCGCGCCGTTCTCCAGCAGGCGCCGCACCAGGTAGGCGAGCAGGTCGCGGTGCTCGCCCACCGGCGCGTAGACACGCACCGGCACCTGGGCGTCTTTCATCACCTCGCGGTAGACGCCTTCGCCCATGCCGTGCAGGCGCTGCATCTCGAAAGCCGCGCCGCGCTGCTGCGCCATGTGCAGGATGGCCGCGATCGTGCCCGCGTTGTGGGTTGCGAACTGCGGGTAGATCTCGCCGGGGCCGATGGCGTTGCCGGCGGTCGCCTTGGGCGCGTGGCCGAGCAGCGCCTGGGCGCAGGCCAGGTAGGAAATGTCGGTGTGGTGCTTGTGGGTGTAGACGGGGTAGCCCGCCAGGCCCAGCTCCTGCGCGCGTTTGATTTCGCCGTCCCAGTACGCGCCCTTGACCAGCCGCACCATGAAACCCAGCCCATGGCGCCGCCCGATGCGCGCGACCTCCTCGATGACGGCCAGCGCTCGGGTCTGGTAGGCCTGGATCGCCAGGCCGAATCCGCGCCACTGCGGGAAACCGGCGGCGATGCGCCCGGCCAGGACATCGAAAACGTCGAGCGACAGCTCCAGGCGGTCGCTCTCCTCGGCGTCGATCGTCAGGTTGATGTTGGCCTGGGCGGCGACCTCGATCAGCGCCCACACCCGGGGCACCAGTTCGGCCAGCACCCGGCCGCGCTGCGCCTCTTCGTAGCGCGAGAAAAGCGCGCTGAGCTTGATCGAGATGCCGTCGGCCACCTGGGGGTGACCGGCGACCTGTCCATCGGCAATGGCCAGGATGGCGTTGCGGTAGGAAGCCAGGTAACGTGCCGCGTCAGTTTCCGTCCTCGCGCCTTCGCCCAGCATGTCGTAGCTGTACCTCAGCCGCGGCTGCGCCCGGCGCGCCGAAGCCGCCTCACCCATGGCTTCGCCGATGTGGCGCCCCAGCACGAACTGCCGGCCCATCAATTCGATCGCCCGGACAGTGGCCAACACCACGGTCTGCGCTCCCAACCGCTGCAACAGCCCCGCCGAACCCCCGGTAACATTTCGTGAATCAGGGAGGAATTTCTTGGACAGCGCAATCGCACTCGCCGACAGGCTTGCCATCAACTTGTGCGGGCTGTTCGAATCGGCCTGGTTGCCGTCGAAACGCGCGCGTCCCAGTTGGTCCGCGGTCAGGGCGATCGCGGTCTGCGCGTCCGGCACGCGCAGCAGGGCCTCGGCCAGGCGCATCAACGCCAGGCCTTCGGCACTGCTGATGGGGTACTCTCGCAACAAGGATTCCATGGCCCAAAACGGTGCAGGCTGCTCGCGCACGGCCTGGATCCAGGGGCGCGCCCGGTCGATCACCGTTTGCCACGGCAAGGCAGCTTGCAGTGGCGGCAGCAACTGGGACAACACCCCCAGCTCATCACGGCACGGTTGGGGCAAACGGGCGGCGGCAGGGAAAGTATCTAGTTGCATAGAGGCCTCTTTTTGCAGAACATATCGCTAGGATATTGCCTTTCACCCAGTTTTATTGTTTGAATAAAGTCATTTTCACAGACATAAATTCATCATGACCGAAGAAGAATCGCACGTTGGGATCGACCGCATCGACGCAAAAATTTTGCGGGTCTTGCAACGCGATGGCCGCATTTCGAACCTGAAGCTGGCGGGTGAGGTGCATTTGTCCCCCACGGCCGTCCTCGAGCGTGTCAAGCGCCTCACCCGCGATGGTTACATCCTGGGCTACGAAGCCCGGCTGAATCCCGACAAAGTGGGTGCCGGCATGATGGTGTTCGTCGAAGTCGTGCTGGACCGCACCACGCCCGACGTGATGAGCGCTTTCAAGGCGGCCGTCCAGGTACGGCCTGAGATCCTGGAATGCCACCTGGTGGCCGGGGGGTTCGACTACCTCATCAAGACCCGGGTGGCCGACATGCGCGCCTACCGGGAGTTGATCGGCACCGTCGTCTGGGCACTGCCCGGCGTGCGCGAGACCCACACCTACGCGGTGATGGAAGAAGTCAAGAACAGCACCCACCTGGCGGTGTGACGGCGGCCCTGACCGGCCCCATCCATCCCCTTTCCGCGAGCCGCCGGTTCACATGAACCCGGCGGCTTTTTGACATCCGCCCCGCTTCAGGCCGGCCGCCGGCCAGCCGCTTCGCGCCGGCCGAATATGGCCGTGCCCACGCGCACCAGGGTGCTGCCTTCGGCGATCGCCGCCCCCAGGTCGTCGCTCATCCCCATCGACAAGGTGTCCAGGCCCGGCACGCCCAGCGACGCCATCAGTTCGCGCAGCGCGCGGTGGGGCAGGCGCTGCGCCTGGAAATCCGAAGCGGGCTGCGGAATGGCCATCAGCCCGCGCAGCGCCAAGCGGGGCAGCCGCGACACCGCCTGGGCCAGGGCGGCGGCCTCGGCCGGCGGGACGCCGCTCTTGCTGACCTCGCCGCTGATGTTCACCTGCAGGCAGACCTGCAGCGGCGGCAGGTGGGCGGG
>CBJNAE010000317.1:0-5141 GCA_966433995.1 uncultured Ideonella sp. | reverse complement strand
TCGGCGGTGATGCCCATGTGGTACTGGTTGTAGACGTCCCACAGGCCGTCGGTGATCATGGTGTCGACCAGTTTCCAGTCGCCCATGCGCTGGCCGTCGCGCGAGTTGGGCAGCACGTGGGGCGACAGGCTCATGCTCTCCTGGCCGCCGGCGATGACGATCTCGGAGTCGCCGTCGCGGATGGCCTGGGCGGCCAGCATCACCGCCTTCAGGCCCGAGCCGCAGACCTTGTTGATCGTCATCGCGGGCACGCCCTGAGGCAGGCCGGCCTTGATGACGGCCTGGCGCGCCGGGTTCTGGCCGGCACCGGCGGTGAGCACCTGGCCAAGGATGACCTCGCCGATTTGTTCGCCGGACAGGTTGCTGCGCTTGAGCAGCTCGCCGATGACGGCCGCGCCCAGCTCGGCGGCGGGCGTCTTGGCCAGCGTGCCGCCGAATTTGCCGACGGCGGTGCGGGCTGCTGCAACGATCACGATGTCAGTCATGGAAGTCTCCTTGGATGCGCGGTGCGCGGATGGGTGAGTGGTTCTACTGCGTTGTGCGACGGGTGAGGACGGATGGCGCAAGCAGCGCTCGCGCCGATCATCATGCCTTGGCCTTGACGTAGCGCCCAGGCGCCGGTTCGATGGCTTTGTACTGCCTGGCGCCGTAGGCCTTGGGCGCGGCGACCAGCTTGCCGGAATGGGATTGCAGCCACTGCGCCCAGTCGGGCCACCAACTGCCCGGCGTCTCCTTGGCCTTGCCGAGCCAGGCCTGTGGGTCTTCGGGGAAGCCGGCGGCGGCGTTCGTCCAATAGCTGCGCTTGTTCTTGGCCGGTGGGTTGATCACGCCGGCGATGTGGCCGGAAGCGCCCATCACGAAGCGTTTCTTGCCGGGCAGCACGCGGGTGCTGCGGTAGGCGGCGTCCCAAGGCACGATGTGGTCTTCGCGCGAGGCGTAGAGGTAGGCGGGCGTGTCGACCAGCCCCAGGTCCAGCGCCTGGCCGCAGACGGTGAGCGCGCCAGGCTGGGCCAGCTTGTTTTCGAGGTAGGTGTTGCGCAGGTACCAGCAGAACATCGGGCCGGGCAGGTTGGTGCTGTCGCTGTTCCAGTAGAGCAGGTCGAAGGGCGGCGGCGTCTCGCCCTTGAGGTAGTTGCCGACCACGTAGTTCCACAGCAGGTCGTTCGGACGCAGCGAGCTGAAGGTGGAAGCCAGCTCCTGGCCCTTGAGCAGACCGCCACCCGCCGGGCTTTGCGGGCCGAGCGTCATTTCGCGCAGCTGCACCATGGCTTCGTCGATGAACAGGTCCATCACGCCGGTTTCGCTGAAGTCGAGGAAGGTGGTCAGCAGCGTCATGCTGGCCGCCGGCTTGCGTCCGCGCGCCGCCAGCACCGCCAGCGCGGTGGCCAAGAGCGTGCCGCCGACGCAGAAACCCAGGGTGTTGACGCTTTCGTCACGGCCCGCGCAGCCGGCGATCTCCTGCACCACGTCGATCGCGCGGATCACGGCGTCCTCGACGTAGTCGTCCCAGGTGGCCTGGGCCAGGCTCTCGTCGGGGTTGCGCCAGCTGATGACGAAGACGCGGTGGCCCTGCTCGACGGTGTAACGGATCAGGGAGTTGTCCGGCTGCAGGTCGAGGATGTAGTACTTGTTGATGCACGGCGGCACGAACAGCATCGGCCGCTCATGCACCTTGGCGCCGGCGGCCTTGTATTCGAGCAGTTGGAAGAGTTCGTCTTCATAGACCACGGCGCCCTCGGTGGTGGCCACGTTGCGGCCCACCTCGAACACCGCCTCGTCGGTTTGCGAGACATGGCCCTTCTGCACATCTTCCAGCAAGTGGCGCACGCCCTGGGCGATGCTTTCGCCGCCGGTCTGCAGCGCCAGGCGCTGGGCTTCGGGGTTGAGCGCCAGGTAGTTGCTGGGCGAGGCGGCGTCGACCCACTGCTGCACCGCGAAGCGCACGCGCTGGCGCGTCTTCTCGTCGCCCTCCAGGCCGTCGGCCAGCTTCATGAGCGTGCGGGCGTTGAGCAGGTACATCTGCGCGAGGTAGGAGGCGCCCGGGTTCTGCGCCCATTCCTGCGCGGCGAATCGGCGGTCTTTCAACGGCGCGGCGGCGGGCACCTCTTCGGGATGCTGCAGCCGCTGCAGCGACTGGTTCCACAGCGCGGTGGCCTGCTCCAGGTAGTCGGCCTGGGCCTGGGCGATGGCCTGGAAAGGCACCGTCAGGCCCGTCAAGGCGCCGACGGTGTTGCCGATGGTGGCGCCGAACGCCAGGGCGGTGTCGGAAACACCTTCGTTCGCCGCGGCTGGCGCGGCGGCACGGGGCGTGGAGCGTCGAGAATGGGGCTTGCTCACAGTGTTCCTCGGGTTGGGCATGGACGATGGGCCGTGTGGTCTCGACCCGTGGTGGAGCCGCCTATTCTGCGATGGGCGTGGACGCCGCCAGGTCGACAGCTGCAGGCCAACCAGGGAATTGGCCCTTGCCGGCGTGCACCGCCAGCATTTCGAATTGCAAAAACAAATCCCATTATACGGTATGTATCTGGTCGCGATCGCATGGATCTACGTGGTGCTGATGATGTCGATTGCCGAAGCGACCAGCACCCAGGCCAGCCTACTGGGCGCCGTGTTCACCTTCCTCCTCTACGGCGTGCTGCCATTGAGCATCGTCATGTACCTGCTCGGCACGCCGGGTCGCCGCAGGTCGCGGCGCCGGGCCGAGCAGGCGGAACGGGCCGCGGCGCAAGAGGCGCCGTCAGCGGATCCAGACGGCGGCCGCGAGGCGACCGGTGGTGCGGTCGCGCCGGAAAGAGAAGAACCGTGACGGGTCTTCGACGGTGCACCATTCGCCGCCGCTGAGGTGCACCACGCCGGCGGCGGTGAGGCGGCTGCGCGCCAGGCCGGCGAGGTCGGCCAGCCACTTGGGCTCCGGCCCGCCTGCGCCCGGGCGGGGCTTGAAAAAGGGGCTCGCAACTTGGGCCTCGGGCTCGTCCAGGCCGAAACCGCGGAGCACCTCCGCCCCCACCTCGAACGCCCGCGGGCCGATGCAGGGCCCGAGCCAGGCCGCGACTTCCGCCGGGCCGCAAGCCGCCAGCGCGCAGACGGCGTCGAGCGTGGCCTCCAGCACGCCGCCGGCCAGACCGCGCCAGCCCGCATGGGCCGCGCCCACTGCCCGGCCGCCCGGCGCGGCGAAGAGCACCGGCAGGCAGTCGGCCACCTGCACGGTGCAGGCGATGCCGGGCTCGTTGGTGACGCTGGCGTCGGCTTCGATGAGCGGTGCCCCTGGCTGTGCCGCGGCGGCGTCCGCCGCCGTCAACCGCGCCACGCGCGTGCCGTGCACCTGCCGCAGAAAGACTGGCGTGGCCTGCACCGCATCGGCGAAACGCCGGCGGTTCTCGGCCACGGCTGCGGGATCGTCGTCCACCGCCGCGCCCAGGTTCAGGCTGGCGTAAGGGCCCTGGCTCGCACCGCCGGCACGGGTGCTCATCAAGGCACCCACGCCGGTGACGCCGGCGCCGCCCGCCCACTGCGGCTGCAGCCAGTCGCGCGCCGGGTCGACGTGGGCGGCCGTCACGGTGGAAGCGTCATTGCGCATCGGGGCAGGCCGAAGGCTGGGTCTTGCTGAAAGCGTCGAGCCGCATGCAGGCTTCGAAGACCTTCATGACGGTCGGCACATGCGACAGCCGGCATTCGAAGCGCTGGGCGTTGAAGATCTGCGGCACGAGCACCAGGTCGGCCAAAGTCGGGTTGTCGCCGTGGCAGAAGCGCCCGGTTTGCGGGCCGGCCGCCAGCTTGCGCTCGACGGTTTCCAGGCCGTCCTCCGTCCAGTGCCTGTACCAGCCGTTCTTGTCGTCTTCCGACAACTTCAGGTCGTGCGTGAGGTAGCGCAGCACCCGCAGGTTGTTCAGCGGGTGGATCTCGCAGGCGATGTCCAGCGCCAGGCCCCGCACCCGGGCGCGCCCGGCGGCGTCGGCGGGCAACAGCGGCGGCTCGGGGTGAGTTTCTTCGAGGTACTCGACGATGGCCAGCGACTGGCTGACGAGGTGGTCGCCGTCCTGCAGCAGGGGCACGAGCTTGGCGTCGGACAGCGCGGCGTAGGCCGGGTCGAGGTGCTCGTTGCGCACCAGGTGCACGGGCGCGTAGTCGTAGTCCAGGCCCTTGAGCGCCAGGGCGATGCGCACCCGGTACGAGGCGGAGGAGCGGAAGTAGTTGTAGAGCTTCATCGCTCAGCGCGCGACGAGTTCGATTTCAAGGCCGCGCAGCCCCTGCACCTGGGCGCTGAGCTTGTCGCCCTGGGTGACCGCGGCCACGCCTTCTGGCGTGCCGGTGAAGATGAGGTCGCCCGGCGCGAGCAGCCAGGCTTTGGAAAGCTCGGCGATGACTTCGGGCACGCTCCAGATCAGCTTGGACAGCGTGCTGCGCTGGCGCACCGCGCCGTTGACCTCCAGGCGGATCTCGGCGGCGCCGTCGAGCGCCCAGGCGGACTTGGGCGTGATCGGACCGATCGGCGCGGATTCTTCGAAACCTTTGCCGATGCACCACGGCCGGCCCTGCTTCTTCATGTCGTTCTGCAGGTCGCGCCGCGTCATGTCCAGGCCCACCGCGTAGCCCCAGACATGGTCCAGCGCCCGCTCGACCGGGATATCGCTGCCGCCCACGCCGATGGCCACCACCAGTTCCACCTCGTGGTGCAGGCTCTGGGTCAGGCTGGGGTAGCGCATGCGGCCGGTTTCGCCGGCGGGCACCGGCAGCACCGCGTCGGCCGGCTTCATGAAGAAGAACGGCGCCTCGCGCCCGGTGTGGCCCATCTCGATCGCGTGCTCCACATAGTTGCGGCCGACGCAATAGATGCGGTGGACCGGGAAGACGTCCTGGCCCGCGCCGCCTTGGACGGGGACGACGGGGCAGGCGGGTGCGGGGAAGACAGGTTTCATGGCGCGGCGCTCCGATAAGGTGGTCGACGATCATGCCACGCGGCTGATGGCCCCTGCCCTGCCGTGGGCAGCGGCGAAAGGCCGGTTTCCCGCACCGTTTTCCCGCACCGCCGGTGGAACCTCGGCCCGGTCGCAGGGCCTACACTGCCGCCCATGTTCCAAGCCCAGATCAAGCACTGCCGAGCCTGCGGCGCTGCGGTGGCCTACCGCGTGCCGCCCGACGAC
>CBJNAE010000316.1:0-5143 GCA_966433995.1 uncultured Ideonella sp. | reverse complement strand
GGCCGTCGGTGATCGAGATCACGTTGGTCGGCACGAAGGCGGACACGTCGCCGGCCTGGGTCTCGATGATCGGCAGGGCGGTCAGCGAACCGGTCTTGCCCTTGACGGCGCCCTGGGTGAAGGCTTCGACGTAGTCGGCGTTGACCCGGGCGGCGCGCTCGAGCAGGCGGCTGTGGAGGTAGAACACGTCGCCGGGGTAGGCTTCGCGGCCCGGCGGGCGGCGCAGCAGCAGCGACACCTGGCGGTAGGCGACGGCCTGCTTGGACAGGTCGTCATAGACGATCAGCGCGTCTTCGCCGCGGTCGCGGAAGTATTCGCCCATCGTGCAGCCGGAGTAGGCCGACACGAACTGCATCGCGGCCGATTCGGCGGCCGAGGCGGCCACGACGATGGTGTATTCCATCGCACCATTGGCTTCCAGCGCGCGCACCACGTTCTTGATCGACGACGCCTTCTGGCCGATGGCGACGTAGATGCAGGTCATGTTCTGACCCTTCTGGTTGATGATGGCGTCGATGGCCACGGCGGTCTTGCCGGTCTGGCGGTCGCCGATGATCAGTTCGCGCTGGCCGCGGCCGATCGGCACCATGGAGTCGATCGACTTCAGGCCGGTCTGCATCGGCTGGTCGACCGATTTGCGGGCGATCACGCCCGGGGCGATCTTCTCGATCGGGGCGGACAGCTTGGTGTTGACCGGGCCCTTGCCGTCGATCGGCTGGCCCAGGGCGTTGACCACGCGGCCGCGCAGTTCGGGGCCGACGGGCACTTCCAGGATGCGGCCGGTGCACTTGACCGTGTCGCCTTCGGAGATGTGCTCGTACTCGCCCAGGATCACGGCGCCGACCGAGTCGCGCTCGAGGTTCAGCGCCAGGCCGAAGGTGGGCGTGCCGTCGGCGGTGGCCGGGAACTCCAGCATTTCGCCCTGCATCGCGTCCGACAGGCCGTGCACGCGCACGATGCCGTCGGTCACCGAGACGACGGTACCCTGGTTGCGGATGTTGGCCTCGACACCGAGGCCTTCGATGCGGCTCTTGATGAGCTCGGAAATTTCTGCGGGATTCAGTTGCATTGCTTTACTCCGGTCCGCAGGCACAAAGCGCCCACGATGTGGATGGGGATCGAACCGCCTGCGGGCGCCCCGGAGGGCGCCAGCCTTCAGGCGGTCAGCGCCACTTTCATTTGTTCAAGTCGGGCCTTGACCGACGTGTCGAGCACCTCGTCGCCCACCACCACACGCACACCGCCGATCAGTTCGGGCTGCACCCGGACGGAGGCGTTGAGCTTGCGGCCGAAACGTTTCTCCAGAGTCGCGACGAGGTCGGACAACTGACCGTCGTCGATCGGGAAAGCGCTGTGGATGACGGCGTCGGAGGAGCCGGCGTTCTGGTTGACCAGCGCCTGGAACTGCGCCGCGATCTCGGGCACAACCGCCAGGCGGCCGTTCTCGATCACGGCACCCATCAGGTTGACGATGGGCGCCGACAGGGACACGCCCGCGGCGGCCTGCACGACGGACATCACCTGCTCGGCGCTGGCCTTGGGGTTGTCGGCGAACTGGCGCAGCTGCGCGTCGGCCGTCACCAGACCCAGGGCCTGGACTTGTTCGGCCAGGGCCTTCAAGTCGCCTTTGACGGCGACCTGGAACAGCGCTTCGGCGTAGGGGCGGGCGAGGGTTGCTAATTCAGCCATGCTCAGACTCCGGACGGGCGCGCGTTCACAGCTCGGCCTTCAGGCGCGTCAGGAGCTCGGCGTGGACGCCGGCATTGACTTCGCGCTTGAGGATCTGCTCGGCGCCCTTGACGGCCAGCACGGCCACCTGGTCGCGCAGGGCTTCCCGGACCTTGACCGCTTCTTGCTCGGCTTCGGCACGGGCCGCGGCGATGATCCGGGCCCCTTCGTCGTTGGCACGGGCCTTGGCGTCCTCGACCATGGACTGGGCCAGGCGCTCGGCGTCGGCCAAGCGCTTGGCGGCGTCGTCGCCCGCGGCAGCCAATTGCTGCTGCACTTTCTTGTTGGCCGTTTCCAGTTCGGTCTTGGCCCGGGCAGCGGCGGAAAGCCCATCGGCGATCTTGGCGGCACGGTCATCCAAGGCCTTGGTCAGGGGCGGCCAGATGTAGCGCATGGTGAACCACACAAGGATCGCGAAGACGACCGCTTGCAGGAACAGGGTTGCATTGATGTTCACGGCACGATCCTTTCAGTCGTGAAAGGGGCGGGGGAAATCAGCGGATGACGAACGGGTTTGCGAATGCGAACAGCAGTGCGATGGCCACGCCGATCAGGAAAGCGGCGTCGATCAGGCCGGCCAAGATGAACATCTTGGTCTGCAGTTCGTTCATCAGCTCGGGTTGGCGGGCCGAGGACTCGAGGAACTTGCCGCCCATCAGCGCGATGCCGATGGAAGCGCCGATGGCGCCCAGGCCCACGATCAAACCACAAGCCAGCGCGACGAGACCGAGGATGTTTTCCATGATTGCTCCTAAGGAATGAAAGAAAGGAAAAAAGAAAAAGGGAAGAACGGGAAGAAAAAAGAATCAGGCCGTGCAGCGACGCCCGGGGGCGTCAGTGCGCGTCATGTGCCTGGCCCACATAGATCAGGGTCAGCATCATGAAGATGAACGCCTGCAAGGTGATCACGAGGATGTGGAACAGCGTCCACACCGTGCCCGCCACCACCTGCCCCACCCCCAGCCAGAAACCGCCGGCCAAGGGGTTGAACTCCCAAGCCCACACGCCGCCCATGAGGGCGATCAGCATGAACACGAGCTCGCCTGCGAACATGTTGCCGAAGAGCCGCATGCCGTGGGACACCGTTTTCGCAATGAACTCGATCATCTGCATCAAAAAGTTCACCGGATAGAGAAACCACTTGTCGCCGAACGGCGCGGCGATCAACTCGTGGGCCCAACCGCCCATGCCCTTGATCTTGACGTTGTAGACCAGGCAGACGAGCAGCACGCTGACCGACAGGCCCAGCGTGGTGGACAGGTCGGCGGTGGGCACGACGCGCATGTAGTCCTTGAAGCCCAAGGCGGGGCCGGCGCTGTGCCAGAGCATGGGCAGGGCGTCGACGGGCAGCATGTCCATGAAGTTCATCAGGAAGATCCAGACGAACACGGTGAGCGCCAGCGGCGAGACGAGCTTGCGGCTCTTGGCGTTGTGGATCACGCCCTTGGCCTGGTTCTCGACCATCTCGGCCAGGATCTCGACGGCGGCCTGGAAACGGCCCGGCACGCCGGACGTGGCGCGGCGCGCGGCCTTCCACATCAGAAAGCAGGCCAGGATGCCCAGGATGGTCGAATAGAACAGCGAATCCAGGTTGAACACGCTGAAGTCGACGATGGACGCCTGCTTCACGCTCTCGAAAGAGAAGTTCTTCTGCAGGTGCTGCAGGTGGTGCTGGATGTATTCGGTCGCGCTTGGACCCGATGCAGCGTGATTTTCAGCGGACATGTGGAACTGTCTCTTTGCTAAAGGACCTGACTCCGAACCGACCGGCGCTGCCCGAGGATCAGCACCAGCCAGTTCACCTTCAAACACAGGATCATCGTCAGCAGCAACGCCAACCAACTCAGACCCGGCACCACTTTCGGCGCGGCGAAAAGCATCGCCACGGCCACGACCATCTTCACCAGCTCCCACACCATGAACTGCGACAGCGCAGCGCCCGGTTGCAAGCCGATCGTTCTTTTCATGCCCCTGGCCATCACCGCGCCAGGGACCACCACCGCGGCCGCGCCGTAAAGCGTCGACCAGGCCCAGCCCGTGTTCCGCGTGAGCCCCCAGACCAAGCCGGAAGCACACAAACCCACACCGGCCTGGGCCGCGACCGCCAGCCAAGGCGACACCGGTGGATGCCGCGCCCGCAAGGCCGCGGCTTCTTGTTTCGTCAAGGGCTTGAAGATGTCTTCTTGCGCCTCATCTTCGTCTACCCAAGCTTCGCGGTTGCCGGCGGGGTGGCCATCATCGATGCGATCGGTCATGGTTCCTGTGCCCGTGGCCACTGCTGAGCTTCCCGGCCGCGGGGCCGGGCCCTGGGCGCGAGCCGCTGGCATGCGCGGCTTCGCACCGCGCAGGCTGGCAAGCGCCAGGGAGGCTTTGCCGGTCAGCTCCAGGGCAATCCCTAGGCTGTGGTCAGCAAAGCCTCGGGATTATACGAGGTAACCCGATGTGTTCAAGTCGGACCTGGTCGCCACCGGCGGGAAGGCCATGCCGTTTGAACATGGCGTGATCGTGCGCGACCGGCGCGGCGCGGTCAAATTTCCCGGGAGAACAGGTTGACGGGCAGGCCGGGCGTGTCGACCCTCAGGCTCAGCACGCAACCCGCATGGGGTTGTCCGGCGAGTTCCTCCGGGCTGCGCCCTTCGCGGCCAGTGGTGACGTAGAGCGTGCGCAGGTCGGCGCCGCCGAAGCAGGGCATGGTCGGGCAGCGCGCCGGCAGGCGCACTTCCCGCAGGATTTCCCCCTGGGGCGACAACCTCAGCACGCGCTGGCCTTCGAACATCGCCACCCAGTAGCAGCCCTCGGCGTCCACGGCGGCGCCGTCGGGCCGGCCGCCGTAGCCCGCCAGGTCCTGGTCGGCCCGCTTCGGCGCGAAGCTGGCGAAGATGCGGCGGTTGGCAAGCGCGCCGGTCTCGGTATCGAAGTCGAGCGCGTAGACGGTGTGCGCCTTGGTGTCGCTCCAGTACATGGTCCGCCCGTCGGGGCTCCAGGCCAGGCCGTTGGAGGTGGTGACACCGCCTTCGCGCCGGGCCAGGTGCCCTTGGCTGAAGCAATACAGGTGGGCCAGCGGCGGATTGCGCGGCTCGTAGATCGTGCCGACCCAGAAGCGGCCCTGGGGGTCGCATTTGCCGTCGTTGAAGCGTTCCTGGCTCGTGTCGTAGGGCGGCCCGGACAGGGGGGCGCGTTCGCCGGTGCGGGTGTCCAGGCGCCACAGGCCGTCGCGCATGCCCAGCAGCAGGCCGCCGTCGCTCATCGGCGCGCAGCAGGCGACGTCGGTCTCGAACTGCCAGTGGCGGTGTTCGCCGGTGCGCGGGTCGTGGCGGTTCAGGCGGTGGCCGGGGATGTCGCACCAATAGAGGACTTGCTCCTGCGGGTGCCACATCGGCGATTCGCCCAGGCGGCTGGGTTCGGTCACGGCGAC
>CBJNAE010000315.1:0-5197 GCA_966433995.1 uncultured Ideonella sp. | reverse complement strand
AGAAAGCCTGTTCAAGACCACGGCCGAAAGCCCCAAGTGGCAGGTGATGGCCCCTTACAAGGACAGCATCGGCTGCTGGTGGGCGAACTGCCAGCAGTGAATTTCCTTCGCTCCCGGAGCCCCGGCCTCGCCGGGGCTTTTTTCATGCAGCCACCGCCCGCTTGCGGCGCGGGCTTCCTTTCAGTGTTGGCGGTCCTCTCAAGGAAACGCCGGGCCGCCCCAAGTTTCCTTGATCCCCCGCGGGGGACGGGTTGGGCGCAGCCCGGCCCTGGGGGCGCTCAGGACTTGGAAGACACCTTGTGCCGCATCAGGCGGCCGTGCTCGCGTTCCCAGTCCTTCTTCTTCTCGGAGTCGCGCTTGTCGTGCTCGGCCTTGCCCTTGGCCAGCGCGATCTCGGCCTTCACGCGGCCGCCCTTGTAATGCAGGTCCAGCGGCACCAGGGTGAAGCCCTTCTGCTCGACCTTGCCGATCAGCCGCTTGATCTCTTCCTTGTGCAGCAGCAGCTTGCGGGTGCGCTCGACCTCGGGGTTCACGTGGGTGGAGGCGCTGCGCAGCGCGTTGATGCGGCAGCCGATCAGGAACAGCTCGCCGTCCCGGATCACCACGTAGCCGTCGGTGAGCTGCACCTGGCCGGCGCGGATGGCCTTGATCTCCCAGCCGGCCAGCACCATGCCCGCTTCATAGCGTTCTTCAATGTGGTAGTCGAACCGGGCGCGCCGGTTTTCAGCGATGGGCATGGGGAAGCGTTTCCGTGCATGGACGGCCGGGTGCCGTCTCTACAATCTTGGGATTGTATGAAGCACGTCAAGAAGTCTGTTCTGCTCTGGTATTCGCCGCGCGAGATGGCGGCCCTGGTCGCGCGGGTCGAGGATTATCCGCAGTTCCTGCCCTGGTGCGAGCGCGCCGAGGTGCTCGAGCGGCACGACGATGGCGTGACCGCCAGGCTGCACCTGTCCTACGCCGGCGTGCGCCAGAGCTTCACCACCCGCAACCGCAACGAAGGGGACCACCGCGTCGTCATGCAACTGGTGGACGGCCCCTTCTCGGCGCTGGACGGCACCTGGGACTTCAAGCCGCTGTCGCTGCCCGGCAGCACCGAGCAGGACGCCTGCCGCATCGAGTTCGACCTGCGCTACGCCTTCAGCAACCGGGCGCTGGAGCTGGTGGTCAGCCCGGTGTTCGACCGCATCGCCGACACCCTCGTCGACCGCTTCGTCACCCGGGCAGAGCAGGTGCATGGGCCCCGCTGAGGCGCCCCCCGCGCGGGGCGGCGGGCAGCCCGGCGAGCTGCGTGTCACGCTGCTGCGTAGCCCTGGCCCGAGGCACACCGAGGAAATCCACCTGGTGCTTCCGGCCGGCGCAACCGTGGCGGACGCGCTGGCGCGCTGCGGCTGGTGGCCGGCCGGGGGCGCCGGGGAAGCCCGCGAGCCGCCGAGCGTCGGCGTCTGGGGCAAGCCGGGCCGGCTCGACCGCCCGCTGCGCGATCTGGACCGCGTGGAGGTCTACCGTGGGTTGCGGGTCGATCCGATGCAGGCGCGTCGCGAGCGCCACGCCGGCCACCAGGCCAAGGCCCAGGTGGCGGCGCAGCTCGCTGCCCGCAGGAAGAAAGGCAAAGGGCCCCGGTGAGGGGCCCTTTGCCTGTTCCCCAGTCCTGGGGCCGCGGGAGCTTACTTGCCGCAGTCGCTGTTGATGATGGCCTGGGTGCGCTTGGTTTCCTGGGCGCGCGCTTCGTCGTCCAGGATCTCTCGCTCGCCATTGGAATTGGTGCGGGAGATCCGCATGCCGTCTTCCAGCGACTTCATGTAGTTGCGCGCCTGCGTGCAGTTCTCCTTGCGGGCGGCGGCGTTCTTCTGCTCGGCTTCCTTCTTCTTGGCGGCTTCAAGCTCTTCGGTCTTCTTGCGGCGCGCTTCCAACTCCGGATCGACCTTGGGCGCCGCGGGGCCGGAGGCGGGGGCGGCCGCCTCCGGGGCTTGCGCCGCCGCGGCGGGTGCCGTGCGGCGGGCGGCGTTCGGGCGCTGCAGGATGTCGGCCTCTTTCACGCTGGAGGGCGGGGGGACATCGCTGTACTGCGTGCGCCCGTCCTTGTCCTTCCACTTCCATTGCGCCTGGGCGGGCAGGGCGCAGGCCAACCCGAGCGCGACGACCAGCAGCAGCGATTGGCTCCGACGAGGCATGACAACTTCCCGTGAATGAGTGAGTGGGGTCCAAAGTTTAACGGTCGCGGCGCCCGCTTGCACCTTTGGAGGCGGCGCCGCGGGCCCCGATTCGGCCAAATCGTCGCCGGTCCGTATAATTCGCTTTTGCGTCAGGAGTTTTCTTCATGCGCCTTCTAGGAAAAGCGCTCACCTTCGACGATGTGTTGCTGGTGCCCGCGTTCTCCCAGGTGTTGCCCCGCGACACCCAACTCTCCACCTCGTTCTCCCGCAACATCCGCCTGAACCTGCCCCTGGTGTCCGCCGCCATGGACACGGTCACAGAGGCCCGCCTGGCGATCGCCATCGCGCAGGAAGGCGGCATGGGGATCGTCCACAAGAACCTTTCGCCCCAGGCCCAGGCCGCCGAAGTGGCGCGCGTCAAGCGCTACGAGTCCGGCGTGCTGCGCGACCCGATCACCATCGCGCCCGACGTGCCGGTGCGCGAGGTCATCGCGCTGTCGCGCCAGCACGGCATCTCCGGTTTTCCGGTGATCGAGCACGGCAAGGTGGTCGGCATCGTCACCGGCCGCGACCTGCGCTTCGAGACCCGCATGGACGCCCCGGTGCGCGACATCATGACCCCGCGCGAGCGCCTTGTCACCGTGTCCGAGGACGCCACGCTGGCCGATGCCAAGGCGTTGATGCACAAGCACAAGCTGGAGCGCGTGCTGGTCGTCAACCCGGCCTTCGAGCTGCGCGGCCTGTTCACGGTGAAAGACATCACCAAGCAGACCAACTTCCCCAACGCCGCCCGCGACGCCCACGGCAAGCTGCGGGTGGGCGCGGCGGTCGGCGTGGGCGACGGCACAGAAGAACGCGTCGAGCTGCTCGTCAAGGCCGGCGTCGACGCCTTGGTGGTCGACACCGCCCACGGCCACAGCGCCGGCGTGATCGAGCGCGTGCGCTGGGTCAAGAAGAACTTCCCGCAGGTCGACGTCGTCGGCGGTAACATCGCCACCGGCGCCGCGGCGCTGGCGCTGACCGAAGCCGGCGCGGACGGCGTGAAGGTGGGCATCGGCCCCGGCTCCATCTGCACCACCCGCATCGTCGCCGGCGTGGGCGTGCCGCAGATCACCGCGATCGACAACGTCGCCAGGGCGCTCGAAGGCACAGGCGTGCCGCTGATCGCCGACGGCGGCATCCGCTACTCGGGCGACATCGCCAAGGCGATCGCCGCCGGCGCGAACACCGTGATGATGGGCGGCATGTTCGCGGGCACCGAGGAGGCGCCGGGCGAGATCGTGCTGTTCCAGGGCCGCAGCTACAAGAGCTACCGCGGCATGGGCTCGATCGGCGCCATGCAGCAGGGCTCGGCCGACCGCTACTTCCAGGACAACACCGGCGCCAACCCCAACGCCGACAAGCTCGTCCCGGAAGGCATCGAAGGCCGCGTGCCCTACAAGGGCTCGATGATCAGCATCGTCTTCCAGATGGCGGGCGGCCTGCGCGCTTCGATGGGCTACTGCGGCTGCGCCTCCATCGAAGAGATGCGGGCGAAGGCCGAATTCGTCGAGATCACCTCGGCCGGCATCCGCGAGAGCCATGTGCACGATGTGCAGATCACCAAAGAAGCGCCGAACTACCGGATGGAATGACGCTGGGGTGGTCCTTGTCTGACGCTTCCTCCTCGGCCGCCGCGGCTTCCCCGGCGGCCTCTTTGACCCCGCCGCCCGCTGCGGCCGCCCAAGCGACCGTGCGCCGCCAGCCGGCCATGGCGTTCATCATGCTGGCCGTGCTGATCGACATGATGGCCATCGGCGTGATGGTGCCGGTGCTGCCGGCCCTGGTCGGCAGCTTCACCGCCTCGCAGACCGACCAGACCTTCTGGTACGGGGCGGTGATGTTCGCCTTCGGCGTCGCCAACTTCTTCGGCTCGCCGCTGCTGGGCGCGCTGTCCGACCGCCACGGCCGCAGGCCGGTGCTGCTGCTGGGCTTCTGCGGGCTGGCGCTGAGCTTCTTCGTCACGGCGATGGCCACGGCCCTGTGGGTGCTGATCGTCGTGCGCCTGTTCAGCGGCGCGATGCAGGCCAACGCGTCCGTCGCCAACGCCTACGTCGCCGACATCACCGAGCCGCAGGACCGCGCCAAGCGCTTCGGCCTGCTGGGCGCCATGTTCGGCCTGGGCTTCATTGTCGGCCCCGCGGTCGGCGGCCTGCTGGGCGACATCGACTTGCACCTGCCCTTCTTCGTGGCCGGCGGCCTGGCGCTGGTCAATCTGGTCTATGGCTACTTCGTGCTGCCTGAGTCGCTTCCCGCCGAGCGCCGCCGTGCCTTCAGCTGGAAGGCGGCCAACCCGTTGACGGCCCTGGCGGCCCTCGCGCGGCTCAAGGGCATCGGCAAGCTGGTGCTGGTCATCGCCTTCACCGGGCTGGCCCAGGGCGTGCTCTACAACACTTGGGTGCTGTACACCAGCTTCAAGTTCGGCTGGGGGCCGCGGCAGAACGGCTGGTCGCTCGCGGCCGTCGGCGTGGTGTCGGTACTGGTGCAGGGCCTGCTGCTGAGCCGTCTGCTCAAGCGCTTCAGCGCCAAGCGGCTGGCGGTGGCCGGCCTGCTGTCGTCCACCGCCGCCCACCTGTTGTGGGGCCTGGCCACCGAGGGCTGGATGATGTTCGCCGTCATCGCCGCCAACGTGCTCGGCTTCACCGTCGCGGCCTGCCTGCAAAGCATCTTCTCAAGCGCCGCCGATGCCGTCAGCCAGGGCCAGACGCTGGGCAGCGTCAACGGCATCATCAGCTTCACCGCGGTGCTGGCGACGCTGGTAGGCGCGCCGTTGCTCGGCCTGGTGTCGCACCTGCCCAAGGGCCACTGGGGCCTGGGCGCGCCGATGTACCTGTGCGCGCTGCTGCAGGGCTGCGCCTTGCTGCTTGCCTGGTGGCACTTCCGCGGCCAGCGCGCCGCGGCCGCTTCCGCCCCTTCTACCTGAGACCCCTTCTTCCCACGATCCACCGAGTGACCGACCGCCATGCACGACAAAATCCTCATCCTCGATTTCGGCTCCCAAG
>CBJNAE010000314.1:0-5211 GCA_966433995.1 uncultured Ideonella sp. | reverse complement strand
CCGCCCGATCTGACGCAGTTCGCCGATGTTCTCGGCGCCCATGCCCAGGGCGACCCGGCGGCTGGTGCCAAATAAATTTGTCAGCGCCGTGACGGAATGGCCGTCGACTTTCGTGAACCACAAAGCCGGCCCGCCAGCACGCAGCACACGGTCGCTGAGGGCCGTCATTTCAAGCTTTGCCGAGATAGGGGCCGCTACCTTTTGCAACTCGCCTTGGCCTTCCAACATGGCCATGAAGTCGCGCAAATCCCGGTATTTCATAAATATTAGTAATTAAGAAGTCGAGTTATAGGCTTGACGGGTTATGAATGTGATTTCTAGAATTCGCCCCACTCCGGCAAATGCCGGGAAAACCCGAGCCTCTCCAAGAGGCCTTGTCGACCGGGGCGCCAGTGCCCCGATGCCTGTTCGGGCTTAGAAGTGGTTCACCAGGCCGGGTGCTTCCGGCGAGTCCACCGGCCAATTATCACGTTGCCCTTTGAGGCCGACCGCCTTGCTTCCCATGCGGTCGGTGTTGTTCTGTCGGTGCGACGAAGGAAGGATCTGAATGTCATCGATTCCGCCATGGATGCATGAACTCCGCGATGCCGGTCGCGCCGCCGGCCGTTCCGCGCGGGTTTTCGCCAGCGATGTCGGCCATGGTTTGCTCGAAGTCAGTCACAACACGTTCGCGGTGCTGGGTTTGCTGATGGTCGCCCTGCTGGTGTTCATGTCCAGCCGCGAAGACCTGCGCCATGAAGCCGAGACCACGCTGTTCGGATGGCTGCAGGCTCGCCACGAGGCGCGGCAGGATCCGATCGACAACCTGAGCGTCGCGCTGCGCGAGCCCGAGGCCGTCCTGCGCGCCACCGCCAGCGACCCGAGCGAACTCAACCGCCAGCAAGCCGCCGTGGCCCACTGGATCTCCAAGCGCTACAAGGTCGCGCCCGAGCCCATCAGCCGCTTGGTGCAGGAAGCCTGGGCGCTGGGCAACAAGGTGGGCCTCGACCCGACCCTGCTGCTGGCCATCATGGCGATCGAATCCAGCTTCAACCCCTTCGCCCAGAGCCCGGTGGGGGCCCAGGGGCTGATGCAGGTGATGACCCGCATCCACGATGACAAATACACCGCCTTCGGCGGCAACCACGCCGCTTTCGACCCGGTGACCAACCTTCGCGTCGGCGTGCTGGTACTGAAGGAATGCATCGCTCGCGCCGGCAGCTTGGAGATGGGCCTGCGCCACTATGTGGGTGCCGCCAATCAATTGGACGACGGTGGTTATGCCGGCAAGGTGCTGGCCGAGCAGGCCCATCTGCGCAACATCGCGCAGGGGCGCGGCGTGCCGGTGAACGCGCCCATCATCGTGCCCAACCCGGCGCCGATCGAGGCGGCCACCCCGCTGGAGGCGCAGGACCGCCCGCCCAGCGACAAGTCCACCCACCCGGCTGGCGCCGAACAAGTGGCCCTGCTGGCGCCCGCCGCACGTTAAAATCCGTCCACTGCGCAACTGGCGATGGGGCCTGTCCTGGGCCTGAGGTGGTGAACCACCGGGGAGTGCAGTCGACAAGGGCCGGATCCCGGCCCTTGCTGTTTCAGCCGTTCGCCTGGGCAGCCTGCTGGCCGCGTTCGGGTTCCGACCACGTCGTCGTCCGCGCGAACCACCGCGGGTCTTCTCCTCAACAGGACTGCCTTCCATGTTCGACCGCACCCAATCCACCGTCGCCCTCGTCGATCCCGAACTCTGGACCGTGATCCAGAACGAGAACCAGCGCCAGGAAGACCACATCGAGCTGATCGCCAGCGAGAACTACACCTCGCCGGCGGTGATGCAGGCCCAGGGCAGCCAGCTCACCAACAAATACGCCGAGGGCTATCCCGGCAAGCGCTACTACGGTGGCTGCGAATTCGTCGACATCGCCGAGCAGCTGGCGATCGACCGCCTGAAGCAACTCTTCGGCGCCCAGTTCGCCAACGTGCAGGCCAATTCCGGCTCCCAGGCCAACCAGTCGGTGTTCTTCGGCCTGCTCCAGCCGGGCGACACCATCATGGGCATGAGCCTGGCCGAAGGCGGCCACCTGACGCACGGCATGCCGCTGAACATGAGCGGCAAGTGGTTCAAGGTGGTGAGCTACGGCCTGAACGCCCAGGAAGAGATCGACTACGACGCGATGGAGCGCCTCGCGCATGAACACAAGCCCAAGCTGATCATCGCCGGCGCGTCGGCCTATGCGCTGCGCATCGACTTCGAGCGCTTCGCCAAGGTGGCCCGATCCATCGGCGCCTACTTCATGGTCGACATGGCCCACTATGCCGGCCTGATCGCCGCGGGTGTGTACCCCAACCCGGTGCCGCACGCCGACGTCGTCACCTCCACCACCCACAAGAGCCTGCGCGGCCCGCGCGGCGGCGTGGTGCTGACCAACAACGAAGAAGTCGCCAAGAAGATCAACAGTGCGATCTTCCCCGGTATCCAGGGCGGCCCGCTGATGCACGTGATCGCCGGCAAGGCGGTGGCCTTCAAGGAGGCGCTGAGCCCCGAGTTCAAGGCCTACCAGCAGCAAGTGGTGAAGAACGCCGACGTGCTGGCCAAGACGCTGATCGAGCGCGGCCTTCGCATCGTCAGCGGCCGCACCGAGAGCCACGTGATGCTGGTCGACCTGCGGCCGAAGAACCTCACCGGCAAGGAGGCCGAGGCCATCCTGGGCAGCGCCCACATGACCTGCAACAAGAACGGCATCCCGAACGACCCGCAAAAGCCGATGGTCACCAGCGGCATCCGCCTGGGCACGCCGGCGATGACGACCCGCGGCTTCAAGGAAGAGCAGGCGCGCCTGACCGCCCACCTCATCGCCGACGTGCTGGACAACCCGCACGACGAAGCCAACATCGCCGCGGTGCGCGCCAAGGTCGCCGCGCTGGCTCGCGACTTCCCGGTCTACCGCTGAGCGGCGGACGGCACCGAGCGGGGCGGGTCTTGATGGTGGTTTTCATCGAGCCCCGCTCTTTTCATTTCCCACTCCCATTGCACTGACCCTCCACCATGCGGTGCCCCTTCTGCGGATCGGACGAGACCCAGGTCGCCGAGACCCGGGAGTCCGACGAAGGCGACGTCATCCGCCGCCGCCGGCGTTGCCTGGGTTGCGAGAAACGTTTCACGACCTACGAGCGCGCCGAGATCGCGTTGCCCTTCGTCGTCAAGAAGGACGGCACCCGGGCGGACTTCGAACTGGGCAAGGTGCGGGCGTCGATGACGCTTGCGCTGCGCAAGCGGCCGGTCAGCGTCGAACAGATCGACGCGGCGATCGAACGTATCCAGGAGAAGCTGCTCAACAGCGGCGCCAAGGAGATCGCCTCCACCAAGGTCGGTGAGCTGGTGATGCGCGAACTCAAGCGCATCGACAAGGTGGCTTATGTGCGCTTCGCGTCGGTCTACCGCAGCTTCGAGGACGTCGACGAGTTCCGGCAGCTGATCCGCGACATCTGAGCCGCGCCGGGCCACCGGCTACTTCACCCAGGTGTTGAGCTGGATGATCGGCAGCAGCACCGCCAGCACGATCAGCATCACTACGCCGCCCATCGCGACGATGAGCAGCGGCTCCAGGATGGTGGCCATCTGCATCGCGCGGCGCTGCACTTCGGTGGCCAGTTGCTTGGCGGCGCGTTCCAGCATCGTGGGCAGCTGGCCGGTCTGCTCGCCCAGTCGGGCGAACATCGCCAAAAGGCCGGGGAAACGTTTCTTGCCGGCCAGCGCCGATGCCAGCGGCGCGCCTTCGCGCACCTGGACGAGGGCGTCCATCGCGTCGGCGCGCATCGCGCGGTTGGACAGCGTCTCGGCCGCCGCCTGCAGCGCCTTCAGGATGGGCACGCCGGCGCCGGCCAGCATGGCCAGCGTGCTGGCGAAGCGCGCTGCGTTGTAGCCGCGCGAGAGTTTGCCGATCAGCGGCAGCTCCAACCAGCCGGCGTCGAAGCGCAGCCGGAAGGCGTCGGCCCGCAGCATCAGCCGCAGCGTGACGAGCCCGCCGGCGACCAGCCCCAGCAGCAGCCAGCCGTAGTGGCGCAGGAAGCCGCTGGTGGCCAGCATTGCCACCGTCAGGCCGGGCAGGGCGCGCTTGGAATTGCTGAACACCGAAGCGACCTGCGGCACGACGTAGGTGACGAGGAAAATCACGATCACCACCGCGATCACCGAGACGATGGCGGGGTAGAGGATGGCGCCCAGCAGCTTGGCCCGCAGCGCCTGCCGTTCTTCCAGGTCGTCGGCCAGCCGTTCAAGGACGCCGCCCAGCGCACCGCTTTGCTCGCCGGCCGCGACCACGCCGCGGTAGATGTCGTCGAACTCGCGCGGCGCGGTGGCCAGCGCCTGCGCGAACGGCGAGCCGGAGTTCACTTCGGAACGCAGGTGGGCCACGAGTTCGCGTTGCCGCGGGTCTTCCGCCTCGTCGGCCAGCGCGGTCAAGGCGCGCTCCAGCGGCAGGCCGCTGCCGACCAGGCCGGCCAGCTGGCGCGTCCACACCGCCAGGCTGGTGGCGCTGAAGACGCGCCGCTTGCCTGAGAAGGCCGCCTGGTTGCCGGTTCCGCTGGCGGCGACCTGCTTCACCTCCATCGGCACCAGGGCCTGGGCCCGCAGCTGGGCGCGGGCGGCCTTGGCGTTGTCGGCCTCCAGCAGCCCGGTGGTGGTCTTGCCTTCGGCGGTCAGGGCCTCGAATTTGTAGGCGGGCATGCGCTGTCCGTGTCTACTCGCGCGTGACGCGGATCACCTCGGCCGGCGAAGTGATGCCCTGGGCCACCAGCCGGTCGCCGTCTTCGCGCATCGTGCGCAGGCCGCCTTCCCGGGCCGCGGCGATCAGTTGCGACTCGGCGGCCCGGTTGTGGATCAGTTCGCGCACCTTGTCGTCGGTGACCATCAGTTCGTACACGCCGGTGCGGCCCTTGTAGCCGGTGTGGCCGCACTCCGGGCAGCCCACTGGCAGGTACTGGCCGCGCTCGTCGGGGCGCTTGCAGTGCGGGCATAGTTTGCGCACCAGGCGCTGCGCCAGCACGCCCAGCAGGCTGGAGCTGAGCAGGAAAGGCTCGACGCCCATGTCGGTCAGGCGGGTGACGGCGCTGGGCGCGTCGTTGGTGTGCAGCGTGGCCAGCACGAGGTGGCCGGTGAGCGAGGCCTGGATGGCGATCTGCGCGGTCTCGAAGTCGCGGATCTCGCCGATCATGATGACGTCGGGGTCCTGCCGCAGG
>CBJNAE010000313.1:0-5215 GCA_966433995.1 uncultured Ideonella sp. | reverse complement strand
GCGACGAACAACGCGTTGTCGGCCAGCGAGCTGAAGAACTGCGCCGACATGATGGTGTAGAAGCCTTTTTTCATTCAGTCACTGCTTTGCTTCTGCCGCATCAGGCCTTCAGGCCAGCTGGTGGTCGCCGGCGCATCGTTCCGTTGGACGGTGTTGTCTCTTTGCTTGATTCTTGTGGTCGGCAGCCGCCTGCCCCACCTGCGGCGGGGTTTATAGCATGCGCTGTATGAACAGAGCTTTATCCAGTATGCGGGCTGGCAGAATCGATTGATCATTGTCCCGACTCCCCTTAGAAGCCCATGCCCCGCCCCATCCTGGCCACCATCCACACCGATTCCTTGGCGCACAACCTCGGCCGAGCGCGCGCGTCGGCCCCCGAAGCCAAATGCTGGGCGGTGGTCAAGGCCGACGCCTATGGCCACGGCATCGAGCGCGCCTACGAAGGCTTGAAGGGCGCGGACGGCTTCGCCCTGCTGGACTTCGACGAGGCGGCGCGCGTGCGCCAGCTCGGCTGGCGCGGCCCCATCCTGATGCTGGAAGGCTGCTTCGAGGCCCGCGACCTGGAATGGTGTTCCCGCCTGAACCTGTGGCACACCATCCACCACGAGGGCCAGATCGACTGGCTGGCCGCCCACAAGACCAGCCACGCCCATCAGGTCTTCCTCAAGATGAACAGCGGCATGAACCGGCTGGGCTTCGCGCCGGCCGCCTACCGCTCGGCCTGGATGCGCCTGTCCGGCCTCACCCAGGTGGAAAGCATCACGCTGATGACCCATTTCGCCGACGCCGACGGCACGCCGGGCGTGACCCGCCAGATGGAAGTGTTCGAAGCCGCCGCGCGCGACCTGCCCGGCCCGCGCTCGGTGGGCAACAGCGCGGCCACGCTGCGTTTCGCCCAGGGCGACGAAGCCGTCAGCGCCGATTGGATCCGCCCGGGCATCATGGTCTACGGCTCTTCGCCCGACCATCCCGACCACACCGCCGCCGACTGGGGCCTGCAACCGACGATGACGCTGGCCAGCGAGGTCATCGCCGTGCAGTCGCTGCAGCCGGGCGACACGGTCGGCTACGGCAGCAGCTACACCGCGAAGCGGCCGATGCGCATCGGCGTGGTTGCCTGCGGCTACGCCGACGGCTACCCGCGGGTGGCGCCCAGCGGCACGCCGGTGCTGGTGGACGGCGTGCGCTGCGAGCTGGCGGGCCGGGTGTCCATGGACATGATCACCGTCGACCTGACCCCGGTGCCCGAGGCCGGCATCGGCTCGCGCGTCACGCTGTGGGGCCGCGCCGACTCCGGCACGGTGCTGTGCATCGACGAGATCGCCCGCGCCGCGGGCACCGTGGGCTATGAACTGATGTGCGCGCTGGCGCCGCGCGTGCCCAAGCGGGTCGAGCCCATCGCGGCGGGCTGACCGACCCCGGACAGGGTTCCCTCGGGCCGGCTGGCCTGCTTATTGCATCGACAATCGGCATCCGCCGGCGCATCCCGAGCCGGGCCCGCCCACGCCAGCCGAAGAGGAAGAGAATCCATGGACCTGCCCAGCCACCAACTCTCGATGACGGTGCTGATGACGCCCGACATGGCGAATTTCTCGGGCAACGTGCACGGCGGCAGCATCCTGAAGTTCCTCGACCAGGTGGCCTACGCCTGCGCCAGCCGCTACGCCGGGCGCTACGTGGTGACGCTGTCGGTCGACCAGGTGATGTTCAGGCAACCCATCCACGTCGGCGAGCTGGTCACCTTCCTGGCCAGCGTCAATTACACCGGCACCTCGTCGATGGAGATCGGCATCAAGGTGGTGGCCGAGAACATCCGCAGCCAGGTGGTGCGCCACGCCAACAGCTGCTTCTTCACGATGGTGGCGGTCGACGACGACGGCAAGCCCGCCAAGGTGCCGCCGCTGAAGCCGTCCACCGGCGAAGAGGAGCGGCGCTTCGAGGCCGCCAAGGTGCGGCGCGCGCTGCGCCAGGAACTGGAGCAGCGCTACATGGACCTGCGCCGCGAGACCCACTCCGGCACGGAGTGACCCGCGCCGCCGGCTGGGCCGTGCCCTGTTTCTGGTGCCGGCACGGGCACTGCTTTCGTAGGAGCGGCTTCAGCCGCGATCTCCCGGCACCGCATCGCGGCTGAAGCCGCTCCTACAGGTTCTTCCTCGCCTGGCTTCAGCAGGGGCTGCCCGGCTCGGCCACCTGCGCCGCCATCGCCGTGGCGGCGTCGCCACCCAGGCCGCGCAAGGCCGACTCGACACCACGGCGGTCTTCTTCCTTCTTGTTCTGGCTGACCTTCCATTTGCCCGCCAGCGCGGCCACGCGCAGCTCGATGCCGACGATCGCGCCCAGCAGCTTGTCGATGTAGCCCGGCGGCGCGTCGGCCACCGACCAAGGCGCGGGCCGGCCGGCCTCGTGCCGGTCGCTCAGGTCGGTGATCAGCTTCAGCACCCAGGCCGGGTCGTCGCGCACCTGCAGGCGGCCGCGGGCCTGCACCATGCAGTAGTTCCAGGTGGGCACTTCCCGGTGGGTGACGGCCTTGCTCGGGTACCAGTTCGGGCTGACATAGGCCTGCGGTCCCTGGAAAACCACGAGCGAGTCGACGTCGCCGCGGGCTTGGCGCCACAGCGGGTTGGCGCGGGCCACGTGGGCGCGCAACACCGCGGCGCCGCCCTGCGGATCGGGGTCGAGCATCCAGGGCACGGCATTGGCCTGCATCTCGTGCCGCTCATCCTGCGTGACCAGCAGTCCCAGCGGATGGGCCCGCATCAGTTGGTGCAGTACTTCGGGCCGGTCTTCGACGAACTGACTGGGTTGGTACATGGCGGGGGCTCCGGTCAAGACGGCGCCAGGGCCGACGAAGGTTCGCAGCGGATCTCGGTCTTCACCGAATTCGCCAGGAAGCAGGACTCGTGGGCGCGGTGGTGCAGCGCCTGCAAGGCGGCAGCGTCGGGCTGGCGGCCGCCGTCGAAGACAACGTGGGGCCGCAGCGTCACCACCGAGACCACCAGGCGGCCTTGCGCGTCGGGCGCCATCACGCCGACCGCCTCGTCGGCGTACGACGCCACCGCCCAGCCGGCGCGGCTGGCGACGTCGAGGAACCACAGCATGTGGCAGCTCGACAGCGCCGCGACGAAAGCCTCCTCCGGGTCGACCGCGGAGGCATCCGACATCGGCAGCGGCACCACATGGGGCGACGACGAGGCCGGCACCACCGCCCCGCCGTCGAAACGCCATTCGTGGCGGCGGCTGTAGCGGCGGCGGAGGAAAGCGGCGGCGTCGCCGGCGTCATGGGCCCAATGGATGCTTGCGGTGTGGTTCGACATGGCGGACTCCTGCGGGTTTCGCGGTGGTGGCGGTGTTGCTGGACAGGTCGTCAAGCCAGCGGAAAGTGGTAGGTGAAGAAGGCCGTGTCCCGCTGCCATCCCTGGCCTTCGTAGAGCGCCTGCGCGCGCTGGTTCTCCACTTGCGTGCACAGCGTGAGACGGACCGCGCCGGCGCGGCGGGCGGCCTCGGCGGCGGCGGCCAGCAGCGCCCGCGCCACGCCGAGGCGGCGGGCCTGGGGCGCCACGAAGAGGTCGTTCAACACCCAGATCGGCGCCATCGACGCGGAAGAAAAGCTCGGGTAGTTCTGGTTGAAGCCGACGGCCTGACCCATTCCGTCCCAGGCCAGCAGCACGACGGACTGGCCGGCCTCGGCGCGCCGGCGCAGGAATTCGCGCGCGCCTGCCGGATCGCCCGGCTTGCCGTAGAACTGGCGGTAGGCGTCGAACAGCGGCACCGCCGCGTCCAGTTCGGCAGGCAGGCACAAGTCGGCCTGACGGATTTCAATCGTCGATTCGGGAGGCTTGGGCGAGGTCATCATGGTCGCGTCCTTCGTGGCCGGAGAAAAGACGCCGATCGGCAGGGCACCGGATTGGCACCCCATCGTAGACAATTTCGAGATCGATCAAGGGGCCAATTCAAGATGGGACACGGAACCATTCCCGGCGCGCGGTCGCTGCGCCAGCAGGTCTACCTGCGGCTGCGCCAGGGCATCGAGCAAGGCACCTTCGCGGCCGGCGAGCGGCTGCCGCCGTCGCGCGAACAGGCGCGCATCCTGGGCGTGTCGCGCAACACCGTGCTCTGGGCGATGGAACGGCTGCAGGCCGAGGGCTACGTGGCCTCGCGCGTGGGCGACGGCAGCTATGTGGCGCAGGCCACCCGAATCGGCGCCGCCGCGGCACCGGCCGGCGGCGGCAAGCGGCCGCGGGGCGCGGGCCGGGGGCCGTCGGTCCCCGCGCCGCAGCTGCTGTCGCAGCGCGGCCGGCTGATCGCCGAGACGGCGCTGCGCTGGAAGCCGCCCACCGACCGCCCCAGCGCTTTCCGGCTCGGTCAGCCGGCGATCGACGAGTTCCCGTTCGCGCTGTGGGCCCGCCTGGAAAGGCAGCTGCCGCCCGCGCAGCGCCAGGCCAGCGCCCACTATCTCGACCCGGCCGGCCACATGCCGTTGCGGCAGGCGATCGCGCAGTGGCTGCTGGTCTCGCGCGGCATCCAGTGCGAGGGCGGGCAAATCATCATCACCTCGGGTTCGCAGCAGGCCATCGACCTGATCGGCCGCATGCTGTTGGACGTGGGCGACGAAGCCCTGGTGGAAGATCCCGGCTACCCCGGCATCCGCTGCAATCTCATCGGCCAGGGCGTGGCGGCGCGGCCGGTGCCGGTGGACGCGGAAGGCCTGTGCATCGCCGAAGGCGCGGCGCGCTGGCCGGCAGCGCGGCTGGCCATCGTGACGCCGACCCACCAGTTCCCCGTGGGCGTGCGCATGAGCCTGGCGCGCCGCGTCGCGCTGCTGGACTGGGCCCGCGCCCACCGCGCCTGGGTGGTGGAAGACGACTACGACGGCGAGTTCCAGTACGGCGACCACCGCATCCCCGCGCTGTGCGGCATGGCGCACGACGCGCGCGTGCTCTACGTGGGCACTTTCTCCAAGTCCCTGCACCCGGGGCTGAGGCTGGGTTTCATCGTGCCGCCACCCGCACTGGTGGACGCCTTCGCCAGCGGCAAGGCGCTGGCCGACCGGCACGCGCCCGGCACCTCGCAGGACGTGCTGGCCCGCTTCATCCAGGAAGGCCACTTGCTGCGCCACCTGCGGCGCATGCGCGAGCTCTACCGCGCGCGCCAGGAAGCGGCGATCGACGCGCTCGCCCGCGCCAGCGGCGGCGCGCTGCGGCTGGCGCCCAGCCTG
>CBJNAE010000312.1:0-5231 GCA_966433995.1 uncultured Ideonella sp. | reverse complement strand
CAAGCTGGACCACAGCCAGATGCTGACCGACCCGGAAGAAGCCGCCGTCTTCGTGCGCGAAACCCAACTCGACGCGCTGGCCATCGCCATCGGAACCAGCCACGGCGCCTACAAGTTCTCGCGCAAGCCCACGGGCGACATTCTGGCGATCTCGCGCGTGAAGGAAATCCACAAGCGCATCCCCAACACGCACCTGGTGATGCACGGTTCGTCGTCGGTGCCGGCCGACCTGCTGGCCATCATCAACCAGTACGGCGGCAAGATCAAAGAGACCTACGGCGTGCCGGTCGAGGAAATCCAGGAAGCCATCAAGTTCGGCGTGCGCAAGATCAACATCGACACCGACATCCGCCTGGCGATGACCGGCGCGGTGCGCAAGTTCATGGCCGAGAACCCCGAGAAGTTCGATGCGCGCGAATGGCTCAAGCCGGCGCGCGAGGCCGCCAAGGCGGTTTGCAAGCAGCGCTACCTCGAATTCGGCTGCGAAGGCCAGGCCGCGAAGATCAAGCCGCTGAGCCTGTCGGTCATCGCCCAGCGCTACGCCCAGGGCGAGCTGGCGCAGATGGTGAACTGACGCGTCCTTGGCGGGCGCGGGGCGGCGATTGACGGTCACTACAATCCCGCTCTTTTCCATCCAGCGCCCGCCACCATGCTTTCGACGACCCCAGCCCTGCTGCAAAGCAGCCTCCGATCCCTGCCCCTGCTGGCCAGAGGCAAGGTGCGCGACAACTACGCGGTGGGTGAAGACCGCATCCTGATGGTGGCCAGCGACCGCCTGTCGGCCTTCGACGTGGTGATGGGCGAACCCATCCCCGGCAAGGGAGAGCTGCTCACGCGGATGGCGCTCTTCTGGTTCGACAAGCTGGGCCACATCGTGCCCAACCACCTCACCGGCGAAGACCCGCTCGGCGTGGTGGCCGCCGACGAGGCCGACCAGGTTCGCGGCCGCTCGATGCTGGTCAAGCGCCTGAAGCCGCTGCCCATCGAGGCGGTGGTCCGCGGCTACCTGGCCGGCAGCGGCTGGAAGGAATACCAGGAGGGCCAGGCGGTCTGCGGCGTCAAGCTGCCGGCCGGTCTGCGCAACGCGCAGAAGCTGCCCGAGCCGATCTTCACGCCGGCCACCAAAGCGGAAATGGGCGACCACGACGAGAACATCAGCTTCGAGCGCATGGCCGGGATCATCGGCGCCGGATTGGCCGGCCAGGTCCGCGACACGGCCATCCGCCTTTACGAGGCGGCCGCCGAGATGGCCCTGGCGCGCGGCATCATCATCGCCGACACCAAATTCGAATTCGGCCTGGACGACAACGGCACCCTGACCCTGATGGACGAGGTGCTGACACCCGATTCGTCGCGCTTCTGGCCGGTCGAAGGCTACGAGGCGGCGCTGAAAGACGGGCGCAACCCGCCCAGCTACGACAAGCAATTCGTGCGCGACTGGCTGGAACAGGCCCGGGTGGGCGGCCAACCCTGGGACAAGAAGGCGCCCGCGCCCCGCCTGCCCGCCGACGTGGTGGCGCAGACCGCGGCGACCTACCGCGAGGCGCTGACTCGCCTGACCGCATGAACAGCGCCGCCGCCTTGCCTTCCAAGCGGCTGAGGCGGCTTGAAGCCGCCATGGCCGCGCGGGACATCCCCCCGGTCGAGAAGGCCTGCTTGCGCGCCGAACGCGCGGGGCACCTGGCCCAGCAGGGCCACTTCGCGGCGGCCCAGGCCGAGATCAACGGCATCCATGCCGAATTCGACCGCCAACCGCATCCGGCCGTCAGTGTGTGGCTCAACCTCGCCGAGGGTTTCGTCGCTTTCTTCGGCAGCCTGAGCGCGGTCGCGCGCGACAAGATGAAGCGCGCGCACGCCTTGAGCGGCGCGTCGCAGTTGTCGCAGTTGCAGGCGCTGAGCGCCGCTTGGCTGGCGCACACGGACTACGTCGTCCTGGACTTGGACGCCATGGCGGCCCACCTGCGCCAGGCCTTGGCGTTGGCCGCGGCCGACAATCATTCCGCGCGGGGCCGCGCCTGCCTGACTCTGGCCACGGCCTTGAACTTCGCCGGCCGCGGCGACGAGGCGCAGGCCTGGTTCGCCCAGGCGCGCAAGCACGCCACCGCCGACGGCGACGAAGTGATGCAGATCAGCGTGATCAGCAACATCGCCTGGCACCACGGCGCTCAGGCCTTGCAAGCTTCGGTGTTCGGCGGTGATGTGGATGCCCAGGCGCGGCACGCGATGGCCGGCGCGATCTCGATCGACAGTTTCGACCAATGGGCGGGCACTACTTCGCTGGACAGCTGGGCGCCGATGCTCAGGGCGGTGGCTTTGTCCGTCCAGGGCGAGCCGGCGCAGGCGTTGGCTTTGTATGAGGCGCATTTCGGCGGCGCCAAGAACCAGGGCATGGGCCGCCTGAGCGCCAACTTCCTGGCCGACATGGCTTGGTGCCGCTGGCGCGTGGGCGACCCTGACGGCGCCCGCCGGGAGGTCCAGGCCGCGCGGGCCAGCCTGGGTGTCTCAAGTTTCGCCGACGACCTGGCTGTGGCCCATGGCCGCCTGGCGCAAGTGCTGCGTGCACTGGGCGATGCCGAAGCGGCCCTGGAGCACGACATGAAAGCCCGCGAATGCTGGGCGAACCACCGCGGTGTGCAGTCCCGGATGGTGGCCTTGATCGCGGACTGGCCGTCGCCTTGACGGCCCGGCGTTCGGCGGCGCCCGCGCCGCCGCGCCTCCCAAGGAAACGCCGGGCCGCCCCAAGTTTCCTTGGCCCCCGCGGGGGGGCGGGCTGGGCGCAGCCCGGCCCTGGGGGTGCTCAGAACAATGCCATGCTGAGCTTGCGGCGGTAGCCGTCCACGACCGGGTCGGCCGGCGCGGTGTCCACCTTGCCGGTGATCTCCAGCGCGCCTTTGGCGGCGGGCGTCGACGCGGAGGCGGCCTTGGGCGGCGCCGCCGGCGCCATCAGTTCCAGGATGGCGACATAGGTCTTGCGGGCGAGTTCCTCGTTCCAGCCCTTGTCGCGCATCAGGATTTCCAGCAGTTCGTCCATCGCGTCGGTGAAGCGCTGGTCGGCGAAAGCGCGCTGCGCGAGCGCGAAGCGCGCCTGGAAGTCGCGCTTGTTGGCGGCGATCGCTTCGGTCAGCGCCTGGATCGCCGGCGCATCCGGTGCCTGGGCCTGTTCGCAGGCCTCGATCCAGCGGCCGCAGGCGGCCAGGCGGTTGTCCAGCAGCACCTTGCCGGCCACCGGTTCGAAGGCGGCGCGCGCTTGCGCGACCTGGCCGGCGCGCAGCAGCGCCCGCAGATAGGCGTAGCGGGCGGTGTCGTCCGCCGGGTTGACGGCCACCGCCTCCTGCAGCTTGGCCAGCGCGCTTTGCTCGTCGCCCTCGGCCAGCAGCGCCTGGGCTTCCTCGAGGTCTTCCTCGGCCGCGAGTTCTTCGCCGCTGGGCACGTGCTTGTCGAGGAACTGGCGGATCTCCGCCTCGGGCACGGCACCGACGAAGCCGTCGACCGGCTGCCCGTCCTTGAACATCACGCAGAACGGGATGCTGCGCACGCCGAATAGCTGCGACAGCTGGCCCGCGATCTCGGGCTGCTCATCGGCGTTGAGCTTGGCCAGGCGGAAGCGCCCGGCATAGGCGGTTTCCAGCTTCTCCAGCACCGGCCCGAGCGTCTTGCAGGGGCCGCACCACGGCGCCCAGATGTCGAGCAGCACGGGTTGTTCGATGGAGGACTGGACCAGCTCGGTCTCCAGGTTCTGCAGGGTGATGTCGATCATGGCGGGGCGGGGTGCGGTTGTGTTCTGTTGCCGGCCGGAGCGGCCTTGCCGAGGCGCAGGCAAAGCCGGAGATGGAGCCCGGCCGCCTACAATTCAAGCTTCAATTTTCTGGACTGGCACCGAGGTGCACAGGGGGCGAACGATGAGTGGCGGCGATGCGGCGGTGGTGGGTGTGGTCATGGGCTCCAGCAGCGACTGGGAAACCCTGCGCGAAGCTACCGGCATTCTCGCCGAGTTCGGTGTCCCTTTCGAGGCGCAGGTCGTTTCCGCGCACCGCATGCCCGACGAGATGTTCGCCTATGCCGAGTCGGCCGCGGCGCGCGGCTTGAAGGCCATCATCGCGGGCGCCGGCGGCGCCGCCCACCTGCCGGGCATGCTGGCCGCCAAGACCACCGTGCCGGTGCTCGGCGTGCCGGTGGCCAGCCGCCACCTGCAGGGCGTCGACTCGCTGCATTCCATCGTCCAGATGCCCAAGGGCATCCCGGTGGCGACCTTCGCCATCGGCACCGCCGGCGCGGCCAACGCGGCCTTGTTCGCGGTGGCGATGCTCGCCAACGAAGACCCCGCGCTGCGCCAGAAACTCGACGCCTTCCGCGCCCGCCAGACTCTGGCCGCCCGCGCGATGAGCGCCGATCTGAAATGAGCGGCGCCGCCATGGAACCCATCCTCCCCGGCGCCACCCTGGGCGTGATGGGCGGCGGCCAGTTGGGCCGCATGTTCGCGCACGCCGCCCAGCAGATGGGCTACGCCACGGCCGTCCTGGACGCCGACACGGACAGCCCCGCGGGTACGGTGTCTCACCAGCACATCCAGACCGCCTACCTCGACGACGCCGGCCTGGCGCGCCTGGCGGCGTGCAGCGCGGCGATCACCACCGAATTCGAGAACGTCCCGGCGCAGGCGCTCGAACGCCTGGCGCTCCAGCGGCCGGTGTCGCCGCCCGCCCGGGCCGTCGCCATTTGCCAGGACCGGGCCCTAGAAAAAAGCCACTTCGCAAGTTGCGGCGTGCCTTGCGCGCCGCATGCCGTGATCGAGACCGCCGAGCAGCTGGCCGCCGTCCCCGCCGAGCTGTTGCCCGGCATCCTGAAGACCTCGCGGCTGGGCTACGACGGCAAGGGCCAGGCCCGGGTGGCCACGCCCGAGGCGCTGGGCGAAGCCTGGGCCGCGATGGGGAAGGCGCCCTGCGTGCTCGAAAAAATGCTGCCGCTGCGGCACGAGGTCAGCGTCATCGTGGCGCGCGGCGGCGACGGCCGGGTGGTCAGCCTGCCGGTGCAGCAGAACCTGCACCGCGACGGCATCCTCGCGGTCACGCAAGTGCCGGCGCCCGACGTCGCCGAGGCCGTGCAGGCCCAGGCCGTCGGGCGGGCCCGCCTGGTGGCCGAATCGATGGGCTACGTGGGCGTGCTGTGCGTCGAGTTCTTCGTGCTGCAGGACGGCAGCCTGGTGGCCAACGAGATGGCGCCGCGGCCGCACA
>CBJNAE010000311.1:0-5247 GCA_966433995.1 uncultured Ideonella sp. | reverse complement strand
ACGGAGCTGGAGGCCACGCCCAGCTCCAGCGCGATCTCCGGGTAGCTCAGCCCATGAGCCAGCAGGATCGCGATCTCCTTTTGCCGGGGCCCGGCCCTCAGGTTGAGCAGGCGCCGCGCGACCCGGGTGAGCGGCGGCGTGCCGCGCGAAACCACCACGCCGTACAGGCCGCCCTCCGCGTCCAGCACATGGATGCGGAAGTCGTACTGCCCCCGGTCGTGGCATACCCGCAGCGACGGCTGCTGCGTCCCAACGCCCGGCGCGGTGGGGATGTCCCGCGCCGCGCTGGCCAATTGATGGAGGATCGCGGATTCGCGCTGCAGCAGCACCTGCGCGCTGTCCAGGTACGGGTGCGCGGCCAGGTAGAGCAGGCGCTGGCCCGCCGCGTCGCGGTGGAGCAGGTTCCCGGAGCGGTCGATCAGCAACAGCCCCTGTTCTTCGATGGCGGGCTTGGGGTGCTCGATGCGGTCGACCAGATTGTCTCTGCACGCGCGCGCGATCTCAGGTTGCAATGTCGCCATGGCCTGGCGCTCCGCGCGGCGGAATTTTTCCCCGGGTGGCCGCCCCAGAGCCAGCAGGCCGGCCAGCGATCCGCCTTCAACGCCCAGACGGATGCAGAGCGAGGCGTGCAGACCGGCAGGCACCATGCAGCGCTGATGGAACTCGGAGCGGTAGCACATGCCGAGCGTCAACTCGCCCAGGTCGAAAACACTGGGCAGGAACTTCAGGACGCTCCAGGGCAGGAAACCCGTCCTTTCCGGGTTGTCGTGGAGGTCGGTGGCATAAACCTTGATCAGGTCGGGGAACACCAGGGGGTAGGTGATGCAGTCCTTCAGCCCCCCGTCCGCATCCAGGAACAGCCAGGCCGTGTTGCGGAAAGGCACGAGGCGGGCGATCGAATCCGCGACCAGCGCCACCCGCTCGGCGCGGGTTTGCGGCACGAACCGGGTGCGGCGGATGTCCTCGGTCGTTTGCCGGATCAGACTGGGGCTAACCATGAACTTTCCTGCCGAATGCCGCGATGCGTCCCCCTCCGGGTTTCAAGTCGGCGGCTTGGCCGGGGAACGACTAAGGACCATGCGCCATCGCTGCGTGCGGTCGCACGACATGCGACTTCAACGGCGCATCATAGATCGGCGATAGGACGTCCGGCACGGCGATGGCCGGGTGGCTGGGTGGGAGGGTCCGCGTTGCCTCGGGCAGGCTTTGACAGGCCCGCGAAATGGTCCGCATAAGCGCGCTCGAACCCGCGTGGGCAAACCGCGATGCAGTACCGGATGGTCGCCAAGTGCGTGGGCTCCAGCCCCTGGCATGAAGCCAGCGCAAGAATCGCCTCCCGGGCCGGCCCTTCGATGCCTGGTGGGAAGTGCGCCGGCTGCGTGACTGTGAGCGACAACTCAGTGCAGGTTGAGCAAGCCTTTGAGCGCCATCGGTTCTCTGTCGCTGAACAGATCGGTCCGATCATCCAGCGACCCTAATCCGACGGTGTCTGCGAAATCGTTCACGTGCTCGGTTTCGCACTCGGAAATGTCGAGATCCAGATCGGATGAGGCGTCACCTGATTGGGATGAATTCGAAAATTCGATTCCTTGGAAATCGATTCCTTGCCACGCTGATGACATGCGCTTCCTTTCATTTTCCTCCCCTTGACACGGTTCATTCGGTGATCAAACCGGCCCGTCCTGAACTGGGGCGGGGCTGACCAAGTCACCGATGAATTTCATTCAAAATTGAATGGGCTTTGCAAAAACGACAGCGATTGAAAATTGATGACTCAAGAACGCATGCGTAACTGCTTGCTTCTGAATGCCTGCTAGCAAATGTGCAGGATTTATTGTTGTGAAATCATAATTGATAAAGGATAGCTGATTTCATAAATTTTGGGATGTAACAACATGAAAGTCCCGAATTTGATGAAAGATTCGCTGATGCACCATGATCGATAGCAAAAACTTGTTCGCCTATGAGTGGGTGTCGATCCCGGTGTGGGTGTTTGACATGCGCTTGCTGCGCATCACCTGGGTGAACCAGACCGCGTTGGAGTTCTGGGGTGCCAGTTCCATCGCCGACCTGCGCCAGCGCAGCTTCGACGACACCACACCGGACGCGTTGCGGCGCCTGGAGAAGGTGCGCAAAGCCGCGCTGGAGGGCAAGTGCCTGGAGGAGCAGTGGACCCTGTATCCGTTGGGCCATCCCAAGCATGTCGTGCTGCAGAGCAATGTGGTGTGCGCGGAGGACGGGAACACCGATGGCATCCTGTTCCTGGCGAACAACCTGAAGGCTTTGCCGCTGGCCGAGCTGCGCGGCGTGCAGGTGCTGCGGTACACGCCCATCCTCGTGGCGCTGTATTCGTTCGACGGGGCCGTGCTGTTCCGCAACCCGGCGGCTTCGGCGGCCTGGGACTCGATCCAGGGCGACAACGCGCTGGAGGCCACGTTCGCCGACCCGCACCTTTCCGCTCGGGCCATCGACATCGTCAAGCGGGGCGAGCATTTCCGCGAAGACTGCCTCATGAACTCGTCGTCGGGCCAGCGTTACTACGCCGTCGATTGCCGCTCGGTGGCCGACCCGGAAAGCGGCCTGCCCGCCGTCGAAATGAGCGCCCGCGACATCACCGACCTGCGGCAGCTCCAGAGCGAGCGGGATGCCCTGTTGCTGGAGCGCCTGGCGCGCGAGCAGAAGAAGCTGGAGAACGCGCAGGCCGACGCGCGCGAGGCCAAGCGCAACACGCTGATGGCGCTGAAGATGTTCGTGGCGACCGCCTCGCACGAGCTGAGGACGCCGCTGCAAAGCATCATGACGTGGATCGAGGTGCTGTCCGACGAGCCGGGGCAGCTGGCCGATTGCATGCCCTACCTGCGCGAGGCCAACGACCACATCGCGGAGATCGCCAACGCCATGGTCGACTTCGTGCGCGCCGACCGCGGGCCGGCCGCGCAGTCGGTGCGCCTGCACGCCGCGCAGCTTTTCCGCCGCACGCTGGCGGCCCAGGCCCGGCTGGCGGAAAGCAAGGGGCTGGCGTTCACGCTCGACATGGAGGGGCTGGACGAATACATCCAATTGGAAGAAGCCCGGCTGCGCCAAGTCGTCACCAACCTGGTGGGCAACGCCATCAAGTACACCGAGCGGGGGACCGTGCGGGTGGGAGTCTCGCTGCATGGCGGGCCGACGGGGCCGGCGACCCTGCGGCTGTCGGTGGCCGACACCGGGATCGGCATGCCCAAGTCCTCGGTGTCCAAGCTGATGCAGGCATTCGTGCGGGGGCGTCAAAGCGAGTCGATCGACCCCCAGGGCCTCGGCCTGGGCCTGGCGATCGTGCAGGCCCACTTGACCGAAATGGGCGGGAACCTGGAAGTCGACTCCAAGCCGGGGCAGGGCACGTCGGTCACGGTGACCGTGCCCTGCGTGCTCATGCCTGCGTGAACGGGATCGTTTCCTGGCCGTCTTCCAGCAGTGAGCGCAGGCTGGCCGCGAGGATGGCCGTCCTGGCCGGTTTGAGGTGGACCTGCACTTTGTAAGCCTGCACCACCTGGCCGATCTCGCCTTCGTTGGCCTGGATGGTCCCGGTCAACAGGAAGATAGGGCAGTGCGGGTCCACGGCGCGGATCTCGCGGATCAAAGGGCCGGAGTTCTTCCCGTCCTCCAGCGTCCAGTCCAGGATGTAGCCGTGGGGCCGGTGGGGCCGCTTCAGCAGGGCCATGACCTGCGCCGCCGAGGTGTAGGCGGAGGCTTCGAAGCCTCCCCGCCCGTTCAACAGCCTGACCACGGGCACCGCCGCGGACAGCGCGTCGTCCAGCACGGCGATGCGGAAGGCCCTGGGGGGCCTGATCTCCAGGTAGCGGATGGCCTTCAATTCCGCGCCGCTTTCCGCTTCCGACTGGGGCGTCACGTACACCAGCCCGTCCTGGCCTTCGTAAGCCACCAGGGCTTCGGCCGAAAGGCGGTAGGCCGACCGCGTCGTCACGTTGCAGGGCACGCGGTGCTCGCCGATCCTCAGTGTGGCGGGCCTGGCCTCTGGATTGACCTGCTCTTCGGTGTTGGCGGCCTGCAGCATCAGGGAGACCGTGGTGCCGAAGTGCTTGGCGATCGCCCGCAGCTCGCCGATCGTGAATTGCTCCTCATCGACCAGCCTGCGTTCCGCCGTCGAGTAAGAGCGGCCCATGGCTTCAGCGAGAGTGGTCCGCCACTCACTTTCTGGCAGCCCACGCGCGGCGAACAAGGTGGTCACCACCCGGTGAGCGGGTGAATCGACCGCCGGCGGGGCGGTGGGTGTTTCTTCGTTCGCGATGGCGTCTGGGGTGGGCGGATTCATGGCGATCAATGGAATGGTGGGGATGGCGGCGTCGGCCGCTGCTGCACAATCGTGGCCTGGATTCAGAATTCACACTTTCCGGCCAAGGTTTCAAAAATGGAGGGCAATATGACCAAAAAAGAGGAAATGCTTTTCTTGGTGGCGTCGAAGGGCTTTGAAAAAAATGGGAAGGGCCAATCCTAAATGCCCATCGAATACAGAATTTTTCCCGGACAAGGCGCGGCGGCCTTGGTGCCCCGCTCCGTTGACTCGCTGCCATTGCAGCCCGATCAGGTCCGGATCGCCGTGAAAGCGGTGTCGCTCAACGCCAGGGACGGGCTCATCGTCGACGGGCTCTACCCAGTCTCGCGCGACATCGGCCGCGTGCCCTGTTCGGACGGCGCCGGCGTGGTCGTGGAGGTCGGCTCGGCCGTGAAGGCAAGGAAGGTCGGGGATCGCGTGGTCGGCTCCTTCTTCCGGGACTGGCTCGAAGGCGCGCCCACCGAGGACGGCATCCTCAACAGCTACGGTTGCGAACTCGACGGGTGGCTGGCCAGCGAGGTTTGCCTGCCCGAGCGGGCTGTCGTGCCCATCCCCGACGAACTGTCCTTCTCGGACGCGGCCTGCGCCCCTTGCGCCGGCGTGACCGCATGGCAGGCGCTGTTCGGCGATGTTAAGTTAAGTCCCGGGTCGACCGTCGCGGCCACCGGCACCGGCGGCGTGGCCATGTGGGCCGCGTTGCTGGCCGGCGCGGCGGGGCACGACTGCATCCTCACCTCTTCTTCCGACGCCAAGCTCGCGAAGCTCGCCGGCCCCCGCACCCAGGGCGTCAACTATGCCGTGACGCCCGACTGGGCCGCGGAGGTCCGGGCCCGCACCGGCGGCCGCGGCGCCGAACTGGTGTTGGACCTCGGCGGCGAAAAGACGATCGCGCAGTCGCTCGACGCCTGCGCTTA
>CBJNAE010000310.1:0-5257 GCA_966433995.1 uncultured Ideonella sp. | reverse complement strand
GCCATCCCTCATTCCTGCCAGAAGTTGTCGACGTTCACCACCTTGCATTCCGCCGCCTCGGGCAGGCGGCGGCCGTCGCATTCGCCCAGTGCTTCGCTCAAGGCCCGGGTGACCGAAGGCGCGCCGGCGCGCCAAGCCCAAGCGGAGCCGCCGTTGGCCACGAAGACCTTGTGGGTGGCTTTCGGCCAGTAGCCCTGGCGGAACTCGGCGACGGCGGCGGCATCGGCCAGACGGGCGGAAACCTCCGCCTCGGACGGCGGCGGGCCCATGCGCGGCGCGCTTGCGGCCGGCTCACCGGCCTGGGCACCGGAAGCTTCGCTGGCCGCGGCAGGTGCCGCCGCCGCCACCCTGGAGCGGCTCGCCACCGGTTCGGAGCGGAAGAAACTGTTCCAGACGAAACCCACAGCGGCCAGCAACAGCAGGAAGCCGAACAGCGCCAGCAGTCCATTGGCGAGGGTGAAGCGGTCGGCCAGGTGGTCCGGTATCCGGACGCCGAGCAGGCGCGGCCCGTCGTTGCCGGGCGTCGGCGCCTTGCCGCCAGCGCCGCGCGGCGAAGGGGCGGTGCCCCGGCCCCGCGCCGAGCGCGCCGCTTCGCGCTCTTCCTGCTGCGCCGCCAGGGCGCGCTGCAGGTCGCAGCTGCAAGCGCGACACAGCACGCGCATCGGCTGCCGCTCGCGGCAATTGGGGCAGGTCACGAGCAGGGCGGATTCCGGGATGCCCGCGGCAGGCGCCGGCAAGGCATCCGCCATGGACATGCCGTCGATCGGCGGGATGTCGTGGACCGTGGGCCGGGCCGGCACCATGGGTGCGGGCGGGGGAGGAACCGGCCTGGCCGTGGGCGCGAAGACCGGTGAACCCTCGTCGATCGGCGGCTGGGGCGGCGCCGCGCTGCCATAGACCGCCGACAGGTCGGTCGGCGGCCGCGACGGTGCCGCGTCGCCGGCCCAGCTCCCCGGTCCTGAAGGCAACGGCGGCAAGCTGGACGACGGCGGGTCCTGGGGAAAGGAGCCCGGCGGATAAAGGTGGCTGCCGCCTTCGCCGCCGGCCGGCTTGGGCTGCGAAGGCGCCCGCGCGGGCAGCTGCGCGGCGTCGAGCTTAAGCGGCGGCAGTTCAGGCAGCCCTTCGGACACGGTTTCGGGCAAGGGTTCAAGCGCCTGGCTCAACGCTTGCCATCCGCTGTCGGTCACGGCCAAGCCTTCCTGGGGGGGCGGCGCACTGTCTTTCGGCGGCGGAGGGACGGCCAGGTCGAGGAAGCTCAACGGCGCCATCGGCGGCGGTGCCTCGACCGCCTCGATCTGCACGCGGGCACCCAGCGCTTCCAGCGCCTCCCGGGCGGTTTCGGCTTCGATGAAGTCCAGCTCGTCCGACACCACCACGCGTTTGCCGCTGAAGAGCTCGGCGGGCGCGCGCCCCAGGTGGCGGGCCAGGGCCTCGCGCACGCCTTCCTCGTCGAAGCCGGGGAGCACCTTGCCGAAAAACAGCAGGCGGTGCCGCAACGGGGTTTCTACGCCGTCGGGCGGCGGTGCAGTCTCTGAGTCCATTGCGGGCGGGTCGGTGGAGGTGTTGTCAGCCGGCCGAGATGTTGCCATGCCTGGACCCGGCTTGGCGCGCGAAATGCACCCGCGCCGAACGTCGCGGCGGACCGCAAGGAAAACGGCACGCAAAGCCGGCCCGCCCGCCGCGGACCGGCGTCGGGGGTCAGATGTGCAGCGCGTGCCCCAGCGCTTTCAGCGCCGCCTCCTGCACCGCCTCGCCCAGGGACGGGTGGGCGTGGATGGTGGCGGCCACATCCTCCAGCCGCGCGCCCATCTCGATCGACTGCGAGAACGCCGCGGCGAGTTCGGAAACCCCCGCGCCCACCGCCTGCCAACCGACGATGACGTGGCTGTCGGCGCGCGCCACCACGCGCACGAAGCCGTCGGCCGACTCCAGCGTCATCGAACGGCCGTTGGCCGCGAACGGGAACAGGCCGGCGACGAGTTCGCCCGCGCCCGCCTGGCCCGGCGCGATCCCCACCGAGACGACTTCCGGGTCGGTGAAGCAGATGGCCGGCATCGCCAAGGGGTCGAAGCGCCGCTGGCGGCCGGCGACCGCTTCGGCCACCAGTTCGCCCTGCGCCATGCCGCGGTGGGCCAGCATCGGCTCGCCGGTCAGGTCCCCGATGGCCCAGACGTTGCGCATCGAAGTCATGCACCGGTCGTCGACCTTGACGCAGCGGCCGTCCATGTCGAGGCCCAGCGACTCCAGGCCGTAGCCGTCGAGCCGCGCCTTGCGGCCGACCGCCACCAGCACCTTCTCGGCCGCCAGGGCGAACTCGTCGCCCAGGTCGGCGCGCACCGACACCTCGCGGGCCGACGCGTCGTAGCCGGCGACGCTGCAACCCAGCCGCAGCGCCACCCCCAGCCGCTTGAGCGAGGCCATCACCGGCTTGGCGAGTTCTTCGTCATAGGCCGGCAGGATGCGGCCGGCGCTTTCGACGACCGTCACTTTCACACCGAGCTTGGCGTAGGCCATGCCCAGCTCCAGCCCGATGTAGCCGGCGCCCACGACCACCAGCGTCCGCGGCAGCGCGGCGGGGCTGAGCGCCTGCTCCGAGGACCAGACATGCTCGGAGAACGGCATGAACGGCAGCTCCACCGGGACGGAGCCGGTGGCCAGCACCAGGTGCTCGCATTCGATGCGCAGCAGCCCGCCGCCGTCGGCCGCGGCCACCTCGACCGTCTTGCCGTCCAAGATGGTCGCCCAGCCGCGCACGACCTCGGCGCCGTTCTTTTTCAAGAGCGCGCCGACGCCGCCGGTCAGCTTCTTGACGATGCTGTCCTTCCACTGGATGGTCTTCTCGATCTCGATGCGCGGTTGGTCGACGGCGATGCCGAGCGCCGAGCCGGCGGCCCAGTGCGCGGCCTTGCCGAATTCCTCCGCCGCATGGATCAGGGCCTTGGAGGGGATGCAGCCGATGTTCAGGCAGGTGCCGCCGAGCTGGTGGCCCTCGACGAGGAGGGTGGGTACCTTCAATTGGCCGGCCCGTATCGCGGCCACATAGCCGGCGGGCCCGCCGCCGAGCACCAGGAGTTTCGTCTTCTTGGTTTGCATGGTGTCGTCTTCTTCTTATTCGAGGAACAGCAGGGCCGGGGTTTCCAGGTAGCCGCGGATGGCCTGGATGAATTCCGCCGCGTCCATGCCGTCGACCACGCGGTGGTCGAAGGAGGAGGACAGGTTCATGACCTGCCGCACGACGATGGCGCCGTGGCGCACCACCGGCCGCTCGACCATCTTGTTGATGCCGATGATCGCCACCTCGGGGTGGTTGATGACCGGCGTGCTGGCCAGGCCGCCCAGGGCGCCGAGGCTGGAGATGGTGATGGTGGAACCGCTGAGCTCCTCGCGCGACCCCTTGCCGCCGCGCGCCGCTTCGGCCAGGCGGCCGATCTCGGCGGCGCATTGCCACAGGTCCAGCGCTTCCGAGTGGCGCACCACCGGCACCATCAGCCCGGCGCCGGTCTGGGTGGCGATGCCCAGGTGCACCGCGCCGTAGCGCGTGACCACGCCGGCCTCGTCGTCGAAGCGGGCGTTCATCTGCGGGAACTGCTTCACCGCCAGCACTACCGCGCGCGCCAGCAGCGGCAGCAGCGTAAGCTTGCCGCGCTCCTTGGCGTATTTCGCGTTGATGCGGGCGCGGGTGGTTTCCAGCTCGGTGACGTCGACTTCCTCCACGTAGCTGAAGTGCGGAATGCGGCGCTTGGCGTCCTGCATCTTCTGCGCGATCTTGCGGCGCAGGCCGATGACGGGGACGGCTTCCTCCGAAATGTCCTTGCGGTAGCGCGCGCCGGGTTGGGATGCGGCGGAACCCGCCGCGCCCGCCTGGTACGCGTCCAAGTCCTCGTGCATGACGCGGCCCGCCGGGCCGCTGCCTTTGACGAAGCGCAACTCGATGCCGCGGTCCAGCGCGGCCTGGCGCACCGCGGGCGAGGCCAGCGGCTTGCCTCCGGCGGCCAGCGGCGTGGCCGTGGCCGCGTCGGCCGACCGGCGCGGATCGACCGCGGTCGCAGCGGGCACAGGTGCGGCATGCGCAACCGGGGCCTTCGGCACGGCGGGCGCGGGTGCAGGCGCGGGCGCAGATGCAACGGCCGCAGCCGCAGGCGGTGCCACCGGCGAGCCGGTGGCCGCGGGCGGTGCGTCCTTGGCGTTGCCTTGGCCCTCGATCTCCAGCCGCACCAGCTCGGCGCCGACCGCCACCACGCTGCCGACGGCGCCGCCGAGCGAGACCACCACGCCGGATTTCGGCGACGGGACCTCGACCGTGGCCTTGTCCGTCATCACGTCGGCCAGGGTCTGGTCCTCCTTGACGGTGTCCCCCACCTTCACATGCCAGGCCACGAGCTCGACCTCGGCGATGCCTTCGCCGATGTCCGGCGTCTTGATGATGTAGTGACCCATGTCAGGCGCCCCCCACCACGTTGCGCAGGGCCGCGCCGACGCGGTCCGGGCCGGGGAAGTAGTCCCACTCCTGGGCATGCGGATAGGGCGTGTCCCAGCCGGTGACGCGCTCGATCGGCGCCTCCAGGTGGAAGAAGCAGTGCTCCTGCACCAGCGACACCAGCTCGGCGCCGAAGCCGCTGGTGCGCGTGGCCTCGTGCACGACGACGCAGCGGCCGGTCTTTTTCACCGACTCGACGATGGTCGCCAGGTCGAGCGGCCACAGAGAGCGCAGGTCGATGACCTCGGCGTCGACGCCGGCCTCCTCGGCGGCCGCCTGGGCCACCCACACCATGGTCCCATAGGCCAGCACCGTGACGGCCGCGCCGGGGCGCGCCACCTGGGCCTTGTCCAGCGGCACGGTGTAGTAGCCCTCGGGCACTTCGCCCAGCGCGTGCTTGGACCAGGGCGTGACGGGCCTGTCGTGGTGGCCGTCGAAGGGGCCGTTGTAGAGCCGCTTGGGCTCCAGGAAGATCACCGGGTCGTTGTTCTCGATCGACGAGATCAGCAGGCCCTTGGCGTCGTAGGGGTTGCTCGGCATCACGGTGCGCAGCCCGCACACGTGCGTGAAGAAGGCCTCCGGGCTCTGGCTGTGCGTCTGGCCGCCGAAGATGCCGCCGCCGCAGGGCATGCGGATGGTGATCGGCGCGGAGAAGTCGCCGGCCGAGCGGTGGCGCAGCCGCGCCGCCTCGGAGACGATCTGGTCGCAGGCCGGGTAGAAGTAGTCGGCGAACTGGATCTCGACGACGGGCCGCAGGCCGTAGGCGCCCATGCCCACCGC
>CBJNAE010000309.1:0-5280 GCA_966433995.1 uncultured Ideonella sp. | reverse complement strand
GCTTCACGATGTCGCTGGCCCAGGAAGTGGCCAACAAGGGCATCACCGTCAACACGGTGAGCCCGGGCTACATCGCCACCGAGATGGTCAAGGCCATCCGCCAGGACGTGCTGGACAAGATCGTGGCCGGCATCCCCGTCAAGCGCCTGGGCACGCCAGACGACATCGCGTCCATCGTGTCCTGGGTGGCTTCCGACGAATCCGGCTTCGCGACCGGGGCTGATTTTTCGGTCAACGGCGGGTTGCACATGGGTTGAGCGGCGATTTCGCCTCGTTGACAGAAAAGGCGCCTCGGCGCCTTTTTTGGTTTTTGGAGGAGTGCTTGTCAGAGCCGTTCGCCCTGAGAGTTCTATGGTTAGGTCAGGCCGCTGGCTCGCGCGGCACCCTCACCCCAACCCTCTCCCGCCAGCGGGAGAGGGCGCAATAAAAACTCCCTCGCCCCCGGTGCGGCGCTCCCTAAGCGCTGGTGACCTGCCGCTACACTTCGGCCTCCCCGAACTGACTGGTGCCGAATCCGTGTCCGCCCCCGCCCCCGCCCCTGGAAACGCCCCTGTTTTTGAACTGAAAAGCGCGCCCCTGGTGACGGTGGCGCTGCTGCTCAAGACCACCGAACTGCGGGCCCTGGCCGAGGCGATGGCCCAGGAGTTCGGAGACTCGCCGGAGATGTTCGACCACGATCCGGTGCTGCTCGACCTGGCCGCGGTGCGGGAGGCGCCGCAGGCGCCCGATTTCGAAGCCATCCGCGATTTGCTGCGCGGCTACCGCCTGAACCTGGTGGCGGTGCGCGGCGGCGGCCAAGCGCAGATGCAGGCGGCCTTGGCCGCTGGCCTCAGCCTGGCCCCCGATGCGCCGGTGCCGGCCGCGAACAAACGCGGGGAAGCGCCTTCAGCGCCCCTGGGGGCGCCTCCTGTGCAAGAGGCTGGCCCCGTGACGGCTTCCATCCCCAGCGGGGATCCCACGGAATCGGCCCAGCTGGAGTTGCTGCCGAGGGATGAGACGCCGACGGCGCCGTCCGCAGGCGCGGCCCAGGCGCCCGATTCGAACGCAGCCCCAGCGGCGGATGCGACGGACGCGGCCGCCGCCGGCCTCAAGCCCGCCAACCCGCTGCGCCCGACCCTGGTCGTCGACCGCCCACTGCGTTCCGGGCAGCAGGTGTATGCCCGCGGCGCCGACCTGATCGTGCTGGCCTCGGTCAATTTCGGCGCCGAGGTGATCGCCGACGGCCACATCCATGTGTACGCGCCGCTGCGCGGCCGGGCGGTGGCGGGCGCCCGGGGCGACACCTCGGCGCGCATCTTCTGCACCAGCATGCAGGCGCAGTTGCTGTCGATCGCCGGCACCTACCGCACCACCGACACGCCGCTGCCCCAGGGCCTGCACGGTAAACCGGTGCAGGTGCGGCTGGACGGCGAAACGCTGGTGATCGAAGCGCTGAACCTGGAATGAACCGGTCGGCGCGCCGGTAAAGAAAGAAACAGCCTGGACCGCGGCGGCCGAGCCCGGCCCGGCGGATGAGAAAATCCCCGTTTTGTTGAAGAAAGACGAGAGAGACAGCGATGGCGAAAATCGTAGTGGTGACATCGGGCAAGGGCGGCGTGGGCAAGACCACGACCAGCGCCAGTTTCGCGTCGGGCCTGGCCCTGGCGGGCCACAAGACCGCGGTGATCGACTTCGACGTCGGCCTGCGCAACCTGGACCTCATCATGGGCTGCGAGCGCCGCGTGGTGTATGACCTCATCAACGTCATCCACAACGAGGCCAACCTCAACCAGGCCCTGATCAAGGACAAGCAGTGCGAGAACCTCTTCGTGCTGGCCGCCTCGCAGACGCGCGACAAGGAAGCCCTCACCCAGGACGGCGTCGAGCGCGTGCTGAAGGACCTGGCCGAGATGGGCTTCGACTACATCGTCTGCGACTCGCCCGCCGGCATCGAGACCGGCGCGCTGATGGCGATGCACTTCGCCGACGAGGCGCTGATCGTCACCAACCCCGAGGTCTCGTCGGTGCGCGACTCCGACCGCATCCTCGGCATGCTCAGCTCCAAGACCAAGCGCGCGATCGAGCGGCTGGACCCCATCAAGGAGCATTTGCTGATCACCCGCTACAACCCCACCCGCGTCGAAGGCGGCCAGATGCTGTCGCTGGAAGACATCCAGGACATCCTGCGCACGCCGCTGATCGGCGTCATCCCCGAATCCGAGACCGTGCTGGACGCCTCCAACCAGGGCGTGCCGGCCGTGCACCTCAAGGGCACCGACGTGTCCGAGGCCTACAAGGACGTGGTGGCGCGCTTCCTCGGCGAAGACCGCCCGATGCGTTTCACCGAAGCGCCGAAGCAGGGGTTCTTCAAGCGCATCTTCGCGGGGAGGTAAGCCGGCATGTCCTTCCTGTCCTTCCTGCTGGGCGAAAAGAAAAAGACGGCCAATGTGGCCAAGGAACGCCTGCAAATCATCCTGGCCCACGAGCGCTCCAGCGCCCGCGCGGCCAACTACCTGCCCGACCTGCAGCGCGAGCTGATGGCGGTGATCTCGAAATACGTCGGCATCAAGCCTGAAGACATCAAGGTAAGCCTGGAACGCCAGGACGACCTGGAGGTGCTGGAGGTGAAGATCGAGTTGCCGGACGCGGCGCGGCCTTGAGGCCCTGTTTCCATCCGGGCTGTTCCCGTTCTCCGTTCGGGCTGAGCGTTTGCTCCGTTCGGGCTGAGCCCTTCGACAAGCTCAGGACAGGCCTGTCGAAGCCTTTAGGCCAACCTCCAAAGCTCCGACGAGCGGGAGTGGCCAAGGCCCTTCGACAGGCCTGTCCTGAGCTTGTCGAAGGGCTCAGGGCGAACGGAAATAGGTGGCTCAGGAGGAACAGGGAAGGGGTGACCGGACGAGTCCCCTCTACCGTTCTCCCTGAGCTTGTCGAAGGGCCTGTACCACTCAAGGTCTTCAGGTGAAGCTCCTCCTCGCCCCCATGGAAGGCCTGCTCGACAGCACGCTGCGCGACGTGCTGACCCGTGTCGGCGGCGTCGACCGCTGCGTTTCCGAATTCATCCGCGTCACCGACACGCTGCTGCCCCGGCGCGCCTTCGTGCGCGTGATGCCCGAACTGCTGAACGGCGGCCGCACGCCGGCGGGTGTGCCGGTGCGCGGGCAGTTGCTCGGCTCCGACCCGGCCTGCCTGGCGGACAACGCCGGCCGCCTCGCCGAGCTCGGGCCCACCGGCGTCGACCTCAACTTCGGCTGCCCCGCCAAGACCGTCAACCGCCACCGCGGCGGCGCGGTGCTGCTGGACGAGCCCGAGCTGGTCCACCGAATCGTCGGTGAAGTGCGGCGTGCGGTGCCGGCGCACCTGCCGGTGTCGGCCAAGATGCGGCTGGGCTACATGGACGACGGCCGCATGCTCGAAAACGCGCATGCGATGGTCGACGGCGGCGCCGGCGAACTCGTCGTGCACGCCCGTACCAAAGCCCACGGCTACCGGCCGCCGGCCTACTGGGAGCGCATCCGCGAAGTGAAGGAAGCCGTGGCGGTCAACGTGGTGGCCAACGGCGAGATCTGGACGGTGGACGACGCGCGGCGCTGCCTGGAAATCTCAGGCTGCCAGGACTTGATGCTCGGCCGCGGCATGGTGGCCGACCCGGGGCTGGCCGTGGCGATCGCGGCCGACCTCGCGCAGCGCCCGGTGGGTAATGTTGCTCCCCGTGTCTTCCCCTGGGCCGAGCTGGTGCCGCTGCTGCAGCACTTCTGGCGCCTGGTCGGCCAGCGCGTCGAAGCCCGCCATCGCGCGGGGCGGCTGAAGCAGTGGCTGAACTACCTGCGGCGCCACTCGCCGGACGCGCAGAAGGCGTATGACGAAGTGCGGGTGATCAACGATCCGAAGGTGATGGAGGCTTGGCTGGCGGCGGCCGCCACGGCTTCGGTGCCATCCGGCCGGGCGTGACTTTTTACCGGACGGTTGATTCACAGCGTGCCCAGGCGTATCCAGGTGTGTCGCGTGTCTATCCATTGCCCTGAGCCAATTGCCTCCGTTGCCTTGAGCCACCTACCTCCGTTGCCTTGAGCCACTTACCTCCGTTGCCTTGAGCCACTTACCTCCGTTGCCTTGAGCCACTTACCTCCGTTGCCTTGAGCCGCCTACCTCCGTTCGCCCTGAGCTTGTCGAAGGGCCTTGACCACTCCAACCCGTCGAAGCTTGATGAGTCCGCATAAAGGGCTTCGACAAGCTCAGCCCGAACGGTAGAGGGCATCAGATCTCCCTGCCCGTTCGCCCTGAGCTTGTCGAAGGGCCCATGCCACTCCAATCCCGTCGAAGCTCGGGAGGCTCGCAAAAGCGGCTTCGGCAAGCTCAGCCCGAACGGTGAATGGGGCTCGGGCGCAGTTACAAATCCACGCAGCCCCCCATCCCACCTCCCGCATATTCCCCTGCGTCCAAGAGGGACAAGGAGCGGATATGCAGATCCAAGAACAAAACGAAGCCGCCGCCACCGCGGGGGTGGTGGCGCCGGATGAAGGCGCGGGCGACGGCGGAAACCTGACCTCCGCCACCCAAGGCGCCACGCTGGCGGCCCTGGCGCTATCCGCCACGCTGGCTGCTTGTGGTGGTGGTGGTGGGGACGGAGGCGGCGGCACCACCGCCGCCGTCCCCACCGGCGCTGACGACACCCGGTTGCAAACCGCATCCAACCTGCCCGGCAGCGGTGGCGTTCAACCCCCGGCGCCCACCGCGCCGCTGAGCCGCCGCGACGCCGCGCGTTTCCTGACCCAGGCCACCTTCGGCATCCGCTCCGTCGAAGAGGTCGAGGCGCTGCGCGCCCAGGGCCTGGAGCGTTGGCTGTGGGCGCAGTTCAACCAGCCCACGATGCTGCACGTGAGTTATCTCGAGGCGCAGCGCGGCCGCCAGTCCAAGAACCGGGCCACCGAGGAGATGAGCTACGAAGCCATCTGGCAGCAGTGGCTGCGGGGCGAAGACCAACTGCGCGGCCGGATGAGCTGGGCGCTGCTGCAGTTCTTCGTCATCTCCAACATCGCGCCCGACATCCGGCCGCATGCGATGTCCAGCTACATGGACATGCTCAACCGCAACGCCTTCGGCAACTTCCGACAACTGCTCGAAGAGGTGGCGCTGCACCCAGCCATGGGCTACTACCTGAACATGCTCGAATCGGAGAAGGAAGACGCCCAGGCCGGCACCCACCCCAACGAGAACTTCGCGCGCGAGGTGCTGCAGCTGTTCTCGATCGGCCTGGTGCAGTTGAACCCGGACGGTAGCGCGCGGCTGGACGCGTTGGGCCTG
>CBJNAE010000308.1:0-5284 GCA_966433995.1 uncultured Ideonella sp. | reverse complement strand
GGGCGACGAAGCGCACGTCGGGCTTGTCGATGCCCATGCCGAAGGCGATGGTGGCTACCATGACCAGGCCTTCCTCGCGCAGGAAGCGGTCCTGGTGGCGGCGGCGCACGTCGGCGTCCAGGCCGGCGTGGTAGGGCAGGGCCTCGATGCCTTCGGCGACGAGCCAGGCCGCCGTCTCCTCCACCTTCTTGCGCGACTGGCAGTAGACGATGCCGGCGTCGCCCTCGTGCTCGTCCTGGATGAAGCGCAGCAGCTGGGCGCGGGCGTTGTCCTTCTCGACGATGGCGTAGCCGATGTTGGGCCGGTCGAAGCTGCTGATGAAGACGCGCGCGCTCTGCAGCTGCAGGCGCTCGATGATGTCGGCGCGGGTGAGGTCGTCGGCGGTGGCGGTGAGCGCGATGCGCGGCACGTCGGGGAAACGTTCATGCAGCACATTGAGCTGCAGGTAGTCCTCGCGGAAGTCGTGGCCCCATTGGCTCACGCAGTGCGCCTCGTCGATCGCGAACAGGCTCAGGAGGCCGCGTTCGTGCAGCGAGTCGAGCTGGGCCAGGAAGCGCGGCGTGGTCAGGCGCTCGGGCGCGGCGTAGAGCATCACCAGCCGGCCGGACATCATCTCGCGCTCGATCTTCTGCGCCTCTTCGCCGCTGAGGCTGGAGTTGAGGTAGGCGGCGTGCACGCCGGCTTCCTCCAGCGCGCCGACCTGGTCGTGCATCAGCGCGATCAGCGGGCTGACGACCACCGCCACCCCGTGGCCCGCCCGGTGCCGGGCGATGGCCGGCACCTGGTAGCAAAGGCTCTTGCCGCCCCCGGTGGGCATCAGCACCAGCGCGTCGCCGCCCTGGCGCACGTGCTGGACGATGTCGGCCTGCGCGCCGCGGAACTGGCTGTAGCCGAAGACCTCGTGGAGGATGGCGTGCAGGGGGGCCTGCGCGGGCGTGGGGTTGTCGAGGATGGCGGACACGTGCGGAGCGGAGGCGGGCGGGGCTGCGGGATCGGGGCCGCGAAGCTAGGCGCGCGGTCTTCGGATGGTAAGGCAGCGGCGCCGCCGGGGCGGCCCCTGCCCGGCCGTCCTTCCCGGGGCGTCCCGGCGGGCGATGGCCGGGATCGCCCGCCAGTCGATAATGGCGGGATTTCCCATCGAATCAGCAGGAGCCGCCATGGCCGCAATCAACAAAGTCATCCTCGTCGGCAACCTGGGCAAAGACCCCGAGGTGCGCTACACCCCCAACGGCAACGCCATCTGCAACGTCAGCGTGGCCACGACCCGCACCTGGAAGGACAAGAACTCCGGCGACAAGCAGGAAGAGACGGAATGGCACCGCGTGGTGTTCTACGACCGCCTGGCCGAGATCGCGGGCGAATACCTGAAGAAGGGCCGTTCCGTCTACGTCGAAGGCCGCCTGAAGACCCGCAAGTGGCAGAACAAGGAAGGCCAGGACGTCTACACCACCGAGATCATCGCCACCGAGATGCAGATGCTCGGTGGACGCGACGGCGGCGGTGGCGGCGGCGATGAAGGCGGCGGTGGCGGCGGCTACAGCCGCGAGTCCCGCGCCAGCGCCGCGCCGGCGCCGCGCGCGCCCGCGCCCCGGCCCGCTCCGAAGTCGAACACCGGCTTCGACGACATGGACGACGACATCCCGTTCTGACCCAAGCGGCATGGCCCGCGCCGAACCCAACCGCGCAGCAAGGCCTCGCCTGCTGCGCGGTTTTGTTTTTCCGGCCGCGATTTCTACCCGGTTCACCCGATTGAATTGGTGGCCATGGCCGCCGACACCTGTTGAAAACAATCCGTCGGGAAGTTTTACAGGTTTCGAAACCAATCCAAAAAACGTGAAGAATTTCGATGTATCTATGTGTACATCATTGATTCATATAGGGTTTCTTGGGCTGTGCCGTGTTGGGCATGAATCGTGCTTTTGGCGCATCCATTCCGCTGGCCGCAAGCCTTGTGAATAGATCCACGGCGTTTTTGAGACAAACGCTGTTTTCATCAATTATTTCGGGAGGTTAGACATGAACATCATGCGTCGCGCCCTGGCCACTTTGGTGGCGGGCTTCTCACTGGCTGTGGCGTCCATCGGTGCCCAAGCCGCCATCACCCAACTGGGTTTCGCCCTGGATGCGTCCGGTAGCGTTTCCACCGCCAACTACAACCTGCTGCGCAGCGGCCTGAGCGATGCGCTGGCCGGCCTGCCGGTGGACGGCACGGTGGAAATCACCATCGTTTCTTACGGCTCCGGCGTGGCCACCGTGACCTCGCCCACCATCCTGACCGCTGCGACCCTGCCCACCATCCAGGCGCAGATCAGCAGCCACGCGAAGGACAGCGGCACCACCAACACCGCGGGCGCGATCAATTCGCTGACGTCCCTGCTCACCGGCTCGGCCAGCTTCGCCCTGGCGGACACCAAGTCCCTCATCAACCTGGCCACTGACGGCTTCCCCAACTCCCAGTCCGCCGCCGTGGCCGCTGGCGTGGCTGCCTTCGCCGCCGGCATCGACGCCCTGTCGATCGAAGCCATCGGCTCCGGTGTGTCCAGCCCGTCCGCGCTGAACGACTTGGCCGCCATCGCTTTCCCCGGCCCGGTCACCATCCTGCCCGTCAACAGCGTGGCCATCCCCAATCCGCTGAACGGCAGCTGGGTGGTTCCGGTGAGCGACTTCAACGCGCTGGCCCCGGTGCTGGCCGCCAAGGTGCAAGCTTCGGTGAACCTGGTGCCGACCCCTGGCTCCGCCGCCCTGTTCTCCGTGGCCCTGCTGGGCCTGGGCCTGGCGACCCGCCGCCGCGACAACCGCGCTTGATCGCCGGTTCCTTCCAGGCGGCCCGCGCCCCTGGAGGTCCACGAGAAGCCCCGCGCACCGCGCGGGGCTTTTTTCATCCTGCCACGTCATCCGGCTACGCGGCCTTGACCCTCGCCTTGCGCCGAGGACAATCCGCACCCACCGCGCTTCGGCCTGGCCGCGCACTGCTTTTCGAGGATTCCCATGCATTCACTCTTCAAACCGATGCTCGCCTGCTGCTGGCTCCTGGCCCTGCCTTCGGCCTGGGCCGCTCCGGGGGCGGCGGCCGCATCCCCCGCCTGCGCCGTCAAGAACCGCAGCGATGCCGTGGTGCTGATGCTCTGCCCGGCCGGGCAGACCGACGTGGCCCTGCGCGCGGCGGCCGCCAAGGCCTGCGAAAGCAAGACGCGTTGCAACGTCTGGATCTGGGACGACGCCGCCTTGGTTCCCGAGACCGCCCCGGCCACGGACGCCGAGCTGCCCAAGGAGCGGACGGGCAAGGCCGTGGCGGTCTGGGCCAACGATTCCCAGAGCCTGGTGAGCCTGCGCAAGGCCAAGTGAAGCGAGGGCGGCGCAGGCCCGCGCGCGGGGATGCTTCAGCCCCGGTTCCCGCGGGGCCTGGCCCGCGGCGACGGCTGAGCCGTCAATGCAGCATCAGCGAGCTGACCACGCCGGTGGGCCGCTGGCGGGCCGCCCAGGCGCCGCACCAGGTCTTGAACTCTTCCACCGGCATCGGCTTGCCCATGTGGAAGCCCTGCGCGGTGTCGCAATTCAGTTCGCGCAGCATGTCCCAGGTCTTGGCCGTCTCGATGCCTTCGGCGACCACGGTCAGGCCCATGTTGTGGGCCAGGTCGATGGTGGAGCGCACGATCTTGGCGTCGTCCGAGTCCGTCTCCATGTTCATCACGAAGGACCGGTCGATCTTCAGCTCGTCCACCGGCAGCCGCTTCAAGTACGCCAGCGACGAATAACCGGTGCCGAAGTCGTCGATCGACAGCAGGAAGCCCAGCGTGCTCAGGCGGTCCAGCGTGGCCAGGGCCTGCTTGGGGTCGTCCATGATCGCGCTCTCGGTGATCTCCAGGCAGATCGACTCGGCCGGCGCGCGGTGCTTGACCAGCAGCGCGTCGAACTTGCGCGGCAGCTCCGGGTCGAGCAGGTCGCGGGTGGACAGGTTGACCGACAGCGTCAGCGTCAAGCCGTCGGCGTGCAGCATCTGCCACAGCCGGGCCGCTTCCTCGAACACCCACAGCGTGACTTCTCTGATAAAGCCGGTCTGCTCGGCGAAGGGGATGAACTGCGCCGGCGGCACCATGCCGCGGGTGGGGTGGTGCCAGCGCACCAAGGCTTCCGCGCCGAGCACGGAACCGCTGTCCAGCGACAGCTTGGGCTGCAGGTACAGCCGCAGCTCGTTCTGCCCGACGGCACGGCGGAGGTCGCTGAGCAGGCCCAGGGTCTGGGCGCTGCTGGCGTCCATGGCGGCCTCGAACATCAGCGGCGCGCTGGCGCGGCGCTTGGCGGTGTACATCGCCACTTCGGCGCGGCTGAGCAACTGGTCGGCGTCGTCGGCGTGCATCGGCCAGCAGGCGATGCCGATGCCGGCGTGCATGTCCACGGTGTGCTCGTCCAGCTGCAGCGGCACGTCGAAGGCCTGCATCAGCCGGCCCGCCACCGCGCCGGCCAGCGGGCCGTCGCCTTCCTTGAGCAGCACCGCGAACTCGTCGCCGCCGAGCCGGGCCACCAGGTCGCCGCCGCGCACGATCTGCTGCTTGAGGCGCTCGGCCACCTGCTTGAGCACCAGGTCGCCGAAGCGGAAACCCAGCACCTCGTTGACTTGCTTGAAGCGGTTCAAGTCCAGCATCAGCACCGCCACCTGGTGGCCGCCGCGTTCGGCGTCGCCGATGGCGGCCTGCACCGCGTCGCGGAACTGCGCGCGGTTGGGCAGGCCGGTCAGCGCGTCCCAGTAGGCCAGTTGCAGGATCTGCGCCTGCTTGTCGGCCACGCTGACGCGCATGTGCTCGAAGGCCTGCGCCAGCTGGCCGACTTCGTCCTGGCGCCTGAGGCCGCGCATGGGCGTGGCCATGTCGCCGCGGCCCAGCCGCTCTGCGGCGTGGCTGAGCAGCCGCAGCGGCGTGGTCACCCGCCTGGCGGTGAGCACGCTGCCCAGCGCGAACACTGCGAAACCGAGCAGGGTGATCAGCAGCAGCGCCACTTGCAAGTCCTGCGGCATGCGCACCGCCTCGTCGATCGACACGCTGACCACGGCCAGCACCTCTGCGCCCGCCGCGGACGGCGCCAGGTTGACCGCGCCGGGCGCGGGCGGCTCGGCGTGGCTCAGCCACCGGGTGTGGACGCCCAGATGCTCGCCCGCGACCAGCAGTTCGCGCAGCGGCGGCACGCTATCGGCGGTGGCCCCACGCGCGGCGGCGGAGCGAGCATCCGGCGCGGCGAGCCGCGCCGCCAGGTCTTTCCCGGCCTCGGACGACAGGCCGCTCATGGCCAC
>CBJNAE010000307.1:0-5291 GCA_966433995.1 uncultured Ideonella sp. | reverse complement strand
AGCGCCTGGGAAAACTCTTGCGCGTCGAAGGTCTGCAGGTCTTCGAGCTGTTCGCCCACGCCGATGAAATAGACCGCGAGCCGCCGCTGCGACGGGCCGCCGGCGGGCGCCTGTCGCTCTCGCGCCCACAGCGCGATCGCGGCCAACGCGCCGCCCTTGGCGGTGCCGTCGAGCTTGGTCACGATCAGGCCGGTCAGGCCCAGCGCTTCGTCGAAAGCTTTCACCTGGGTCAGCGCGTTCTGCCCGGTATTGCCGTCCACCACCAGCAGCACTTCATGGGGCGCGGTGGCTTGGGCCTTGGCGATCACGCGCTTGATCTTCTTGAGCTCTTCCATCAGGTGCAGTTGCGTGGGCAGGCGGCCCGCGGTGTCGGCGATCACGACATCGCAGCCGCGCGCCTTGCCGGCCACCACGGCGTCGAAGCTCACCGCGGCCGGGTCGCCGCCCTCCTGGCTGACGAAGTCGACCGGCGGCCGGGAGCCCTGGGCGCCGGCCATGTCGGCGCGGTCCGCCCACACCGACAACTGCTCGCGCGCGGCCGCGCGGAAGGTGTCGGCGGCGGCCAGCAGCACGCGCTGGCCAGCCTGGGCCAGGTGCAGCGTGAGCTTGCCGATGCTGGTCGTCTTGCCCGCGCCGTTGACACCCACCACCATCATCACCGTCGGCGTTTCCTCGCCCACCACCAGTCCGGCCTCGAGCGGCCTCAACAACTCGGCCAGCGCATCCACCAGCAAAGCTTTCACTTGCACCGGGTCGGTGGCCTTGCTGTCTTTCACGCGGCGTTTCAGGTCGCGCAGCAGGTATTCGGTGGCTTGCACTCCGGCATCGGCCATCAGCAGCGCGGACTCGAGGTCTTCGTAAAGCGCGTCATCGATCTTCGTGCCCGTGAAGACCTGGGAAATGCTCGAACCGGTCTTGCGCAGGCCCTGGCGCAGTTTGTCCATCCAGCCTTGGCGCGGCGGCGCCTCGGGCGGCTCCGAAGGCGACAGATCGGCGGTCGACGGCGACGGTGCCGCGACTGGCGCGGCGGGGGCGACTGGGGCCACGGTCTCTTTGGCTGTGGGCACCGGAGCCGGTGCGGGCGCCGGGGACTGAAACGGCGCGAACCATTTGCCGAGCACGGTGGCCGGCGGCGCAGGTGCCGCCGGCGAAGGCGCCGGTGTGGCTTGGGGCTCTATCGGCGGCGCTTTTTTCTTGAAGAAACTGAACATGCGGAGGACGTCCCCACATCAGGGGCGCAGAAGAGAAATCGACCCGGGAGTCTAAGGCGCCGGGCCTGTCGGCAAAGGCAACGGTGGCAAGCCGGGTGCCCTTGGCTCGAAATTCACGTTATAATTTTGGGCTCAGGCGCTTTAGCTCAGTCGGTTAGAGCGACGGAATCATAATCCGCAGGTCCGGGGTTCGAATCCCTGAAGCGCCACCAAAAACACAACCCCTTGCAGGCCGAAACGCCTCCAAGGGGTTTTCATTTTTCGGTGCCCAGGCCGGCACCGAACGGCTTGCACGCCTAAGCGGCGCCGAGGTGCGCCTGCAGCCGCTTCATCAAGCGGTGATCGATGCCGTGTCCCAACCCGGCGAAGAGGTCCAATGTGAAAGCGGCGCCCAATTCCTGGAGAGCCGATGCGGCCTGGAGCGCCAAGCCGGCGGAGATGACCTCGTCCGCCTCGCCGTGCAACAGGTGGATGGCCACGTCGCGGGGCCGCGCATGCGGCGCCTGCGCGAAACGGCCGGCGATGGCGGCCACCCGGCCGGCCGGCGGCATGGCCAGCTGGGTCGATTCGAGCGCCATGATCGCGCCCTGCGAGAAGCCGACCAGCGTGGTGCGGCCGCGGTCGGCGCCGGTGCGCGACTGCCAGCGCGAGATGGCGCCGGTAAATGCCGGCATGGCGGCGGCGACGCGCGCCGGCCGGTTGGTTTCGGTGACACCGCCGACCGGGAACCACTGCCAACCGTACCCGCCGCCGCTGAACGGTTCAGGCGCGCGAACACTGACCACCCAGGCGCCCGGCATGGCAGACGCCAAGTGCGCGCCCAGCGGCCGCAGGTCTTGCGGATTGGAACCGAGGCCATGGAACAGCATCACCAATGGCCCACCGGCGTCCGCGTCCGCAGTCGCGGGTTGCTGAATCAAGATGTCGTCGTCTGTGTCCATGGTGCCGATTCTCTTGCATCAGCGGCGACGACGTTCAAGCCTTGCGCACCCAAGCCGGGGCGATCGACGTGCCCCAGCCCGCGCCATAGCCCAGGTAGATGTTCAAGCCGGCCAAGGGCTCCAGGTAGCGCGCGTTCTTCAGGCCGCCTGCATCGACCGCGGCGAAGCCCATGCTTTCCGCCAGCGAACGGGTGGCCGCCTTCGCGCGCTCGCTGTCGCTGGCGAGGAAGACGCTGACCTGGCGGCCGGATCCGAAATCCGCGCCGGCATCGAGCACCTGGGCGAACACGGTGTTGAAGGCTTTGACGACCTCGGCACCGGGACAGGCTTTGGCGATTTCCTCGGCGGCCGAGGTCGTGTGGCCGAGCGTCAGGCCCATGTAATCGGCGGTCAGCGGGTTGGTGATGTCGATCAGCACTTTGCCTGCCAAGTCGCCGACCGCGTCCAGCGCCCCGGCGGCGTCCGCATAACCGGTGGCCAGGACCACCGCATCGGCGCCCTGCGCGGAACCCCGGGCCGGGACGGCCGCGGCACCGGGATGGGCGGCGGCGAGTCGCTCGGCCTTGTCGAGGTCGCGCGCCGTCACTTTGACTTGATGCCCGGCGAGCACGAGTTGCTTGACGAATGCCGAACCCATGTTGCCGGCGCCGATGACAGTGACTTGCATGATGTTTTCCTTGGTTGGCACAGCGATGCAGCTGCGATGGAATGACTTTAGGAGTTCCAATTCCCAAAATAAACCAAGCAAAAATCAATGGACAATCCCATATTTCGGGACAATCCAGGCCATGGACAAGTTTCTGGAAATGCGCGCTTTTGTCGCGGTTGTCGACGCCGGTAGCTTCGTCAAAGCCGCGCAAGCCTTACAAACCTCCAAGACCGCGGTGTCCCGGCTGGTCGGTGAGATGGAAGCGCGGCTGGGGGTGCGGCTGTTGCACCGCACCACCCGAAAGTTGTCGCTGACCGAAGAGGGCGAGGTCTTCCACGAACGCTGCACCGAGCTCTTGAGCGGCGTGTCGGCCGCCGAGGCCGAGATCTCCGCGCATGCGGGCGAGGCCATCGGGCTGGTGCGCGCCAATGTGCCGGTGAGCTTCGGCATGGCCTACCTGGCGCCGCTGTGGGCCGCCTTCATCGAGCGCCATCCGAAGGTGATGCTCGAAGTGACGCTGTCCGACCGCGTGGCCGACCTGGTGGAGGAAGGCTACGACGTGGCGGTGCGCATCGCGCGGTTGCCGAGTTCTTCGCTGATCTCGCGCAAGCTGGCCAAGACCCGGCTCGTGCTGTGCGCGGCACCGGCCTACCTGCGACGCCACGGCGCGCCCCGACACCCGGCGGACATCGCGCAACACGCCGTCCTGGCCTACACGCTGCTCTCGACGGGCGATCACTGGCAGTTCGAGGGCTCCGGCGGGCACGTCTCAGTGAAAGTGTCGCCGCGCATGCGCAGCAACAGCGGCGACACCTGCATCGCCGCCGCGCTGCAAGGGCAAGGCATCGTGCTGCAGCCGACCTTCCTGGTCAGCCACCACTTGCAATCGGGCGCGCTGGTGGAGGTGCTGCCCGAATACCGCTCGATCGAGCTGGGCGTCTATGCCGTCTATCCCAGCCGCAAGCATGTCTCGCCCAAGGTGCGCGCCATGATCGATTTCCTGGCGGAAGCCTTCAGAAAGCCGGCCTGGGCCGACTGACCGCCAGCCCGCCCAGCCTCTGCCACGAACACCTGGCAATGGCTTCGTTGTCCTACAATTCTGGGCTTGCGCGGCTGGGCGCATTTCCAAGCAAATCGCTGCGGCGCCGCCCTCGAAACCACACCATCGCACCGGCTCCCGGCCCTTCGGCTTGGAGCCGTTTTCGTGCCGGAGACGCTTCATCCAGCGTGCCAGGCAAACGATGGGCGGGGCGACCGGCAAGCGCGCGTCCCATCCTCACCCAACAGCCACTGGACAGACACCATGATTCGCTGTGCCCTCCTCGCCGCCTCCATCGCCTGCTCGGCGCTCACCGCCACGCTCATCCTGCCGACGTCGGCGTCGGCGCAGATCCTCTTCCAGCGCACCTTCCCGCAGGAAGCCCTGCGCGGCGAGATCGCCTTCGGCAACACCCCACCCGAAGCGCTGCTCAACGGCGCGGCCACGCGGCTGGCACCCGGCGCCCGCATCCGCGGTGCGGACAACATGATGGTGATGTCGGACCAACTCAGGGGCCGGGCTTTCGTCGTGCACTACACCCGCGACCTGCTGGGCCAACCCAAGGACATCTGGCTGCTGCGCCCCGACGAGGTGTCGCGCACGCCGTGGCCCGCCACGCCCGAGGAATCGAAGACCTGGCGCTTCGACGCCACCACCCAGACCTGGGCCAAGCCATGAGCGGCCCGGCGAGCAACGGCGGCGGCGGCAAGAAGGTTTTCATCAAGACCTTCGGCTGCCAGATGAACGAATACGACTCCGACAAGATGGGCGACGTGCTCAACGCCGCCGAGGGCTACGAGCCCACCCAGGACGTCGACGAGGCCGACCTCATCCTCTTCAACACCTGCTCGGTGCGCGAGAAGGCGCAGGAGAAGGTCTTCAGCGACCTCGGCCGCGTCAAGCACCTGAAGGCCAAGGGCGTGATGATCGGCGTGGGCGGCTGCGTGGCCAGCCAGGAAGGCGCCGCGATCATCGCCCGCGCGCCCTATGTCGACGTGGTATTCGGCCCGCAGACCCTGCACCGCCTGCCCGACTTGCTGGCGCGCCGCCAGAGCCAGCAGCGGCCGCAAGTCGACATCAGCTTCCCCGAGATCGAGAAGTTCGACAACCTGCCGCCGGCCCGGGTGGAGGGCGGCAGCGCCTTCGTGTCGATCATGGAGGGCTGCTCCAAGTACTGCAGCTACTGCGTGGTGCCCTACACCCGCGGCGAAGAGGTGTCGCGCCCCTTCGACGACGTGCTGGCCGAGGTGGCCGGCCTGGTGGACCAGGGCGTGAAGGAAATCAACCTGCTCGGACAGAACGTGAACGCCTACCGCGGCACGATGGGCGGCACGGCCGAGATCGCCGACTTCGCCCTGCTGCTGGAGTACGTCGCCGCCATCCCGGGCCTGGAGCGGCTGCGCTACACCACCAGCCACCCCAACGAATTCACGCAGCGCCTGATCGACGCC
>CBJNAE010000306.1:0-5309 GCA_966433995.1 uncultured Ideonella sp. | reverse complement strand
GGCCCTGCTCGACGATCTGGCCGAAGGCCTCCATCGCGGGCTTTTGCCGGCCGAGTTTGAGGTTGCTGAGGTACAGGCCGGTGTAGGTGCGCAGCTGCCGGCCTTCGGGCAGCCTGGCGGCGCCTTCGTAATAGGTGAGTGCCTGGGCGTACTTGCCGGCGTTGTAGGCGTCGATCGCCTCGCTGAGCCAGGCCGCGGCGGCCAATCGTTCGATGTACTGCGGGTGGATCGCGTCGCCGGCCTTGGTGCCCTGGCAGGTGCGGATGTAGCCGGTGGTGGCCGCGTCCTCGGCCCACACCGGGTTGTCGCGGAAGTAGGCGGTAGGCGTGGTGTCCACGCCGTCGGCGGCGGCGAAGGCCAAGCCCTTGCTGACCAGCTTGCCCGTCTTCAAATCGGCCAGCGCCAGGCAGATGCGGTAGGCCTCGCGCCGACCTTCGGTCTTGCGCTCCTTGTTGACCCCGGTGAAGGTGCCCACCAGGATCAGCGGCGACTTGGCCACGCTGGCGGCGTTGAAAGGCTGCACGTCGAACTGGCTGTACCGCTCCTTGATGAGCCCCGCCAGGCGGGCGCCCATGGCCCGGCTGGCCTGGGTCTGCATGCCGGTCACGCCGTCGATCAGGGGGTCGATCACCAGCGGCGCGCGGTCGGGAGCGGGCGGCGCCTTGCTCAGCAGCGAGGTGGCAGCGTTGAGCACGGCTTCGTCGAAGGGCAGGATCGGCGGCGGCGCCGCCGGTGCGGCGGGCGGTGCGGCCGGCGCCGGCGCCGGGGCGGGCGCAGCGGCGGCTTCAGGCGCGGCGCCGGGGCCCTCCGGCTCGGTCGTGGCGCAAGCCGCCGTCAACACCGCCAGCAGCGCCGCGCCGCAGCGCGCCAGCGACCGCAGGCGGTTGCGGCCGCCGGCGGAGGGGAAGGCAGCCTGGAGTCGGGCGGCGCCCAGGGGAGGATTCGCTTTCATGGTTCAGCTCCTGAGGGACGCAACAGGTGGGTCAAGAAGGGTGGGAACCTAGTGGACGCTATTGGATTCGATTTGTCCTGCACGCACCAGGGCCGGCATCGAAGTTGGGGGATCGCCGAGGCAACGGTCGAGGGACCGGGCCGGCGGCTCAACGGCACTGGGTGCGCAGGAAATGCCGCTCGTCGGCGGACAGGTCTTCCAGGCCGGCGCGCTGGCGGATGTCGTTGCAACGGGCCTGGGACGCATTCGAACGGGGCGCGGGGCTGGCCGGGTCGGAACGCGGGGAGCCTCGCGGGTTCAGCACGATCGGGGAGTCCTCTTCCTCGCGCGGGGCGCGGCTGGAAGGCTGCTGGCCGAGCCGGATGGCGGGCGTGCCGTTGCCGCCGCTGTTGTTGGCTACGTTGCCGCCGGGCGCCGCGCGCACCGTGGCCGGGGGGGGCGAAGCGGGCGCGGGCGTCGGCGCGGTGTTGTTGGCCGTCGGCGCGGCCGGTGCCTCGACGGATGTGGGCGAAGGGATGGGGGCAGGCGCCGTCGCTGGTGCCGGCGTGGTTGCGGGTGTGGCTATCGGTGCGGGTGCGGGCTGGGAGGCGGTCTTGGCGGGCGCCTCGGTTTCGATGATTTCTTCCGTGTCGGGCGCCGGCCGGGTGAAAGTCCAGGCGGCCACCAAGGCGGCCAGCACCAGTGCCGCGCCGCTGAGCCACAAGCTGAGGTGCTGCGGTGCCGGTGCGGCGGGCGCGGCCGTCGGACCAGGCGGGGACGGCGGCGCCACGGCCCGTCCGCCCGCGGCGCCCTGCGGCGACGGTGGCAGCAGCGACGGCATGGCAGTGCGTTCGGCCAACGGTGGCCGCGGCGGCATCGGCCGCGCGTGGTCGACACCGCCCGACAGCGGGGCCAACCCTGCGCCGAAGGCGCCGGCCGCTGCCGGCGCGGGCCATGCGGCGGCCGTGCCAGGATCGGCCAGCGGCGGGGGTTGCGAAGCCAGCCAGGGCGAAGGATGGCCGGGCGGCGCTCCGGCGGCGAAGCCCGAATCCCCGAACCCGCTTGGCGCCGGTGGCACGGAAGCCGGCCACCCACCGGGGGGCTGGATGGGCTGGGGCTGCGGTTCGGTCCTGCGAACCAGCATGGTCCGCTCCTCCGCCGGCGGCGGGGGCTGGAAATGCGGAGCCGCGTGCGACGCGGTGGCAGTCGGCGGCAACGTGGGTTGCCCGTACTGGGGGGATGGCGCGAAGCCCGCCGGCGGCGCGGGTTGCGGCAACCCGCCGTTCGGCAATGTGTCGAAATCCGTCGGCGGACAGGCCTCGGTCACCGGGCCGCTGGCCTGGGTGGCGCCCGGCACGGCAGCGGGATGGCCCGGCCCGCCGCGCAGCGGCACCGTGCGCGGCTGCCGGTGGTCGCCCAGCCGGCCGGGCGGGGTCGGCGCGGCGGCCGGGGGCAGGGGCAGCTCGGTGGGCGCGTCGTCGTCGGCCCAGAGGCGCAGGTCGGTGTCCCGCGCGTCGGCCGCGCCTTTCATCAAGGCCCGGAATGCGGCCACGTTCTGCGGCCGGTCCTGCGGCCGCACCGCCAAGGCGGTGTCGACCGCGGCCAGCAGGGCATGGCTGTAGCGGCCCGCCACGCGGTGGCTGAGCGGTTCGAGCTTGTCGTCCATCAGCCGTTCCACCGCGCTCATCGGCGGGCGGCCGGTGATGGCGTAGTAGACGACGCTGGCCAGCGCGTACAGGTCGGTCCAGGCGCCCTGGCTCATGGACGCGGCGTCGCCGTACTGCTCGATCGGCGCGAAGCCGGGCTTGAGCACCACGGTCAAGGCCTGGGTCATGTCGCCGATGACCCGGCGCGCGGCGCCGAAGTCCAGGAGCAGCGGGCCGGCGGCGGTGAGCAGGATGTTGTCGGGCGCGATGTCGCGGTGGTAGCAGCTGAAGCGGTGGATCTCCTCCAGCGCGTCGAGCATCGGCTCCAGCCAGGCGCGCAGGGTGGCTTCGTCCGGCGGCTGGGCCAGCGCGGCCAGCGCCTGCTTCAGCGTCGGGCCTTCGTAGAACGGCATCGTCATGTAGGCGGTGCCGTTGGCCTGCCAGAAGCGGTAGACCTTCACGAGGGACGGGTGGTCGAACTGCGCCAGCAACCGGGCTTCGTTGATGAAGCTCTTCATGCCGGCCTGGAAGGTCTCGGTGTGGTGCTTGGACTTCACCACGATGGCCAGTGTCGCGTTCTCGCGGGTGGCCAGCGAGGAGGGCATGTACTCCTTCAGCGCCACGTAGCGGTCCAGGGCCTGGTCGTAGCAGAGATAGACGATGCCGAAGCCGCCCTCGCCGATCAGCCTGTGCACCTCGAATTCGCCGATGCGCGACCCCACCGGCAGGGCGTGCGGTGAAGTAGGGAACACCGATTTCGGCGCCACCGTGCCCGGGGCGAACACCTCGGTCAGCTCGTCCGATGTCGAGACGCCTGGCGCCTGCGCGGGGTGGGCTGAAGAAGGGGGTTGGGAGCTCATTCTGGGCAAATGGCGCGGGACGATGGCTTGCAGCAGCGGGATCGCGGGCCCGCCGGTACCAGCCGGCATTGTCGCAGAGCATGTCGCACGCCCGGCCGTGCCCGCCGGTCCCGAGCGCATCGGCGGGCATGGCTCCCAAGGTCGCGACTTCTGATGCAACAACTTACACAAAGCGCCATTAACGGTTGTTTTAGTCTGAATGGTCGATGTAAATCCCTCTTTCGGCGGATAAAAATCCCGCCCACTAAGAACAAAGGGATTTTTTCCATGAATTTGCGTCTGGCGCTCATGAGCGTTTGTCTGGGCCTGGTTTGCGCGGGGGCAGCGCAAGCGTTGCCCGTGGTCACGACTGGCGGCATCGCCGTGCCGAACGAAGGTCAGACCAGCAGCCAGCCGGGTGTCGCGGTGCTCGATTTCAACAGCGGCGCTTTGCCGCCCGACGTCACGCTGACGGCCGGGTCGGGCAATTTCGTGAGCGGCAGCGTGGCGGGCTTGTACGCCGCGCCGCCCGGCGACACCTCCCGCTACCTGTCGGTCAGCCCGTCCAGCGGCACGCCGGTGGTCATTTCGCTGACTTCGGCCGCCAACTACATCGGCTTCTACGCCGGCAGCCTGGACGGCTTCAACCACGTCGAATTCTTCGACGGCGCGCTTTCGGTGGCCTCCTACACCGGTGCGCAGCTGGCGGCGTTCGCGGGTGTGCCGGCCACAGGCGACCAGTCGATCGGCCGCTATTTCAACGTCTTCGAATCGGGCAACACCTTCACTTCGGTGGTGTTGACATCCACCGGCAACGCTTTCGAGCTGGACAACTTCGCCATCGGCATCGCCACGCCGTCCAACGTGCTGCCGTCGCCCGGCAGCCTGTCGCTGGCGGGCCTGGGCCTGGCGGCGTGCGCGGGCCTGTCGCGGCGCCGGCGCCGGCGCTGACCGCCCGGCTCTCGCCACCATCGATTTTTTTGATGACGTACTGAGCTTTCAGAATCCTTTACACCAGATTCGAGCCCGTTTCGCTTGTGCACATCTCCCACCTAATAGGGATGGTGTACCCCCCTGGCGCCGCCTAAAGTCCTTGGACTGCTGTCATCACGGGCCCTCGAAAGGGGGTTTTCCGAGCAAACAAGGTCCGGCAAGCCAGGCACAGGGCGAGAGACCGAGAAAGATCCCAACGACGTCCTTCCCAAAAGGACTTGCAGCGCCCACCCTTCCCAGGGTGGGCGTTTTTTTCGCGCCGGCGGCAATGATCGGCGGCCGACTCACCCGCGCATCACCAAAGCACCAATTGGGTGCAGCGGAACAACGCCATCTTCTTGCCTTCGGGGCTGAGTACCATGGCGGACCACACCTGGGTGCTGCGGCCCATGTGCTCGGCCTGGGCCTGGCAAGTGACCAGGCCGCTGCGCGCGCTGCTGAAGAAATTGCTCTTCAGCTCCAGGGTGGTGAAGTTCTTCGCGCCTTCCGGCAGATGGGCCACGGTGGCGTAGCCGCAGCAGGTGTCGGCCAGCGCGATCACACTGGCCGCGTGCAGGAAGCCGTTGGGCGCCATCATCCAGGGCTGCAGCTCGAATCGACCGTGCAGCTGGCCTTCGCCGAGGTGGGTGAGTTCCAGGCCGTACTGGTCGCCGAGCGAGCCGGCCTGCAAGCGCATCAGGGTTTCGATCGAAGTGTCGGGGCGCAACATCAAAAGCTTTCTTGGCGTTGAAAACAATCAGGCCGGCAGGCCCGCGCACAGTGCCCGGACCACATCGGCCGCGGGCGAAGCGGGCGCCAGGCGGCAGGACTGGCCCGCCCAGGCCTGCATGCGCTGCACGTCGCCTTCGGCGACGGCCGCCTGCCGCATTGCGGCGGTCAACCCGCGCTGCACGGGATAAG
>CBJNAE010000305.1:0-5320 GCA_966433995.1 uncultured Ideonella sp. | reverse complement strand
TATCCCAGCGCGGCTTGGTGGGCCGGCGCAGGGGAAGTTTTTTGACACAGTAAGACTAGGAGTACCTCCATGCCCAGCCTGCGCCTCGGCGACACCGCGCCCGATTTCCAGCAACAGTCCAGCGAAGGGCTGATCTCTTTCCACCAATGGCTCGGCGACAGCTGGGGCGTGCTGTTCTCCCACCCTGCCGACTTCACACCGGTGTGCACCACCGAGCTGGGGCTGACCTCCAAGCTGGAAAACGAATTTGCCAAGCGCAACGTCAAGGTGATCGCCTTGTCTGTGGACCCGGTGGAGTCGCACCACCGCTGGATCGAGGACATCAACAGCACGCAGCAGACGACCCTGCGCTTTCCCGTCATCGCCGACGCCGATCGCAAAGTCAGCGAGCTGTACGACCTGATCCATCCCAACGCCAGCACCACGGCCACGGTGCGTTCGCTTTTCGTCATCGACCCGGCCAAGAAAGTGCGCCTCGTCATCACCTACCCGGCGAGCACCGGGCGAAATTTCGACGAGATCCTGCGCGTGATCGACTCGCTGCAGCTCACCGACTCGCACAGCGTGGCCACGCCGGGCAACTGGAAGCACGGCGACGACGTGGTCATCGTGCCGTCCCTGCAAGACCCCGAAGTGATCAAGAACAAGTTCCCGAAGGGCTACACCGCCGTCACGCCCTACCTGCGTTTGACGCCGCAGCCGAACCTGGACTAAGCGGGCCGGCCGCGGGGGGCTTCCTCTGCGCTGCCGCAGGGGGGCTCTCCAAGGGCGTGCCAATGCGGATGGCGCGCGGGGTGGGCGCCGGCCTTTCGGATCGGGGTTTCCCCTTGGTTGCGGTTCCCGGCGACGAAATACGCCGGATAGACGGGACAACTCTCGGTTTCGCGCACGGTCCGGGGCTTTAGAGTGGCACGGTCGGACGCCTGCCCCCCTCCGGAACCGCAACCCATGCCAATGTCCCATGTCGAGCCTCGCGCCAGGCGCGCTTTCCTGGCATTGGCCGCGAGTCTGGCATGGCTGGCACCCGCCTGGGCCGCGCCGCTGACCCTCGCGGTGACGCCCTCGGCGCTGTCGCTGCCGGTCGACGTGGCCCACGCGATGGGCTTCTTCGCCGCGGAGGGCGCCGAGGTGAAAGTGGTGGACTGCGGCTCCGGGCCGCGTTGCCTGCAGATGCTGTTCGACCGCGCCGCGCAGCTGGCCACGGCGACCGAATTGCCCGTGGTGACGGCCAGCTTCGAGCGCAGCGACTATGCGATCGTGAGCACGCTGGCCACCTCCACCGGCAACATCCGCCTTGTCGGGCGCAAGAGCGCCGGCGTCGGCCGAGCCGAGCAACTGGCCGGAAAACGCATCGGCGTGATCGTGGGCAGCAGCTCGCACTACTACCTGGACAGTTACCTGTTGTTCCACGACATCGACCCCAAGGGCGTCAAACTCGTGCCGCTGGCGCCCGAGAACATCGTCGCCGCGATGGAGCAGCAGCAGGTCGACGCCATTTCGGGCTACAGCCGCCACACCGGCCCGGTGCTCAAGGCGCTCGGTGCCGACGGCGTCGCTCTCAACGACCCCCACATCTACACCGAGACCTACAACCTCGTCGCCGACCGCCACACCCTGGCGCAGCGCGGCCCGGAGGTCGTCAAGGTGCTGCGCGCCCTGGACCGCGCCGAGCGCTTCATCGCCGAGCAGCCGGCGCGGGCCAAGCAGATCCTGATGTCGCGCACCCAGCTCGACGCCGCCATGGTCGAAGCCGTGTTCCCCAGTTTCACCTACCGGCTCAGCCTGAGCCAGTCCCTGGTGAGCGCGATGGAGGGTCAGTCGCGCTGGGCCGTCCGCGAGGGCCATGCGCCGCCCTCGCGCAAGGCACCCAACTATCTCGATTTCATCGAACCCGGCCCGTTGCGCGCCGCCGCACCCGGCGCGCTTCCGAGGTAAAAAGAAGCATGGGCGCGTCATCCATCTCCGCTGCGGCGCCCGGCGCTGCACGCCGGGCCACCAGCCGCCTCACAGGGCTGGGGCGGGCCTGGCTTTGCGGCCTGGCCGCGTGGCTGGCGGTCGGCGCCGCGGCCGCGCAGGAGCTGCGCATCGCGGTCTCCAGCGGCCCGGTCTCCCTGCCGCTCTACGTCGCGCAGGCCAGGGGCTATTTCGAGCAGGAAGGCGTCGCGGTGAGCCTGCGCGACTGCGCCAGCGGCCGCGCCTGTTTCCAGATGCAGGCCCAGGGCCAGGCGGACCTTTCCACCGCGGCGGAGTTGATCGTCGCGCTGAACAGTTTCACCGCCGACGACGCGGCCATCGTCGCCGTGCTCAGCGCCTCCAGCCAGCACATCAAGCTGGTGGGCCGCCGCGGCGCGGGCATCGGCAAGCCGGGCGACCTGCGCGGCAAGAAAGTGGCCACGGTGGCCGGCACCTCGGCGCAGTATTTCCTGGACAGCTGGCTCGTCTTCAACGAGATCGACCCCCGGGACGTGACCGTCGTGGCCTTGCCGCCCGACCGCCTGGGCGCCGCCCTGGCCGCCGGCCAGGTCGACGCCATCGCCGTCTGGGAGCCGACCGCCTCGGCGGCCATCGACTCGCTCGGGCCGCAGGCCGTGGTCCTGCCCAGCGGCCGGGTCTACACCCAGCATTTCAGCCTGATCGCTTCCCGGCCCGTCATCGCGCGGCGCGAGGCGGAGCTGGTCAAGCTGCTGCGCGCGCTGGGGCGGGCCCAACGCTTCATCGCCGAACACCCGGCGCAGGCCGCGGAGGTGCTGAAGGCGCGGCTGGGCGGCGGCAGCCCCGGCAAGCTGGCGGAGCACGATTTCAGCTTGAAGCTCGACCAGTCCCTGATCGCCACCATGGACGCCCAGGCCCGCTGGGCGGTGCGGCAGGGTTTGGCGCCTTCCGGCCGCAAGCCCGACAACCTGCTGCGCAGCATCGAGCCGGCGCCGCTGCGCAAGGCCATGCCGGGCGCGGTGGCCCTCGTCAGCTGACCGGCGGTCCGGACGGGCGCCCGCCACCCCCATGCGCATCCGCACCCAATTGACTGCGGCGCTGGCACTGGCCAGCCTGGTCGCGGTCCTGATCCTGGCGGGGCTTGCCCACGTCACGCTGCAGGCCCGGGGGGACATCGACGAGCTCGCCGAATCGCAGGATGTCGCGCGCCACGTGGCCAACATGCTGCTGCTGACCAACGAGGTGTCGGTGTACGGCAGCGAGCGCGCGGCCGTCCAGTGGCGGGCCCGGCACGCGCAGCTGCTGGCCGCGGTGGACCACGCCCTGCAGCGGCACCCCCGGCCGGTGCCCGAGTTGGCCGAGCTGCGCGCCGACGCCGCGGAGCTGGCCATGCTGTTCGACAAGCTGGCCGAGGCCGACCGCGCCGCGCCTTCGGCCTTCGCCCAGCGGCGCCGCGAGCTGCTGCTCGAACGGCTGCTGGCCCGCACCCAGGAAGTGGTCGAGCTGCGCCACCGCTGGGCGGGGGTGATCGGCGAGGCGGGCCGCCGCAACCAGCGCCAGTACGCGGTGATGGTCCTGGCGGCGCCCGCGGCGCTGCTGCTGTTGCTGCTGTTCCTCGGCCTCCTGATCGCCCGGCGCGTGCTGCGGCCGCTGGAGCGGCTCAAGACCGCCGCGGGGGCGATGCAGGCCGGCGACCTCGACACCCGCTGCGCGAGCGACGCGCGGGACGAGCTGGGCGACACCGCGCGCGCGGTCGACGCGATGGCGCGCGCGCTGCAGCGGCAAAGCGCCGCGCTGCTGCTTTCCGAGCACCGCCTGCGCGTGATCACCGACAACATGCCGGCGCTGATCGCCTACATCGACCGGGACGAAACCTACCGCTTCACCAATGCCGCCTATAAGACGATGTTCGGCCAGGAGCCCGACGCCTACCTCGGAAAAACGATGACCGAGATGCTCGGGCCCGAGGCCAGGCGGGCGGTGGCGCCCCATGTGGAAGGCGTGCTCAGGGGCGAGCGGCGCGAGTTCGAGCACCACGGCGTCAGGCTGGCGCCCGACGCCTCCTACATGGTCAGCTACGTGCCCGAGTTCGGTCCGGACGGCTCGGTGGACGGCTTCTTCGTGATGTCCATGGACATCACCAAGCGCAGGCAGGCCGAGCTGCGCCAGGCCGCCAGCGAGCGGCTGCTGGCGCAGATCACCGACAACCTGCCGGCGCTGGTGGCTTACATCGACCGCGACCAGCGCTACCGCTTCGCCAACAGCAGGTACCGCGACTGGCTCGGCATCGACCCCGCCTCGATGATCGGCCGCCACATCGGCGAGGCCGTCAGCCCCGAGTTCTACGCCATCGCCGAGCCCAAGGTGCAGGCGGTGCTGGCCGGACAGCACGTGCGGTGGGAGCGGCAGGCGGTGCGCGGCGGGCACGAGGTGCACTACCTGGCGGACTTCATCCCCGACGTCGGCGACGACGGCCGGGTCAACGGCTTCTACGCCCTGACCATCGACATCACCGAGCGCCGCAAGGCCGAGCTGGACCTCTCGCGCAGCGAGAAGCGGCTGTTCGACCTGACCAACAACATCCCGGCGCTGGTGGCTTATTTCGACATGGACGAGCGCTGCATCTACGCCAACGACACCGCGCTGCGCTCGCAGAACCTGCTGCGCGCCCGCGCCTACGGCATGAAGCTGCGCGAAGGCCTGGGCGAGGATAGCTACGCGGTGCACGAACCCGGCATCCGGCAGGTGCTGCGGGGCAGCCGGGCGGTCATCGAAGGCAAGGTGCCCTACAAGGACAGGGTGGCGCACATCCAGGCCCATTTCATCCCCGACGTGCTCGAAGGCGGCGTGCAGCGCGGCTTCTACCTCATGACCTTCGACATCACCGCGCTGAAGGTCGCGCAGCAGGAGCAGGCCCAGGTGGAGCGGCAGCTGCGCAGCATCATCGACAACCTGCCGGTGCTGATCTCCTATGTCGACCGCGAGGAACGCTACGTCTTCTTCAACGCCACCTGCACCCAGTGGCTGGGCCTGGAGGCCGGCACCCTCATCGGGCGCACGGTGGCGGAGTCCCTGTCGCCCGAGAACTACGCGCAGCGCCGGGACCACCTGCGGGCCGCGCTGGCCGGCCAACGGCAGGAGTTCCAGGTCGAGACTTCGGCCCTCGGCGTGACCCGCACGCTGCAGAGCGTCTATGTGCCCGACGTCCAGCCCGACGGCGCCGTGGCCGGCATCTACATGCTCAGCACCGACGTCACCGCGCTGAAGGCGGTGGAGCGCCAGCTCGACCAGCTGGCCCACGTCGACGCGCTCACCGGCCTGCCGAACCGGCGCCAGTTCGAGGAGCGGCTGACGGCGGCCATCTCGCGCGCCTCCCGCGGCCACAAGC
>CBJNAE010000304.1:0-5321 GCA_966433995.1 uncultured Ideonella sp. | reverse complement strand
GCGCAGGCGATCGAGGCTTCGCCGCGGCGGGGCGAGAGCCGGGTTTCGCGCGCGCTGCGCGGGCCCCTGGCAGCGCGCAGCCGCATCGCCGAGGACGCGGTCGTCTCCGCCGCCTCGCTGGGCACCCGGCAATATGTCGTGCTCGGCGCCGGCCTGGACACCTTCGCCTACCGCGACCCGCACGCCGGCAGCGGCCGGCTGCGCGTCTTCGAGGTCGACCACCCCGGCACCCAGGATTGGAAGCGCCAGCTGTTGCGGGACAACGGCATCGCCGTGCCGGATTCGGTGGCCTTCGTGCCGGTGGACTTCAACCACGGCGACCTGTTCGAGCAACTCCGCCTTGCGGGCTTCGACGCCGGGCTGCCGACGGTCTATTCCTGGCTGGGCGTGACGGTCTACCTGGAGCGTGCGCAAGTGATGGGCACCTTGAAAGCCATCCGCGAATGCAGCGCCGCGGGCAGCGTGCTGGTGTTCGACTACGTGAGCCGGCCCGGCCGCTGGAACCTGCTGGGCCGGCTGGCGATGCCGCTGCTGTCCAGACGGTTCGAACGCCTGGGCGAGCCGTGGCGCAGCTTCTTCGACGGGCGGGAGATGGTCCAGGCGCTGCATGAGATGGGCTACGGCAGGGTGGAGGACGCCCGGCCGAAGGAGATCGCGGAGCGGTTGTTCGCCGCCAACGGCGTGGCTTTGAGCCACCAGCGGATGGGCCGGGATTTCGGCGGCGTGATCAAGGCCTGGGTCTGAGAGGCTGGGCCCGGCAAGGCGCGGCCTTGCAAAGCCGGCGGATGAAAGAGGCCCTAATCCAGTGAAACAGAGAAATCGGATGTGCGATTTCTCTGTTTCACTGGACTAGCGTCGGTCGCGCGGACCATGCGGAACCTATCATCGCGGCCTACCCATCCCATTGGGAAAGGAGCGTCTCATGTCGCACGACGTCGCGATCATCGGCGGTGGGCCCGCGGGCCTGATGGCGGGCCTGCTGTTCGCTCGCGCCGGCCTCAAGACGGTGGTGCTGGAGAAGCACCGCGATTTCCTGCGCGACTTCCGCGGCGACACGGTGCACCCGTCGACGCTGCAGGTCTTCCACGAACTCGGCTTGCTCGGCGACTTGCTGAAACGCCCGCACAACAAGGTGGAACAGCTCGGCGGCCGCGTCGCGGGCCGGTTCGTGCGCCTCGCCGATTTCCGCCGCCTGCCGGTGGCGGCGCCCTACATCGCGCTGATGCCGCAGTGGGACTTCCTCGACTTCGTCGCGCAGGCCGCGCGCCGCTACCCGGGCTTCGAACTGCGGCAGTCCTGCGCCGGCGAGCGGTTGCTGGACGCGGTTGAAGAAGACGACGCGGGCGAAGGCCGCCGCATCGTCGGCGTGCGCACCAGCCAGGGCGACGACGTGCACGCCCGGCTCGTGGTCGCCTGCGACGGTCGCGATTCGCGCTTCCGCGAAGGCCTGCCGCTGCGGACCATCGGCGCCCCCATGGACGTGCTGTGGTTCCGCCTTCCCAAGCGGGCGCAGCCGGAGAACGACAGCATGGGCGTGTTCGACGCCGGCCGCATCTTCGTGCTGATCGACCGCGGCGACTATTGGCAGTGCGCCTTCGTCTTCCCGAAAGGCGGCGCCGAGGCGCTGCGGGCCCAGGGGCTGGACGCCTTCAAGGCGCGCGTGCGCGACGTGGGCCCGGAAACGGCGGCCGTGGGCGAGGCCATCCGCGGCTGGGACGACGTCAAGCTGCTCAGCGTCACCGTCGACCGGCTGGAGCGGTGGTGGCGCCCCGGCCTGCTGCTGATTGGCGACGCGGCGCACGCGATGTCGCCGGTCGGCGGCGTCGGCATCAACCTGGCGGTGCAGGACGCCGTCGCCGCGGCCAACCTGCTGGCACCGGCGCTGGCGCGGGGCGCCGACGTCGACCTGCTGCTGCCCAAGCTCCAAGCGCGCCGCATGCGGCCGGTCAAGCTTACGCAGGCGGTGCAGAAGCTGGTGCAGGACGCGGTGATCGCCCCGCTGCTCGATGACAACGCGAAGCTCGACAGGCCACCGCTGGCAGTCCGGCTGCTGGACAGGCTGCCGGGCCTGCGCGGCCTGCCGGCCCGCGTGGTGGGGATGGGTTTCAGGCCGGAGCACGTGCGCTGCCCCGCGGTGCATGGGCTGGATCCAGCCGGCTGACCACGGCCCGCCGGCGTTGCACGACCCGAAGGCCTGCGCCGGCGAATTGAAAAACACCTCGGCCCGGGCACACTGATTGCCGTCCATCCCATCCGAAAGCCCAGAAAGGAGCGTCCCATGGCCCCCAAGAACACCGTCTGCCTCTGGTACGAACGCGACGCGGAGGAAGCCGCGCGTTTCTACGAGAAGACCTTCCCCGACAGCCGCGTCGGCGCCGTGCACTTCGCGCCGTCCGACTACCCGGACGGAAACGCGGGCGACCCATTGACGGTGGAGTTCACCGTTGCCGGCATCCCCTGCATCGGCCTGAACGGCGGCCCGCAGTTCAAGCACAGCGAGGCTTTCTCTTTCCAGATCGCCACCGACAGCCAGGAAGAGACCGACCGCAACTGGAACGCGATCGTCGGCAACGGCGGCCAGGAAAGCCATTGCGGCTGGTGCAAAGACCGCTGGGGCATCAACTGGCAGATCACGCCCCGCGCATTGACCGACGCCATGGCCAAGGGCGGCGAGGCGGCCCAGCGGGCATTCCGGGCGATGATGAAGATGAAAAAGATCGACGTGGCCGCCATCGAGGCGGCGGTGCGCGGCTGAAGGTTCCTTGTCGATGCCTCGCCCACCGGGGAGTACTTGCTGTCGCCGAGCGAGGACGCCGTCATCCTCGCGGTGGATGAATCCTTCCCCGCACAAGCCAGGGCATGCCGCGCTCGAAATCGAGGGGAAACCGAAGGCCGCGCGGGCACCGGCCATGGCAGACTCGGACCATGTCCGGCCCCACCCTGCTCGTCGCCGACGACCACCCCCTCTTCCGCGCCGCGGTGCTGCATGTGCTGCGCGAGCACCTGCCGCATTACCGCACGCTGGAGGCGGCCAGCGCCGCCGCCCTGGGCGCGGCGCTGCAGTCGCACCCCGAGGTGGAGCTGGTGCTGCTGGACCTGAGCATGCCCGGCACGCGCGGTTTCTCGGCCTTGCTGCATGTGCGCTGCGAGCACCCCGAGCTGCCGGTCATCGTGATCTCGTCCAACGACCATCCGCGCGTCATCCGGCGCGCCCAGCAGTTCGGCGCGGCCGGTTTCATCCCGAAGTCGGCGCCGGCGGAAAGCATGGGGGACGCCATCGCCGCGGTGATGGACGGCGGCAGCTGGTTCCCGCCCATGGCGGCCGAGCGCTCGCAAGCCGACGCCGAATTGACGGCGCGCCTGGCCCAGCTCACGCCGCAGCAGTTCCGCGTGCTGCTGTGCCTGGCCGACGGCCTGCTCAACAAGCAGATCGCCCATGAACTGAGCCTTGCCGAGAACACCGTCAAGGTACACGTGACGGCCATCCTCAAGAAGCTGAATTGCTACAGCCGCACGCAGGCGGCCGTGCTGGTCAAGAGCCTGGAGGCCGACCACGGCGGCACCGCCTGACGGGCGGGCGCGCCGGCGGCCGGCAGGCGGCCCCCGCGGTCACCCCGGCGGCGCGGCGCCGCCCGCGTGCCCTTCGCCGCCGCCTTCGCGCAGCCGCAGCAGCGTCTGGCTGACCAGCGCCCGCAACGCCGGCGCGCGCACGGGCTTGGCCAGGAAGCCCCAGCCCCGCTCCGCGGCCTGCCGGCGCAGCAGGGCGTCGCGCTCGGCCGTCACCAGGATCACCGCCGGCGACCGGCCCCAGCGCTTGCAAAGCCGCGCATAGACCTCCGGGCCGTGGCGGCCACCGTCCAGGCGCGCATCGAGCAGCACCATCTGCGGCGCCTGGCCCGGCCGGGCCGCTTGCAGGGCCTGCTCGGCCCCGCCGGCGAGCGACACGTCGCAACCCCAGCGTTCCATCAGGGCCCGCGTGGCGGCGCAGGTCGGGCCGTCGTCTTCGATGACCCAGGCGCTGCTGCCGTGCAGGGGCGCGTCGTCCTCCCGCCGCCGTGCTCCGGCCGGCGGCGCATCGGGCTGGACGGCGGTGGGGTCGCCCAAGGGCACGCTGACCCAGAACACGCTGCCGCGGCCGAGGGCCGAGCGCAGGCCGATCTCATGGCCGAGCAAGCGCCCCAGGCGCTCGACGATGGCCAGCCCCAGGCCCGCGCCGCGGTCGTCGGGGCGGCCCTCGTCGAGGCGGCGGAACTCTTCGAAGATCTCGCGTTGCAGCGCCTCGGGGATGCCGGGCCCCTGGTCGTGAACTTCGATGCGCAACCGGCCGCCCGCGCGCCGGCAGCCGACGACGATGCGCCCGCGCCGGCTGTAGCGGATGGCGTTGGAGACGAAGTTCTGCAGGATGCGGCGCAGCAGGTTCTCGTCGGTGCGCACCACCTGGCGCGTGCCCACGCACGACAGCTTCAGGCCGCGGCTGGCGGCCAGCACGCCGAAGTTGTGGCCAAGCACCTGCAGCACCGGGCCGAGCGCGACGTCGCGCACCCGCACTTCCAGCTGGCCGGACTCCATGCGCGAGATGTCGAGCAGGCTGTTGAGGATGGCGTCCTGCGCGGCCAGCGCGCTTTCGATGCTGTCGGCCACGCGGCGACCGGCGTCGTCGTGCAGGTGGCCAGGCAGCAGCGAGGTGAACACGCGCGCGGCGTTCAGCGGTTGCAGCAGGTCGTGCACCGCGGCGGCGACGAAGCGGGTCTTGTGGCGGTTGGCCAGCTCGGCTTCGCGCTTGGCTTCGGCCAGGTCGCGGGTGCGCTCGGCCACGCGCCGCTCCAGCGCGTCGGCCAGGGAGCGCAGCTCGCGCGCGGCGTTCTTGTAGCTGGTGATGTCAGCGTAGCTCGTGACGAAGCCGCCTTCGGGCAACGGGTTGCCGCGGATTTCCAGCACCGTGCCGTCGTCCTTGGCGCTTTCGTGCAGGTGGGGCGTGCCGCTGCGCAGGTGGGCCAGCCGCCGCGCGATGGCTTCGTCCGCCGGGCCGGGGCCGAGCAGGCCGCGGCGGGCGTTGTGGCGCAGCAGCGCTTCGATCGGCTGCCCCACCCGCATCAGCTCCGCCGGGAAGCGGAACAGCTCGACATAGCGCGAATTCCAGGCCACCAGCCGCAACCCCGCATCGATGATGACGACGCCCTGCGGCAGGTGCTCCAGGCTGCGCGACAGGCCGGTGTCCGCCTGTCGCGCAGCCTGCACGATGCCGTCCTGCGCGGTGCGCAACTCCCGGGCATGCTGCTGCAGCACCGTCTCCAGTTCCTCGCGGCTGCGCTGGCGCAGCA
>CBJNAE010000303.1:0-5330 GCA_966433995.1 uncultured Ideonella sp. | reverse complement strand
GCGGCAGCATGGCGCCATACCCGATCGGCTTCGGGTTGGAAGGTTGGATGTGAATCTCCCTTGGAGCGACTTTGGGCGCGAGGGCCCGCCTGCGGCGATGGCTGTCTTCACGCGGGCAACCGTCTCCGCCGCACCGGCGGTTCAGCGGTGATGAGCCGCCCCATGGACGGCGGATCGCCGGAAGGATGCCGGCCGGCGGGCGAGGGGCCGCGGTTCTCTATGAAAGACGCCTTGCGCGACCTCGATCGATTGCGCGAAGCGGCGGTGGCGCGGCACACCTTGGGCCTGTCGCCGGAGTCGCTCATGCTGGCCTGGTTCGACTGGAGCATGCATTTGGCCGCGGCGCCGGGCAAGCGGCTGGGCCTGGCGCTCAGCGCCCTGGAGTCATGCATACGAGCTTGGAGCGAGGTGCCACCGGGAAATTGGTGGGCCGCCCGCGCGCCCTCCGGCGAGGGCATCGAATTCGGCGACCCGCGGTTCTCGGCGCCCGCCTGGCAGCGGGCACCCTTCCGGCAGTCCGCCTTGAACTTTCTTCGGATGCAGCGGTGGTGGCATGAGGCCACGCACGACGTGCCCGGGGCCATGCCGCACCATGAGCAGGTGGTCTCCTTCGTCTGCCGGCAGTGGCTCGACCTGCTGTCGCCGTCGAACCACCCCTGGTCACATCCCGAAGTGCTCCGTCGGACGGCCGACGAGGCGGGCATGAACTTCTGGCGGGGCGGCCTCCATGGCTGGCAGGATGTCTGCCGCTTCCTCGCGGGCCAGCCCGCTGCGGGCCTGGAGCGCTTCCGGGTGGGGCGCGAGGTGGCGGCCGCGCCGGGCAGGGTGGTTCTTCGAAACCGGCTGATCGAGCTCATCCAGTACACGCCGACGACATCCAAGGTGCACGCCGAACCGGTGCTGCTCGTCCCGGCGTGGATCATGAAGTACTACATCCTCGACCTGTCCGCCGAAAACTCCTTGGTGAAGTGGCTGGTGTCCCAAGGGCACACCGTGTTCTGCATCTCGTGGCGCAATGTCGGCGAGGCCGACCGCGACCTGTCGCTGGACGACTACCGCCGCCTGGGCGTCATGGCCGCGCTGGACGCGGTGGGCCGCACTTTCCCGAAGCGCAAAGTGCACGCGGCGGGTTATTGCCTCGGCGGCACGTTGATGGCGATCGCGGCCGCGGCCATGGCCAGGGCCGGCGACAGCCGGTTGGCGTCGCTCACGCTTCTGGCGGCGCAGACCGACTTCACCGAAGCGGGCGAACTCCAGCTTTTCATCGACCCATCCCAGGTCCACATGCTCGACAGCATGATGTGGCAACGCGGCTACCTGGCTGCCGAGCAGATGTCCGGCGCCTTCCAGATGCTGCGCTCCAACGACCTCATCGCCTCGCGCGTGCTGCATGACTACCTGATGGGCGAGCGCCGGCCGGCCAGCGACCTGATGGCCTGGAACGCCGACAGCACCCGCATGCCCCACCGCATGCATTCGGAGTATCTGCACCGGCTTTTCCTGGACAACGACCTGGCCGCAGGCCGCTATTGCGTGGAGGGGCACCCTGTGGCCCTGCAGAACATCCGTGTCCCGATCTTCGCCGTCGGCACCGAACGCGACCACGTGGCGCCGTGGCGGTCGGTCTACAAGATCCACCAGTTGATCGACACCGAAGTGACGTTCGCCCTCACCAGCGGTGGCCACAACGCCGGCATCGTGAACCCGCCCGGACTGCCGGGCCGGCACCACCGCGTCAGCACACGTCCCGCGGACGCGATCGGCATCGGCCCGGACGAGTGGCTGCATGGGCAGGCCGTGCGCGGCGGATCCTGGTGGCCGGCATGGGGCCGTTGGCTGGCGCGGCATTCGTCAGCACGGCGCGTGCCGCCACCGCGCGCCGGCGCAACGGCCGCCTTGGGCGACGCGCCCGGCCTTTACGTGCTGGAGCGGTCCTGACAGACCAGCACCGGCCTGCGCGTGCGGGCCATCACTCCCGTCGTCACCGATCCCATGACCAACGCGCCGAGCGCCGTGTGGCCGTGCGACCCCATCACGATCAGATCGCAGTCCTGCTGGTCAGCGGTCTGCGCGATGGCTTCGGCGGGCTGGCCGACCCTGTGCCGCGCTTCCAGGTTCCAGCCCTGCTGCTTCGCCGAGCGCTTGGGGTTTCAAACCGTGTGTGCGCTCGCGCAGGTTTGACAAACCTCAACGCGGTTCAGCGCGGCGCGGCGCAAAGTGGGTGATCCTCAAACTTTGGCCACCGCCAGGCATGAATGAACACCATCGAAGGGCGCGATGAGCCGACAACGCCGTCCGAGGCGCGGATCAAGCCTGAATGCGCGTCAGGGAGCGTGAAGACGCACCGGTGGGCCGTTTTGCTGGCGGCGGGTGGGCTGCTTTGGTTGGCCTACGAGGTGCTCGAGATGTTTTTGGCGCCGATGGCATGGGCGGCCATCATGGCCCACGCGGCCTGGCCCCTGCATGTGCGCATACGACGTGCGCTGGGGGGGCGGCCGATGTTGGGGGCCGCGGTGACCACGCTGTTGCTCACCGCGGCCGTGGTCGTGCCGATGCTGGCGCTGCTGGTGGCCATGAAATCCGAAGTCGCCAGCGGCTACGCGGCATTGTCCGGCTATCTGGCCGGCGGAAGGTTTCGGCTGCCTTCATTCATCTCGGCGGTCCCATGGCTGGGTGACGGCCTCCAGGAACTCCTGGACCAATACGCCCGCGACCCGGGTTCGCTGCGCCATCGGATCGGCGCGTGGGCCGGGCAACGCACGGGCGACTTGCTCGAAGTGCTCGGCGGTGTCGGCCGCAACGTGTCCAAGGCGGGGTTCGCGACGGTCGCACTGCTATTCCTGCTGCGAGATGGGGAAGCCCTGGTCGATCAGTTGAAGCGCTTGCTTGGGCAGGCCTTGTCCGACCGGTCGGAATCGTATTTGCGGGCCGCGGGCACCACCGTCAGGGCAATCATGTATGGCCTGGCCGCTTCCGCCCTGGCCCAAGGCATGCTCGCGGGCTTCGGTTACTGGATGGTGGGACTGGACGCGCCGGTCGCATGGGCGGCGCTGACCGCCGCGGTGGCGCTCATCCCCTGGGGCACGCCCCTGGTCTGGGTTCCGCTGGGCATTTGGCTGATGCTCACCGGACGGCCCGCCGCGGCCATGGTCTTGCTGGTGTGGGGCATGGTCGCGGTCAGCTGGATCGACAACCTGCTGCGACCGGTGGTCATCAGCAAAGCGGCGCAAGTCCCCTTCTTGTTGGTGATGTTCGGCGTGCTGGGAGGCGTGGCGGCTTTCGGCCTTGTCGGCCTGTTCGTCGGGCCGGTGGTGCTGGCCCTGGCGCTGACGCTTTGGCGGGAGTGGCTGGGATCGCCGGTGCCTGGGAGTGTCAAGGATCCTGCTTAGCCAGCGGCCGGGCGCGTTGAAGTGGGCCGCGCGAGGCGGTCAACGATCCTGCCGGGTCCTGGCCAATGCGCGCCATGCCCGCCATGCCAGCGAGGCGACCCAAAGCCAGCGGGATGGGCCCGCGACGCGATGGAGCAAGACATTCCTCGCCATGACGGCCGGCTCGGCCGCGTGTCGCAAGGCCGCCATGTCGCGCGCCAGCCTCAGGCGTTGCAGGCCGATGCGCAGGCGCAGCAGCTGGCGTTTGACGAGGATGTAATCGGATTCGGTGGCCTTCAACTGCCTTCCTCCAAGCCAGCGGCCGAGCGCATGTTGTCGATGTCACGTCGCAGTTCATCCAACGTGGCTTGCAGGAGGGCCGGCTCGCGCCGGCGCTGCCGCACCCAACGCCAACCGGCGGCCGAAGCGCCGCACAGGTGGAGCAGGGCCAGGCCGCCCAGCACCGCGGCGCGGTCCCGAGGCTCGCACCACAGCACGGCCCACGCCGAGCCGCAGAGCGCGGCCAAGAAGGCCAGCAGCATCGCCGCCGCGGCCCAAGCCACTTGGCGGGACAGGCGCAGGCGCTCTTCCTCGATCTCGGCGGCCACGAGTTCCAGTCGTGTCCGCCCGATGTCGAGCAGGCTGGCCGCCACCCGCAGCACGGCGGTGCACAAGCCCGCCGGCTTTTCTTCTCCGGGCGGAGCCATCCCGTCAGCGGCGGGCCGCGAGGAAGCCGATCAACAATCCCGCCGCGCCGGCCGCGGCCAAGGCCTTGTAGGGGTGGGCATGCAATGCTTCGTCGGCCTGGCGCGCGGCGCGCTTGGCGGTGGCCAGGGCATTGCGTTCCATGGCGTCGAGTTCGCCCCGCAGGTCTTTGACCTGGGCCGCGAACTTCGCGTGCAAGGCTTCGAGCTTTTCGTCCCCGGCCGTGGCCGACGACTTCAGCAGATGATCGGCCTCATCGATCATGTTCCGCAGGCTGCAGGCCATGGAAGGTTTGTTGTCTGTCTGGGTGTGCATGAGGGGTCCTTTCTATCGGAAGGGAAGCTTCGGGCTTCAAGATGCCATCCTTTGGGACGGCGGGATTTCTTTTAGTGTTAACAGGCCCTAGTCCAGTGAAACAGAGAAATCGCACATCCGATTTCTCTGTTTCACTGGACTAGTGTGGTGTCCCGCTGATAACTGCCAATGCAATCGTGTCTTGCGCAAGCCAGGGCCGCGTTGCAAATCCTCGCGATACCGCCTGGTATCGCTGCGGTTTACGCCTTGCCCTGACTTGCAATCCATCGATTCCACTTTTGTCAGTTATCAGCGGGACACCACACTAGACCAGTTGACCCGTGTCAACCAAATTGAAGTCCGCTCAATCGCGCAGGGCGAGGAACCACACCAGCCCGACCGCTGCGAGCGCGAGCACGGCGCCGGCAATGCCCACGATCAACAGCCATCTGAGTGCGTGCAGCCAACCGGGCATTGCGGCGTCCTTCAAAGCTTGCGAAGCCCATCGTAGGGCTGCCGCCGGGCCGCGGTTTGCGGCAGATCAAGCCAGGGCGCTTGCCATTTGACGGAGGTCAGGCCGACCGCCGCGATAGGGGCCCAGACTGTCGGCATGAGTCCGAAATGGTCGAGGTCGCTGCTCCCGGCATGCGCGGTGGTGTGGTGCGCGGCCTTCGCGTCGCCGGTTTCAGGTGTATGGCCCGACGGCGCCTTGAGGCTGGAAGAAGCGCCGCCGCTGGCGGCCGAGTTCAGGGGGTCGGTGGACAGGCGGCTCGACGTCCCCACAGAAGAATCCGCGCTTTATGCGCGCTTGCTGGACGAATCGCTGGCCGCGCGCGGTGTCGTGCCGCAGAAGAAGCAGTTCTCGCTGTTGGTCGACCGGAACCCCAAGGTGCAGGCGGCTTTCCTTTATTGGGGCGGGGTGGGGCAGGGCGGCTGGTCGCTCGTGGGCGCGGTGGCCGGGTC
>CBJNAE010000302.1:0-5332 GCA_966433995.1 uncultured Ideonella sp. | reverse complement strand
TGTCGCCGAAGCGCTTGCGCAGCGCCTGGATACGGACGATGGGGTCGCCCGCGGCGGTTGGTTGATCAGCGGCCACGTTTGAAACTCCTCTCCAGCTTGCGGCTGCAGGCCGACACCGGCCAGCACAGCATGAAATACACCAGCGCCACGCAGGCGTAGACGGTGAACGGCTTGAAGGTCGCGTTGGCGATCATCGTGCCGGCCTTGGTCAGCTCGACGAAGCCGATGACCGACGCCAGGGCGGTGCCCTTGATCACCTGCACCAGGAAGCCCACCGTGGGAGGCACCGCGATGCGCAGCGCTTGCGGGCCCACCACGTGGCGCATCTTCTCGGCGAAGGACAGCGCCAGGCTGTCGGCCGCCTCCCATTGGCCCTTGGGCACGGCGTCGACGCAGCCGCGCCAGATCTCGGCCAGGAAGGCGCTGGCGTAGAGCGTCAGCGCCAGGCCGGCGGCCGTCCACGCCGACACGTGCACGCCGAACAGCGCCAGGCCGAAGTAGGCGAGGAAGAGCTGCATCAGCAGCGGTGTGCCCTGGAAGACCTGCACGTATGCCGCCACCGCCCGCCCCGCCCCGGCGCCGCCGGACAGCCGCGCCCACAGCAGCGCCACCGCCACCAGCCCGCCGCCGACGAAGGCCATCAGTGACAAGCCGAGTGTCCAGCGTGCGGCGAGCAGCAGGTTGCGGAAGATGTCCCAGAGGGTGAAGTCAACCATGGGCAGGGGCCTCCTTTTTGAATGGGAGAGGCCCGGGCCCTTCGACAGCGCGTAGCGCTGCGTTTACTCCTGAGCTTGTCGAAGGGTCAGGGTGAACGGGGAAAAATGAAACGCCGGCATCCGCCGTTCGGGCTGAGCCTGTCGAAGCCCCATCAATCACCGTTCGGGCTGAGCCTGCCGAAGCCCCATCAACCACCGTTCGGGCTGAGCCTGTCGAAGCCCCATCAACCACCGTTCGGGCTGAGCCTGTCGAAGCCCCATCAACCACCGTTCGGGCTGAGCCTGTCGAAGCCCTCTGCGCGGACCTCAACTGCTTCAACCCATCAACGGCACAAAGCCCCTTCGACAAGCCCAGAACGAACGGAAGTGATTGAGCTTCAACCATGCGCCCCCCTCGGCGCCACGTGCCCGAACACCCAGCGCGGCCCCACCCAGTTCAGGAATGCCCTCAACCCCATCGCCATCGACAGGTACACCGCCGTGGCCACGATGTAGGCCTCGAAGGCGCGGAAGTTGCGGCTCTGGATCAGGTTGGCGGCGTAGCTCAGCTCCTGCGCCGAAATCTGCCCGCACACCGCCGAGCCGAGCATCACGATGACGATCTGGCCGACCATGGCCGGCCAGACGCGGCCCAGCGCCGGCGGCAGCACCACCCGGGTGAACACCTGGGCCGGCGTCAGCGCCAGGCTGCGCGCCGCCTCGACCAGGCCACGCGGCGTGCTCTCGATGCCGGCGCGCACGATCTCGGCCGCATAGGCGCCCAGGTTGACCACCATGGCGAGCACCGAAGCCGCCTCGGGAGTCAGCTTGATCCCCAGGCTGGGCAAGCCGAAGAAGATGAAGAACAACTGCACGATGAAGGGCGTGTTGCGGACCAGCTCCACATAGACCGCCACTGCGGCCGACAGCCAGCGCGGCCCCCAGGCCCGCGCCCAGCCGCAGGCGATGCCCAGGCCAACGCCGAGCACGGCCGACACGGCGGTCAGGCCTAGCGTGAACGCGGCGCCGCGCAGCAGGCCGGGCCACTGCGACAGCACGGCGGGGAAATCGAGGGTGACCATGAGGAATTCCCGTTCGGACCGGCACGCCTCAATTCGGCAGCTCGCCCGCAGGCCGGCCGAGCCAGCGCTGCGCCATCTTGTCGAGGTCGCCCGAGGCCTTGGCCGCGGCGATGATTTCGTTCACTTTCAGGCGCAGCTTGTCCTCGCCCTTGCCGACGCCGATGAAATTGGGCGAGTCCTTGAGCGTGAACTTGTACTCGGCGTCGAGCTGCGGGTTGCGCGCCATCATGCTGCCGGCCACCGAGGCCCCGGTGGCGACCACCTGGACCTGGCCGGAGACAAAGGCCGCCACGGTGGCGTTGTTGTCCTCGAAGCGCTTGATGTCGGCAGAGGCCGGCGCGACCCGGGTCAGCTCCATGTCCTCGATCGCGCCGCGGGTGACGCCCACGGTCTTGCCGCCCAGGTCGGCCGCGCCCTTCACCGCCACGCCCTTGGCGGCGAACACCGCCTGGAAGAAAGGCGAATAGGCGGCGGTGAAGTCGATGACCTTCTCGCGCTCGGCGTTCTTGCCCAGCGTGGAGATCACCAGGTCGGCTTTCTTCGTCTGCAGGTAGGCGATGCGGTTGGCACTGGTCACCGGCACCAGCTCCACCTTCACACCGAGCTTGGCGGCGATGTGGCGGGCCATGTCGATGTCCAGCCCCTGGGGCTGCAGGTCGGTGCCGACGAAGCCGTAGGGCGGGAAATCGGTGGGGACGGCGATGTGGACCGCTTTGCGGGCCAGGACGTCGTCCAGCGCGGACTGCGCCTGCGCGAGCAGCGGCGCGCAGCAGGAAAGCGCCAGGCACAGGCCGGCGCGCAACAGGGCGACGCGGCGGGAGGGGTTGCGGTTCTGGGTCATGGCGAAGGGCTCCTCAGGCAAGGGGTGGGTTGGCGGATGGGTCACGGTGGGCGGCGGCGGGGCGCCACCGGTATCGGGATGGGCGGGGGCACGGCAGGCGCGGCGTGCGGCCGCACCGCGTTCCGAAGGGAAAGCGCATGCGGGAGTGGGCCGAAGGCTCATTCCGACACCCCTGCCAGGCCGGTGAACAAGCGGCGCCGCGCCGGGGCGCCGCCGATCGGACGGGGCGGCGCGGCCAGCGCCGAGCGCAAGGGCGCCAACGGGTCGTCAGCGACCGGTTCGGCGCCGAGGTGGTCGGCCACCGATTCGATGTGCGCGCGGATGCGCTCGACGGCCAGCCCCCGGTCGCCGGCCTCCAGCGCTTCGACGATCCCCGCATGCTCCGCGCAGGAACGCGCGGCGTCGTGGGTGGACTGGAACAAGGTGGCCACCAGCGTGGTGCGGGCGGTGAGGTCTTTCAGGATGTCGGCCAGCAGCGAATTGCCGGCGCACTCGGCCAGGCAGACATGGAAGTCGCCGAGCAGGTAGCTGCGCTCGCCCGGGTCGCCGGCGCGGATGGCGGCGCGCTCGCGCGCCACGTGCTGCTTCAGCCGCTTCAGCGCGGCGGCCGGCAGCCGCTCGGGCAGGGTGTGGGCCAGGCCGGTCTCGATGGCCAGCCGCGCGTCGAAGGCCTCGCGCGCCTCGGCGCGCGACGGTTGCACCACATACCAGCCGCGCCGCGAGCTGACCTCGACCATGCCGCGCGCCGACAAGCGCGACAGCGCCTCTCGCACCAGCGTGCGGCTGACGCCGAAGAGCGTGGCCAGCGACTGCTCGCCCAGCCGCTGGCCGGCGGCGATGCGCCCGGCGAGGATGGCGTCGACGATGCGGTCGGCCATCAGGTCCGGGCTCGGCGACCGCAACGCCGGCGGCACGGAATCGGTGCGGCCTGGCGCGACGGCACCCTCGCGGGTTTTCTTTTTTGGTGCGGCTGCGGTCATGGTGCGGGTCGTGTGCAAGCAAGACCTGGCGGCCGCGGCTGGAAAACGAACCGCTTTTGTGCACACAAATCTTGTATGCAAGACATAAGCACACCTTGTGCCAAGGCTGTGGGGCATGCCGCGGCAGCCCCCCGGGGGAAGGCTGTTGCCGGCCCTCGCGCCGGCAACGGTCGGGGCTCAAAGCCGGTGCGGCAAGACCAGGTCGATCTCGGACGACGAAAGGCCGTAGGCCGCCATGCTTTCCCGGTGCCCCGGGCTGCCCAGTGGTGCACGAGGAAGGCGTCGAAGCGCCCGCGGCCGCAAGGCGTGTTTCCCGGGGGCCTGCCCGGCTCAGGAAAGCGTGGCTGCCGCCCGCAGGTCCAAGGCCAAAAACCGGGTCCCGGGAACCGGGTTGTGGCTGACGGCTTCGGCGGTGACGAAGCCGAGGGACTCATACAAGCGCTGGGCCGCCGTGAACTCGGGCAAGACGTCCAGGCACAGGGTGGCGTAGCCCATGGCGTGGGACTCGCGGATCATCTGTTCGACAAGCCGGCGGCCGGTGCCCCTTTGCCGGGCGCCGGGACGGACGTAAACCCGCTTGAGTTCGCAGCGCACGCCGTCCACCCGGCGCAGCGCGGCGCAACCGGCCACGGCGCCGCCCTCCCAGGCCAGGAGCACGCAGCCGTCCGGTTCGGCGTATTTGCCAGGCAGGTCGGCGAATTCGACTTCGTAGTCCTGGAAGCCGAGGTCCACCGTCGGGCTGGCGACGTATTCGCGAAAAATGGCGACGACATCGTCGAGATCCGAGGGGAAGCGGGCGCGGCGGATCGTGGCCATGGCTGGGCGAAGCGGTTGTAGGCGAAGGCTTGCGGTGCCAGGGGATTTTGCCCGTCCGGCGCCGACGAGCCCAGCCGCGGGCGGCGCTCACGGCCCGGCATCGGGACGGAGCCGCCGAGGGTTCCGGAAAACCCGGTCAGGATGCCGGGTCACCCGCGGCAACCACCGGCATCCCCGCCGCCTCCCAGCCTTTGATGCCCCCTTCCAGCTGGGCGATGCGGCTGTAGCCCATGCCCTGCAGCGCGCTGACCGCCAGGGCGGAGCGGCCGCCCGAGCCGCAGTACAGGACGACGCGCCGGGAGGGGTGGAGTTCGGGGCGGTGGAACGGGTTGGTCGGGTCGGCGTAGAACTCCAGCATGCCCCTGGGCATCGACAAGGCGCCCGGTATGGCCTGCGCCTTGTGTTCTTCCGCTTCCCGGATGTCGACCAGGACCAATTCGTGGGCCGCGAGTTCGCGGCTGAGTTGATCAACGGTGAGGCTCTCTATCGACGCATAGGCTTCGCTGACGAGTTGCGCGGCTGTCTTGTGCATGGCGGTTCGGTACGGATGGGGGAACCGCAGTTTGCGAAAGCGGGCCGACCCGCGCAAACTCAAAAAATTTCCATTGGTTGATCGGAGTTTCCGATGGCGGGGTCTTTGCATCCGCGTGTCGGCCACTTTCAGCGCCGCTGAGGCGTCGCCGCCATGGACGCCTGCAACCCAAGCGGGGTTTCAAGCTTCACTTCGCGCTGAACCACTGGCTCGCCCGGGGTGCGGCCTCACGCAGCGATGAAAGCACCTGAAACGCTTCGGAACGCAGTTCTTCCGTCGGTTGGAGGAGGTCGGGGACGATGACGACTTTGGCACCGCAAGCCAATGCGGCCCTAGTCCAGTGAAACAGAGAAATCGGATGTGCGTGGGCAGCTGAAAGGGGCGCA
>CBJNAE010000301.1:0-5413 GCA_966433995.1 uncultured Ideonella sp. | reverse complement strand
TCGCCAGCATCGGGATGTACATGGCCACCGAGCAATACCTGCTCTCGAAAAACCCAGACGCCGCCTCGGCGTCGGAAATGCGCAAGGCGTCGAAGCAGGCCTTCGAATCCTTCTTCAAGATGGACGTCGAGCGGATCAGGATCACCAGGCAGGGGGTGTTCGAGGCCGGTAGCGCCGCGCGGTAACGGGGGCTCCGGTCGAGCGTCGGCCGGCGCCCGTCATTCTGAAACCGACTGGAATTCATTCCGATAAGTCAGCCCCTCCCGGGCGCGGCGTCATGGAACCGTCACGGCGATTTTCCAGACTGGCGCATGCCGTTGCGCGCGCTTCGGCATCCACGGACTCCGGAGAAAAATCGAATGGACGAAACCCTGCGTTACAAGGTGGTGATCAACCACGAAGCGCAATATGCGCTCTGGCCCAGTCACTTGGCGAACGCGCCGGGATGGCGCGACGAAGGCGTGTCCGGTTCCAAGTCCGAATGCCTGGCCCACGTGCGCCGGGTGTGGACCGACCTGCGGCCGTTGAGCCTTCGCGCCGAGGCCGAGGCCGTCCAGGCTTGAGACTTTTCGCCCCCGCTTAGGCGGCAACGCGCCCCTCCCGCATCCCTTTGCGTCACCCCGATGGCCCGGCCTTGCCGGTCGGGCCGGCCGCGGCATGGCCGCTTTCAACAGAACCTGTCTTCCAAGAATGAACTCGCCCGCCCAACTCCCAGAAATCGCCGGCTTGATTCCCCTGAGCGCCCCCCAAGCCGCGATCTGGTCGGAGCAGATACTCCACGGCGACTCGCCGCTCTACAACATCGGCGGCTACTTGCAGGTCGACGGGCCCGTGGACGCCCTGCTGTTCGAGCAAGCGGTGCGATGGCTGGTGCACAAGCACGACGCCTTGCGCACCGTGCTGGTCGCGGGCCGGCAAGCTGGCGCGGCACCGATGCAGGGCTTCGCGTCAGAGATGGCGGTGCCCGCCCCGTTCGTCGACCTGTCGCTGGAGCCCACGCCGCACGAAGCCTCGCTGCGCTGGATGCGCCAGCGGTTCACGGAGCCGTTCGCCCTGCAAGGCCAGCCCCTTTTCCGGTATGCGCTGCTGAAACTCGCCCCGGACTCCTTCCGCATCTTCGCCAACTACCACCATTTGATCGCGGACGGCTGGTCCGTCGGATTGCTGGCCCGCTCGCTGGCGGCGATTTACACGGCCCTGGCGGCGGGCTCGGATTTCCATGCCCGCGCGCCCTCCTACCGGGCTTTCGTGGAGGCACGCCGCGCCTACGCCGCGTCGCCGGCGCTCGACGCGCACCGGCGATGCGGGGCGGGCGAATCCGATCCGGCATGCCCGCCCTTGTTCGCGGCACGCCACCGGCCCGCACAAGCGGCGGACGGGATTCCCGGCTGGTGCGGCACTTTGTCGCTGCCCCGCGACTGGTACGACCGCGTCGGCGAGATGGCCCGGCTCCACGGCGGCACGGCATTCCACGCCGTCGTCGCGGCGCTCTACGTGTATTTCACGCGCACCGAGCAGCGCGACGGATTGGTGATGGGCCTGCCCTCGTTGAACCGCCCCGGGGCCGCCTTCAAGGCGACGGCCGGCCTGTTCGCCGGCGTGGCGGTCACACGCTTCGAATTCGGCAAGGCGTTGAGCTTCGGGGATCTGCTCCACCGGATAGGCCGCCAGCTCAGGCAGGACTATCGCCGCCGACGCTTCCCGCCCGGCCCGCCGGACAGCGGTGCTGGCAGCAGCGCCGCAGGCGGGCGGCAGCGGTCGTTCGACATCGGCCTGTCCTATGGGCGCCACGACCATGGCGTCAGGTTCGGGCCCTCCAGCGGCACGGTGGTCCACCTGGCGAACGCGCACTTGCCTCACCCCCTCATGGTTTATGTGTGTGAATTCCATGGCGACGCACCGGTACAGATCGACTTCGTCTTCAACCGGGCCTATTGGCAGGAGGACGAGGCGGCGGCGGTTCAGCGGCGCTTGCTGCACGTCCTGCATGCCGCCATGGAGGCGCCCGGCATCCCGGTCCGGGACTTGCCCATGCTGACGCGGGAGGAGGCCGTCCAGATCGAACAATGGAACCGCACGGCGTGCAGCCATGCAGAACCAGATTCCGGCTTGCTCGCCAGATTCGATGCGCAGGTGAGGCGGCATGCCGGCCGCCCGGCCGTGGTGGCCGGCGAAAGCGAAGTCACCTATGGCGAATTGGATGCACGCGCCAACCGCCTGGCCCGCCACCTCCTGTCGAGGCACGCCCTGGGGCCGGACAGCATCGTCGGCTTGCTGCTGGGACGGTCCATCGACATGGTCGTAGGCATCCTGGCGGTCCTCAAGGCTGGGGCCGCCTATCTGCCGCTGGACCCCACCTACCCCCGCGAGCGGTTGTCGCGCACCCTGGAGGACGCGCGGCCGTCGTTGCTGGTCAGCCGGCGCGACCTGCCCGGACGCCTCCCCGACCCGCCCGTGCCGACCGTGTTCATCGACGGCGACCACGGCGAGATCGGGAAGCAATCCACCCATCCCGTCGATTGCGCGGGCGGCGCCGGCGACCTCGCCTATGTGATCTACACCTCCGGCTCCACCGGCCGGCCGAAGGGCGTGGCCGTTTCCCGGGCCAACCTGCTCCACCTGATGAATGCCCAGCGCGCCCACTTCCCCGATCCGGTGGAACGCTTCCTGATGACCTGGTCGTTCGCCTTCGACGGGTCGGTCTTCGGCGTCTTCTGGACCTTGTCCAGCGGCGGCACGCTCTTCCTCGCCTCGGACCGGGAGCACAACGACGTGGAGGCCGCGGCGAAGCTGATCGAGCGGCATGCCATCACCCACCTGCTCGCCATCCCGTCGTTCCACGCGCTTTTGCTGGAGGGGGCGGAGCCCTGGAAGCTGGCGTCGCTGTCGACCGTCATGGTCGCCGGGGAGGCCTGCGGCGCCAGCCTGGTCAGGCAGCACCACGCCAAGCTGCCGCAAGCCCGCCTGTTCAACGGCTATGGGCCGACCGAAGGCTGCGTGTGGAGCACGTTCCATCTGTGCGACCCGGGCCACGAGGCCGCCAGCGTGCCGATCGGCAAGCCCATCGAGAACATGCGGATCCATGTGCTGGACGAATGCCTGCAGCCGGTGCCAGTCGGCGTGGCAGGCGGCATCTACATCAGCGGCGAAGGCGTCGCGAGGGGCTACCTGCGCAACGTCGACCTGACGGCCGAGAACTTCCTGCCGCTTCCATTCGCCGGCCGGCCCGGCGAGCGCATGTACCGGACCGGGGACCTCGGCCGCTGGACGCCGGCGGGCGAGCTCGAATTCCTGGGGCGCACGGACCACCAGGTCAAAGTGCGCGGCTTTCGCATCGAGCTTCCCGACATCGAGGCGGCGCTGCTCGCCCAACCCATGGTCCGGGAAGCGGCCGTCCTCCTGCTGGAAGAAACGCCCGGCGACCAGCGCCTGGCGGCGTATGTGGTCCTGCGGGGGGAGGCGCCCCCGGCCGGGCCGGGAGCCATGCGGCAGGCCGCGGGCGCGCTCGGCGCGGAGCGCCCCGCGCAAGCCCGGCCCGACGCGCGCGCCCGGGCGGAGGCGGCGCGCCTGCTCAGGCGCGGAGTGGAACGCTCGCTGCCTCGGCACATGGTGCCGCACCACGTCGTGCTGCTCGACGACATGCCGCGCACGTCGAACGGCAAGGTCGACCGCAAGGCGCTGCCGCGCCCCCGGCGCGACCATGCCGAGGGGCGCCATGTCGCGCCGGCCACGCCGCGGGAGGCCATCCTGGCGGGGATCTGGGCCGACCTGCTGAGAGTGGAGCGGGTCGGCAGGGACGACAACTTCTTCGAACTCGGGGGCCATTCGCTGCTGGCGGTGACGCTGATCCAGCGCATGCGCGAAAGCGGGTTCGACGCAGATGCCGGCACCCTGTTCACCGCGCCGACCCTGGCGGATTTCGCGGCCGCGACGCGCTGGGTGAGCGAAGCCCCCGGGGCCGCATCCGACGGGGCGGTGCCGCAGCCCCCGCTCGTCGCATTGAGCGGTGAGGCGTGGAACCGCATCGCCGCGAACGTGCCCGGCGGGATCGCCAATGTGCAGGACGCCTACCCCCTCGGCCCCGAGCAAGAGGGCCTGTTGGCCCACTGCCGCGGGGCCGTCGAGGGCGACCCCTACTCGACGCCCGCCCTGTTCGCCGCGGACGGGCCGGCGCGCGTGGAATCCCTGTTGCAAGCACTCCAGGCCCTGATCGACCGCCACGACGTGCTACGCACCGCGTTGCTGTGGGAGGGCCTGCCCCAGCCGCTTCAAGTCGTGCTGCGCCGCGCCCCGTTGCCCGTGGAGTGGCTGGACCTCGACCCCGCGGATGGGGCCATCGACGCCCGGCTGAAAGCCCGTTTCGCCCAGCACAGGCACCGCATGGACGTGCGGCGGGCGCCGTTGCTGCGCGCCGTCGTCGCGCAGGACGCGGCCAACGAGCGTTGGCTGGTCGTGCTGCTGACCCACCACCTCGTCTTCGACCACACGTCGCTGGACCTTCTGGCGACCGAACTCGGCGCGCACATGGCGGGGCTCGCCCATGCGCTGCCCAGCCCACGGCCTTACCGCGCCTACGTCGAGCGGGCGAAGCAGGCCGCCGACCGACCGGATGCGGCCGAGTTCTTCCGGCGCATGCTCGGCAATGTCCGCGAACCCACGGTCCCCTTCGGCCTGACGGCCGTCCCCGGCGACGGCTCAGCCATCGCCGAAAGCCAGCTGCCCGTGGAGCCGGCGCTGGCGCGGCGGCTGCGCCGGCAGGCGCGCGCGCTCGGCACCGGCACGGCCGCGCTGTGCCACCTCGCCTGGGCGAGGCTCCTCGCCCAGGCCACCCGGCGGGACGACGTGTTGTTCGGCACGGTGCTGTTCGGCCGGCTCCACGGCGACAGCGCCGATCGGGCGATGGGCCTGCACGTCAACACTTTGCCCATGCGCGTCCAGCTGGGCGGGAAAGACTCGCGGGCGCAGGTCAGGGACGTCCACGCCCTGCTCGCGGAGCTGTCGCTGCACGAGCATGCGCCGCTGTCGCTGGTCGAACGCTGCACGGCCTTCGAGGCGCCCGCGCCGCTGTTCACCGCGGTGCTGAACTACCGCCACAGCGCCAAAGGCCGCCTGGAACCCGGCGCGCCCGCCTGGCCGGGCATCACTTTCCTGTGGGGTGAGGAACGCACGCATTTCCCGGTGTTCCTCTCCGTCGACGATGACGGCAGCGACTTGGCCCTCACCGCGCAAACCCCCGAAGCGGCCTTGTCCCCCCGGCTTTGCGACGCCATGCACGAGGCGCTGGAACGGCTCGCCGAAGCGCTGGAACCCGCATGAGCCATTTCGCGGCTTCACGCCAGGAAGTGCTTTGCGGCCGCGGCGTAAAGGGGTATCCCGAACAGGATGTTCAAAGGGAAGGTCACGCCCAGGGACA
>CBJNAE010000300.1:0-5433 GCA_966433995.1 uncultured Ideonella sp. | reverse complement strand
TGCTCTTCCTGATCTTTGGAAGCCGCGCCTCGAAAACGCGGCGCAACCTCCTGACCGCCATGAACAAAACCACGCCCGACAAAACCTACCCGGTGCACAAGACCGACGAAGAGTGGCGCCAGTCGCTCGACCCGGTGCAATACCAGGTGGCGCGGCAATCCGCCACCGAACGCGCCTTCACCGGCCGCTACTGGGACCACTGGGAGCCCGGCCGCTACAACTGCGTGGGATGCGGCACGCCGCTGTTCGAGTCGTCGACCAAGTTCGACGCCGGCTGCGGCTGGCCGAGCTACGACCGGCCGATCAACAGCGAAGTCATCGAGCGCGTGGTCGACCGCAGCCACGGCATGGTGCGCGTGGAAGTGCGCTGCAACCGCTGCGGCTCCCACCTCGGCCACGTCTTCCCGGACGGCCCTGCGCCCACAGGCGAGCGCTTCTGCATCAATTCGGCCGCGATAGACTTCGATCCTTCGGCCTGACCAGGGCACTCCACCGCGCGTCCTCCGCTGTTCATGAAAATCCTGCTCGACTTCCTACCGATCCTGCTCTTTTTCGGCACCTACAAATACGCCGAGAACCACGTCGACTGGGCCTCCGCCTTCGCCACCGAGCACCTGGGCTTCCTGGTCTCCGGCGGCGCGGTCGGCGCCGCCGAGGCGCCGGTGCTGCTGGCCACGGTGGTGGTCATCGCCGCCACGCTGCTGCAAGTGGCGTGGCTCGTGCTGCGAGGCAAGAAGGTGGACATGATGCTCTGGGTCAGCCTTGCGCTGGTCGTGGTGCTGGGCGGGGCCACCGTCTGGTTCCACAGCGACACCTTCATCAAGTGGAAGCCCAGCGTGCTGTATTGGGTCATGGGCCTGTCGTTCTGGGCGGCGCCCGCCTTCTTCGGCAAGAACCTGCTGCAGGCCTTGATGAAGGACGTGCGGTTGCCGCAGCGCGTCTGGTCGCAATTGAACTGGGCCTGGGTCGCCTTCTTCGCGGGCATGGGGGTGCTCAACCTCTATATCGCCTACAACTTCCCGACGCCCACCTGGGTGAATTTCAAAGTGTTCGGCAGCCTCGGCCTGATGCTCGTGTTCACCGTGGCGCAGGGCATCTACATGAACAAGCACCTGCTGCCCGACGAATCCCCGGCCGCCGGCGAAAACGGCAGGTCGGCCGGTTGAGGCGGGAACGGTCCATGGCAGTCACCGTGCAAGACATCGAGAACGCGCTGCAAGCCCTGCTGCAGCCCGACGAACTGGCCGTCCAGGACGACAGCCACCTCCACGCCGGGCACGCCGGGGCCCGGGAAGGCCGGCATTTCAGCGTCCGAATTGTGAGCAACCGTTTCGCCGGCATGACCCGCGTGGCGCGGCACCGGCTCGTTTATGATTCGCTCTCCGCCTTGATGGCGCAGGGCATCCACGCACTGGCCATCGATGCCCGCGCCCCCGGCGAAGCCGGCAAGGCTTGATGAAGCAGCGGCAAGGGCCACCGCTCACCGCCCGTCACATTCCTCTTTCGTTTTTCCCCGCGGCAGATGAACCAATCGATCGCCTTCGCGTCGAACGCCGCGCAATTCTGCTGACTCCACCGCTCCCGGGTTGAAAGGCCCTCCCGCAACATGATGAACAAGACGCTTTCCCTCCGCCTCCTTCCCGCCGCCATGTTGGTGGCCCTGCTCGCCTCGCCGCTGGCCGCCACGGCGCAGAACATCGCCATCGTCAACGGCAAGCCCGTCCCCAAGGCCCGCTTCGATTCCTTCATGAAGCAGCTCAACGCCGACGCCGCCGCCCAGGGCCAGACCTTGCGCCCCGACACCGAGCAGCGCGTGCGCGACAAGCTGGTGATGGACGAGATCATGTCGCAGGAAGCCAAGAAGCTGGGCCTGGAGCGCAACCCCGACTACATCGCCCGCGTCGAAACCTTGAAGACCGGCCTGCTGATCCAGACGATGTTCATGGACTACCAGGCCAAGAACCCGGTGACCGACGCCGAGATCGCCGCCGAATACGAGAAGGCCAAGGCCCAGTCCTCCGGCACCGAGTACCGCGCCCGCCACATCCTGGTCGAGAAGGAAGAAGACGCCGTCTCCCTGATCAAGCAGATCAAGGCCGGCGCCAAGTTCGAGGAACTCGCCAAGAAGAACTCCAAGGATCCGGGATCGGGCGAGAACGGCGGCGACCTCGGCTTCGCCAACCCCAACGGCTTCGTGCCGGAGTTCTCCCAGGCCATGATCAAACTCAAGAAGGGCGAAGTCACCGACACCCCGGTGAAATCGCAGTTCGGCTACCACATCATCAAGCTCGAAGAAACTCGCGACGCGCAGTTCCCCGCGCTCGAAGAAGTGAAGGACAAGATCAAGCAGGGCCTGCAGCAGCAGAAGATGGCCAACTTCCAGGAAGACATCCGCAAGAAGGCCAAGACCGATTACACCTTCAAGTGATCGGCACCCGGCCGCTGCCGCGTCCCGCGCGCCGGCCAACGGAAAGAAGGGCTGCCCATGGGCAGCCTTTTTTCTTCGTCGCCTGACGCCGGCCCTGGCGGCAGAGTCAAGACGCGGACGATTCCGCGAGCCGGCCGGCCTCGATGCGCAGTTGCCGGTCGCAGCGCGACGCGATGCCGCGGTCGTGGGTCACCAGCACGAGCGTCGTGCCGGCTTCCCGGTTGAGTTCGAACATCAGGGCCATCACCGTCTCGCCGGTAGCGAAGTCGAGGCTGCCGGTGGGTTCGTCCGCCAGCAGCACGGCCGGCCGCACGACGAAAGCGCGCGCCAGGGCGACGCGCTGCTGCTCGCCGCCGGACAGCACGCGCGGGTGGTGCTGCAACCGCTCGCCCAGGCCCACGCGCCTGAGCATGTCGGTCGCCAACTGGCGGGCGTCGGGGCGGCCTTGCAGCTCCAGCGGCAGCATCACGTTCTCCAGGGCCGTCAGGTTGCCGAGCAGTTGGAAACTCTGGAACACGAATCCCAGCTTCAACGCGCGGACCTCCGCCCGCGCGTCTTCGCCGAGCGAGAAAAGGTCGGTGCCTTGCAATTGAACTGTTCCGCGGGTGGGAGTGTCCAAGCCGGCCATGATGGACAGCAGCGTGCTCTTGCCCGACCCCGAGGCGCCCACGATCGCCACCGATTGCCGCGCCTGCAGCTGGAAGTCGATGTCATGGAGAATCGTCAGGGTGCCCGTGGCGTCTTGCACGTCCTTGCCGACGTTCTGTACCGCGATGATGGGGTCGGTCATGGGTGATGGGGGATTCCGATGGAAGTGAAGGTGTTTCTGCGCAGGCTGGTGCGCAAGGGGACGGCCGCGGCCAGCCGCACCGCGGCGCTGGGCTACTCTACCGCTTTGGCCTTCGCCCTGAGCGCCGGCGCGGCAACAGCCGCAGATGCGGCGGGGGGAAAAAAACCGCCGCAAGCCGCGGGCGCCAGCCCGGTGCTACTGGTCGTCGGCGACAGCCTGTCGGCCGAATACGGCCTCAAGCGCGGCGCCGGCTGGGTGGCCCTGCTCGAACAGCGCCTGGTCCAGGAAAAAATCGGCGCCAAGGTGGTCAACGCCAGCGTCAGCGGCGACACCACTTCGGGCGGCCGCTCCCGGTTACCGGCACTGCTGGCGCAGCACAAGCCGCAGCTGGTGGTGTTCGAGCTGGGCAGCAACGACGCCCTGCGCGGCCTGCCGCTGAACATGACCGAGGCCAACCTGGCCGAAATGAGCCGCGCGGCGAAAGACAGTGGCGCGAAGGTTTTGCTGGTAGGCATGCAGGTGCCGCCCAACTACGGCCGCCGCTACACCGAGGATTTCGCGGCCGTCTTCGAGAAAGTCGCCCGAGACCAGAAGACGTCAATCGTGCCCTTCCTGCTCAAGGGCGTGGCCGACAGCCCGAAGGCCGACTCCCTGTTCCAGGGCGACCGCATCCATCCCAACGAACAGGCGCAGCCCCAACTGCTGGCCAATGTCTGGCAAGGGCTCAAGCCGATGCTGTCCGGGTTGCCGGCGCGCTGACCGCGGCCTGCGCGGAGCGGCGCGTCAATCGTCGTCCCGCGCATCCAGGCCGGGGAAGAGCACCTCGGTGAAACCGAACTGGTTGAAGTCGCGGATCCGCATCGGGTAGAGCTTGCCGATCAGGTGGTCGCATTCGTGCTGCACCACGCGCGCGTGGAAGTCCTGGGCCTCGCGTTCGATGCGGTTGCCCGCGGCGTCGAAGCCGCTGTAGCGGATGTGGCTGAACCGCGGCACCATGCCGCGCATGCCGGGGACGGACAGGCAACCTTCCCAGCCGCTCTCTTCCTCGACCGACAGCGGCTCGATCAGCGGGTTGATCAGCACCGTCTGGGGCACGGCCGGCGCCTCCGGGTAGCGGGCGTTGTGCTTGAAGCCGAAGATCACCACGGCCAGGTCGACGCCGATCTGCGGCGCCGCCAGGCCCGCGCCGTTGGCCGCGTGCATGGTGTCAAAGAGGTCGGCCACCAGGGCGTGCAGCTCGGGCGTGTCGAAGCGTTCGACGGGTTGGGCCACCCGCAGCAGCCGCGGGTCGCCCATTTTCAGGATGGTTCGGATGGCCAAGGCAGATTCCAAATCTAAAGGCGTGACGCCTGCAGCACCTGCACGCCGAGTCGTCGATAAGGTTGCAGCACGGACTTCGGGACGTCGTGGGCCACCACCAGCGTGGTGGCCGAGGCGACCGGCGCGACCACGTGGGCGCAGGCCACGCCGAGTTTCTCGGAGGAGGCCAGCACCACCGTCTCGGCCGCGTTGGCCAGCAGGGCGCGTTTCACGCTGGCTTCCTCGCTGTCGCCGGTGCTCAGGCCAGCTTCCGGGTGGATGCCGCTGACCCCCATGAAATAGGTGTCCGCGCGGACGCGGCCGATGGCCTCGGCGGTGGACGCGCCCACGGCGACCACCGAATGCTTGAACAGGCGGCCCCCGACCAGCAGCACCTCGACGTGGGGGTGCGCCACCAGCTCGACCGCCACCGAAGGGCTGTGGGTGACCACCGTGGCGCGCAACTGGGGGTCGAGCGCGCGTGCCAGCTGCACGGCGCTGGTGCCGCCGTCGATGAACACCACTTGGCCGGGCAGCACCAGGGCCGCCGCGGCCCGGCCGATGGCGGCCTTCTGTTCGGGCGCCAGCCGCTCGCGCCCCGCGAAATCGGCCAGGGCTTGCGAGCTGGGCAGTGCGCCGCCGTGCACGCGCTGAAGCAGGCCTTCGGCGGCGAGGTCGCGCAAGTCGCGCCGGATGGTGTCTTCCGACACGCCCAGCTCCACGCTCAGGGGCGTGGCCTCCAGCTGGCCGTCCCTGTGGAGGCGTTGTAGCAGCAGTTGTTTCCGTTGGTGGCTGAGCATGTCTTCATGCTAGCAGCAGGCAGCGCGGCGGCATCGGCCGGGACAGCCGGGCCGCAAAACCTATGCACGTTTTTTCTTGTTTTATCTTGTTTTTGCGTTTATGCTTCCGCCATGGA